>JBAYKY010000001.1:0-66188 GCA_041664385.1 Minisyncoccota bacterium
GCTTCACTATTTTGCTAAACATCGTGCGGACTGCCTATTCGCTTCGCTCACTGGCACTACTGTTTGTTACCAATCGAAGACTCTTGGACAAACAGGGAGCCTACCATTAGACGATCCCGCAATGTCGTGGTGATTATATCCCACCAACCCCCATATTTCAATAAAAACCCTCGCATGTGTGGCGAGGGATTGTATTATCTATTTTCTTTAAATTTGTAAAAACCACCAAGCGCAATAAAAAAGAGAATGTATACGAGAGGAAACATCCAATGGTTAGAGAACGCATGGAAGATGAGAACTGTACACGAAAAACTTATCGTGTAGGTGATAAAAACAATGCATTTACGCGCCACACTTTCTCTCAAGATGCAGAGCATAAGTCCGAATGCGGTATATGCAAAAAGCGAAGAAAGATCCGTAACTGATGAATGATACCAGAGAAAACTCCCTATTCCTGCGACGAGAAAGCCTAACCATGCGGTGATTGAGACAGTGAGCACATACAAGAATGGATTATCGTATTCCTTGATAGAAGGAATATTATACCAGGCGTTTATCACGGCCATAAAAATAGCGGCGACAAGTGCGTCATTGAGAACAGAGAATGGAATACCCGACCATGTTCCCATTGCAAGGATGGGGACGCTTCTCCCGCGTTCTATACCAAAAACAAACCAGAGAAGATAGACGAGCAATCCTGCCAAAAGATACAGCGGAATTTGTCGAATGAGAACAAATGGATAACGAGAAAACAGGCCTTGTTTCATTGGTTTTCCTTTCATATTATGGTGAAAGATACTGGTTCGATTATGCAATAAAAGTCGATATTAAGTCAATGAATATTGGAAGTATTCATGTATGATAAAAAGAATGGATCATCCGAAGCATTCTCACATCATTTATTGGATTATCGGCTTTCTTATTGTGATACTCGGACTCCTTTTATATCCTGAGATCGCAGTTCCTCACGCTGAAACACCTTCTGTGATACCACAGAGCAATTAAAAACGAATTTCGATGAGTACTGTTCTGACCGCGACTCAAGTTGAAAGGGAGCTTAAACGACACGGAACTAAAGTAAAGGCTAAAGCTTCCGCGTGGTTTTTTAAAACAGAAAAGGGGCAATATGGTTATGGTGACGTATTTATCGGCGTCACTGTTCCTGAGCAGAGGAAGATTGCAAAGGGATACAAGGAACTTCCGCTTTCAGAAATAAAAGAACTTCTTGAAAGCAAATTCCACGAATGTCGTCTCACTGCACTTCTTATTCTTACTTCTCAATTTATAAGTGCAAACACACGCACGCGCGAACGTATTGTGAAGTTTTATCTTGCAAATATAAAACGTGTGAACAATTGGGACCTTGTAGATTCTTCTGCTCCTTATATTTTGGGTGAGCATCTTCTCAATAAGAAACGAGATATTCTTTACACTCTTGTGAAATCGAAGAATATTTGGGAGCGACGTATTGCAATGCTCTCGACCTTTGCATTTATACGAAACAACGAGTTCGCGGACACTTTTTCCATTGCTGAACATTTACTCTCTGATACTCACGATCTCATCCATAAGGCGACGGGATGGATGTTGCGCGAAGTAGGAAAGCGTTCTCACTCAGCACTTATAATGTTTCTTAAGATTCACGTTTCCCAAATACCGCGTACTGCGTTGCGGTATGCAATAGAACGTCTTTCAAAAAATGAAAGAAAGATATTCCTGGGCAAAAAATGAGAATATTAAAATGTGCGAGGAGTTTTTCCCGCAACCTGAATACGTTTCAAAATAAGTTTTCCCTGATGAACCTCCGCTTCTAAAAGTTTCGTGCGTTCCTTATTACGAATAGTATAGACTCCGGGTTCCATACCCAATGCACGAATTTTTTTATCAATTATTACCGCTTGCTCTGAGTTTGTCCCAGAAAGCGCCTCTTCTAAATTTTTCTCATCAACGAACCCATCTTCGGTTTTGAATTTTGAGGTAAATGTGGCTTTTGATTCATCCTGTGGTTTTGCTTCTTTAATAGCCCTTTCAATATTGGGAAGTGTTTTAATGAGCATTTCAGCACCAAGTCGCGCAAGCGCATCATGAAGTGCGGGATAGGTAAGCGAGGTAAGCTCATAGGATTCAAGTACCTCCTCGGAAAGGATTGAACCGTGGTCTACTTTTTCATCAACCATAAAGAGTGAAACGCCCGTTTCCTTTTCATTAGAGAGAAGTGCGGATTGGATTGGTGTAGCGCCACGAAAATGGGGAAGAAGGGAGGGATGAATGCCAATGGTACCAAGGCGGGGAATATCTAGTATTCGCTTCGGAATAATAAGCCCATAAGCCGCGACGACAAAAAGGTCATAATTTCCCGCTTTTAATTGTTCTTCGATTTCTGATACTTTTTCTGGTTGGAATATCTCAATCTGCTCACGAATATCTTCTTGTTGATCAAGAATACTTTGTTTTGCAGGAGGAGGAGTAATAATTTTCTTTCTGCCTACGGGACGATCAGGATTGCAGATAAGCGCGGCAGGCGGAAGTCCTGCACCAATAAGTCGTTCGAGAATAATGGCGGCAAATTCAGGTGTACCGAAAAATGCGTATTTCATTTATTTCTTTGGAGGAAGCTTTTCCTTTGGAACGAGTTTAGTCAGTGTTTTTGCTTTATCAATAAAAAGCTTGCCGCTTAAGTGATCAGTTTCATGTTGGAATACTCGTGCAAGAAGTCCCCATGCTTTAATTTTTATTTTCCTCTCGTGGATATCAAATCCCTCAAGGGTTACACGGTACGATCGTGGAGTGGGCCCATATACTTCAGGAACACTAAGACAGCCTTCTTCAATCGTTATCATTTCACTTGAAACCTTAGTAAGCACGGGATTAAAAATAGCGTAAAATTTCTGACGGCCTTGTGTATCAGGAACTTGTGCAACAAAGAAACATTCATCACGCCCCACTTGGTTGGCACTCAGTCCCACTCCGTTTGCTTTCTTCATCGTTTCTCGCATTCTTTTTACGAGAACAAGGAGTTCTTTTTTGTCGTACTTCGAAAAATCAAAAGCCGCCGTTTTCTTTCTTAAAAAGGCCTCACTCTCTTTTTTACTTATGGTAACTATTGGATCCATCCCGTTAGAAAATTAAAACTACTCTTTTTCCGACTAAAGATATAATAACAGTATTAACGTGATATTGATCAAAAATCATATTTGGCAATCTTCTAACGGGATCCATTTGATTTGTTATCTTTGCTCAAGAGTACTCTCATAAAATAAGCACCTTTCTTTTTTATATTTTTCGTTTCCGCAACTCGCTTTGCAATAGAAAGAAGATGGTTCGCATCAAATTGCTTTGCAAGTTTTATATATAGTCCCGCATGAGCATTATCTCCCAAAATTTCTGAGATAGTGAGGCCAGTAAGTTGAAATTCCTGATACACTTTACTTTTTGACCCTTTTTCTCTCAATGCTTTCATATAATTCTCATCGAACGGCATTGTTTCTATTCTATGGTATTATGAGAACGAAGAAAAGGTGATGTACAAGAAGTCACCCTTCGTGATTAAATTAATAGATACTATGATACAAAAATATTTGAAGAACACTGGTATTATATTGCTCCTCCTTCTTATTATCGGAAGTATTGCATTAGGAAGTTATAACCTAGGGAAAAAAGCAGGAGTAGAGCGCTCAATAGTAATTACTGACAGCAAACAGATTATCAATGCCGATTTTTCTCTTTTCTGGAACGCAGTCGATCTTGCAAAGCAAAAACAAGTAGATGCAGGTGAAGTAAAAGACGATAAACTTCTCTATGGTGCAATTAAAGGAGCGATTGCGGCATTTGGCGATCCTTATACCTCATTCTTTGAACCATCGGATGCAAAGAAATTCGAACAAGATTTGAATGGAAGTTTTGGTGGCATCGGTGCACAAATAGGCATACGAGATGATCAAATAGTGGTGATAGCGCCACTTAAAGGAAATCCTGCAGAAGCAGCGGGGCTAAAGCCTATGGATAAGATTCTTAAGATAAACGACGCATTTACCGCAGGGATGAATGAAGAGGATGCAGTAAAAATAATTCGTGGAGAGGTAGGCACTGAAGTAAAACTTCTTATTTTGCGCAATGGATGGAAGGACGCAAAAGAATTTAAAATTACGCGCGCGGTTATTCAGGTACCTACGCTTGATACCACAATGAAAACATTGAAATCAGGAGAAAAAGTGGCATACATGCAATTGTATAATTTTAATTCGAATGTGCCGCCGCTTTTTAATAAGGCAGCATACCAAGCAATGACCGATGGAGCAAAAGGAATCATACTTGATATGCGTAATAATCCAGGAGGATTTCTTGATGTGGCCACCGATCTTGCAGGATGGTTTCTTCCAAGAGGCTCGGTAGTAGTGAAAGAAAAGTATCGCTCTGGAGAAGAAAAGTCACTTTTTGCGGCAGGAAATGCATCGTTCGGAGATATTCCTATTGTTGTGTTGGTAAATAGCGGATCAGCTTCAGCATCAGAAATTCTTGCGGGTGCACTTCACGATATTCGCGGCGCGAAACTTGTAGGAGAGAAAACGTTTGGAAAAGGAAGCGTTCAAGAAATTCAAAATCTAGAGGGAGGTGCCTCGATGAAAATAACTATCGCTCATTGGTTTACTCCCAATGGAACGGTGATTAATAAAGTTGGTCTAAAGCCTGACGTTGAGGTGAAACTTACCGATGCAGATGTGGAAAAGAAAATCGATCCTCAGCTTGATAAGGCACTTGAAGTAATGAGTACAGAACTTGCGACAAAAAAACAATAAATACCTATGCAAGTAATTCTCTTAAAAGATGTAAAAGGGATAGGAAAAAAAGGAGAAGTACGCAATGTGAATGACGGATACGCACGAAACTTTCTTCTCCCTAAACAACTTGCGGTTATTGCAACTGAAAAATCGGTGGCACATATTGCACGTACTAATAGCGAACAGATTGAGGCTGAGAAGGAGCGCATAAGAAAATTGGAAGCTCGCGCACGAGAACTCACAAAGATAAAATTACATTTCAGTTTGAAGGCAGGGGAGAAGGGAGAGATTTTTGGTTCTGTCTCCGCACGAGATATTGAAAAGGAAATGCATCGCTTTGAAACAAATATAAAGGTACTTCTTGAACATCCCCTCAAAGTGCTCGGCACCTTCCCTGTATCCATTGATATAGGAGAAGGTATTTGCACGACAATCACCGTTGAAATAAAACCTGAAAAATAGAGAACAAAAAAATCCCGCGAGAAGCGGGATTTTGATTTAGACGATATTTACAACGCGAACAAATTTTCGTGAACCATCGAAATGCATACGTTTCTTTGTGGTGTATTTAATAACGCCTTCTTTTTTTGCATAGAGTGTGTCGTCGCCACCACGAAGCACATTGGTGCCAGGGTAGAACTTCGTTCCACGCTGACGGATAATAACTTCTCCTGGGGCAACTTTCTCACCATCAAAAAGCTTGACGCCAAGCCGTTTCGATTCTGATTCTCGCCCTAATTTAGTAGAGCCTTTCGCTTTGGTATGTGCCATATTTCTTAAGTACTAATACCACTGTATAATAAGTGAAATAGGGTAAAAATGTCAATCTTTCTTGCGCGAATAATGGTGTGGATAAGAGAACGTCAAAAGATAATTCTTTTTTTGTTTCTTCTTTTGTTGGTAGGAAATCTTGGATTTGCGATAGGGTATTTTGTAGCACACGGAGAAGTACGCGCACCAATTATCATTGAAAAGTGTTCAAAATAGGAATATTCTGATTGCAGCAATTCACTAAAAAAGGAGGACTGTATGAAACGAAAAAAGTTGTTGAAATACAGTATTATAGTTGCGCTGGTCATAGTTATTCTTATCTTTCTCTTGAGTCCAAATCCTCTTATGACTCTGTTTTTAGCATTTTGTTATCTCTTGGTTCTTGCATTTGCAGCTGCATTTGTATGGAGCCTCAGTAAAACAAATTCGGGAAACGGATATCGGGGAATGTTTAAGAAGTAAAAGGCAGTTTTCATAAAGCCGCAGGAATGCGGCTTTCTATTTGAAATTAGTAAAATAATTTGTATACTAGAGAGGCATTTGTATATGCGCGGGTGGCGAAACTGGCAGACGCACTACCTTGAGGTGGTAGCGCCCGCAAGGGCTTGCAGGTTCAACTCCTGTCCCGCGCACTAATATCAAAAGGACGTTTAACAACGTCTTTTTTGATATCCATGTCAGTAGGAGTTGAACCGTAGGCCGAAAACCTCGAAGAGAGGGGGTAGGTCTCGAACATAGCAATGTGAGAGGCAACTCCTGTCCCGCGCACTAATATCAAAAGGACGTTTAACAACGTCTTTTTGATATTTAGATTATATTGACTATATTCATATTTTATGCGATACTCATTTCAGTTCACGTTTCAAAATAGACAACGTACTTAACAATAAGGAGTTGAACGGTATGAGCAAAATAACGATTTTGTTCGTAGAAAGTAGGGGAGAGTGGCACCGGATTTGGGGAGAAATCCTAAAGGACGAATCAAGAGCATTATTCCACGCATCTTCAATCGATGAAGCAGAAGAACTTTTTCTCGAGCATCCGGAGATAGACATAATCGCAATGAGCGCGTGCATTTCGGGACATGAACCGGACACGATTCAACTTGTGCAAAAAATGAGACAATCGTTCAAGGGTCCCATGATTGCGATGTCGAGCATACTCGTACATCGGAAAACACTCTGTGAAGCAGGGTGCAATCTTGAGAGTGAGAAACTAGTACTCCCTGATCTAGTTCTCAAAATCATCGCCCAAATGGCAATGCAATGAAGAGTACCTCCGAATCCGCAAGGAAACGGAGGTTTTTATTTGCGAGGCAGGGAATATTGACAAATACTACATAATATGATACAATCCCTACGTTAACTAGCACCCCACAATTTAATAATAAGGAAGGAAATTCATGAAGAAAATCGTGATAGTTGTAGGAATTATTATTCTCTCGTTCTTCGGAACAAAACATTTTGAGATGAGTGCGAAAATTGCACCACTCGAAGAGAAGTTTTTCACTGTAGCTGATTCTTTCGACGGAACAAAAGAACGTGCAATATATGGTCCGTCAGTATACAAAGGACAGCTCGATAAGATCGTAAATGAACGTAACCATCTTTTACAACAATTCCGTTATTTGAAGGTTGGTGGATGGATAGTTCGAGGCGGACGACCAGAGGCAGTTATTATATGCATCTATGCGGGATTTTTACCGCAAAAGTGGTACGACACTATTGCATCGTACAATATGTAAGATTAGTTATATGAGCGACTCTATGAGTCGCTTTTTTTTGTCTTTAAAAGGTATGTGGTACAAGGTATAATAGAATTACTATGGTTTTCACCGCATTATCGAAACAAAAAACACTGGGAATACTTATCATTATAAGCGTCTTACTCATGGTGGTGTCCTTCGGTATTGTGATAATAAATTATGGAAGTATCGCGCAAACCATCGTTCTTCATTTTGATGCCTTTCAGGGTGTTGATCTTTTTGGTTCACGAGCAAATTTATGGGGCGTGTGGGTGTTAGGACTCGTGATGATGATGGTGAACGGTATTCTTTGTTATGAATTTTATCATCGTGAACGTTTTCTCTCGTATCTTTTTCTTGTGGGAAACATACTTATAGGCATGTTAGTACTTATCATTAATTCTGTGCTTATTTCTATTAATTAATATATGAATACCTTTTTTAGTATATTTCTCGTAGTTATTCTCGCGATTGTTATTGGAGGGTTTATTATTCTTTTTCGAATGATGAAAAAGAACGGAGAACCAGACGATGCGCAATCCTTGCTTCTTCTCCAAAATCAAATGCAAACACAATTTCAGGAATTAAGACGTTCTGTTGAACGAGGATTCGGTGATTCGGTGCAATTTATGCAACACCAAACGGGAGCATCACAACAAATTATTCGCGATGTAACTGAACGCCTCACCAAACTCGATGAGACAAATCGCCAAGTGGTTAATTTTGCCGACCAACTTCAATCACTTCAGGATATTTTGAAAAATCCAAAGCAGCGGGGTATTTTAGGAGAATTTTATTTAGAAACGCTTTTGAAAAATGTTTTACCTCCGGGAAGTTATGAGGTGCAATATCATATGGGAAAAGACGAGAATACCGGAAAAGACCTTATTGTTGATGCGGTGGTATTTGTGAAAGATAAAATTATTCCCATTGATTCAAAATTTTCTTTGGAAAACTACAATCGCCTTGTGGAGGAAAAAGATCCGGTAGAGCGAGAGAAATTAGAAAAACTGTTTAAGAGCGATCTTAAAAATCGCATCGATGAGACTGCAAAATATGTACAACCATCAAAAGGCACCATGGATTTTGCATTTATGTTTATTCCCCATGAGGCAATTTATTATGACCTCTTGGTGGCTCAGGTGGGTGCAGTGAAGGTGAATACTCGGGATTTAATCGAATACGCATTTAAAGAAAAGCACGTGATTATCGTGTCGCCAACCTCATTTCTTGCATATCTTCAAACGGTCTTACAAGGACTTAAAGCACTTCAAATTGAGGAATCTGCAAAGGATATTATTAAGCGCGTAGAAGAATTAGGAAAACATATCGCGAGTTATGAATCATGGGTTCAAAAATTAGGAAATAATCTTGATACCACAGTGAAGTCTTATAACGCGGCCTATAAAGAATTGGGAAAGATTGATAAAGATGTAATGCGTATTACCAAGGGTGAGGCAGTAATAGAGCCAATGGTGCTTGAGTCGCCAACGCATCGCGAAATGGAATAGGATGGAAATAGAAATAAAGAACCTTTTTGCATTCTACGACGCTCTTGGGCGGCCTCTTACTTTTCTAGAAATTCTTACCCATCTTCCAAGCCAAGGAGAAAATACGAAAGAAGTGCGGAGAATACTTGCGAAATTAATTCGGGAAAAAAATATAACAGAAGAAGAAGGATTTTATGGATTAAAAGGTAGCCATAGCAGCATCTCTCGGAGAAGACAGGATCTCTTGGGTGATATGAAATGGAAAAAGCTCGCGAAACTTTCTCGATGGTTTCGATATATTCCATTTGTTCAATTTGTAGTTGCAAGTGGTTCTCTTACGTTTGGGAATGTAAATGCACGTTCCGATTTTGATGTGGTAGTCGGAGTGTCTCGTGGGAGAATGTTTACTGCACGCTATTTTCTTCTTGCACTTTTTTCACTTTTGCACGGAAGACGGATGGACGACGCACATGAAAGTAGCCCTGATAAACTCTGTTTCAATCATTTTGTCACGCCAGATACCTACGAAAAATTACCCCACAATACATATCGACTCCAACTGTATCGAAATACGATTCCTCTTTGGGGCGATGAAAATGCCTTGCGAGATTTTATTACACAAAACGCGTGGGCAAACCTTCCTCAAAATAGTGCGTATGATGCACACAGAAACAAGTTTGCACCAAGCAATATAAAAACAATATTGGAAAAATTCTTAAAAGGCTTTTTAGGAGAATTTGTTGAGCAAAAGATAATGCGTCCGATTGCAATGAAAAGACTCGAGAAATATATTGCAAATAAAGAAAATAACGGCCGGGTGGTCGTAAGCGATAAGGAGCTTGAATTTCATTTTAACCTTAACTACGAGAAACAATTCTCCAATATGACTACTTCTTTATCTTGTGAGGATTGTGATTAATGCAGGCTTTATTTGAACAACGCTCAGGAATTGTTTTTGTGCCCTCCATCATAAGTGAGTCGCAAAGGTTACATTTATTACCCGTAGGACGAGACTTCATAATAAATTTGCAGGAAGGGTAGTTTGAGCAGCTAAAAAATGCACCAAAACGCCCACGACGTTCTATAATATCGCCATTATCAAGTGGGCACTTCACACCCGTGCGCTTCTTAGCCTCTTCTTCAGGGCTTTGCTTAATATAGTGACAGCCCTTTTTCCCACGAGACCAATTGCTGCAGGCAATAAACTTACCAAATCGTCCTTCGCGCTCAAGAAGTTTCCCACCACAATCAGGGCACAATTCTCCTGTTTCTTTTGGTCCTTCCATAAGGGTGCCATCAAGCTTACGTGCGCCTTTGCATTGTTTTGCCTTATCCTTTTCATCAAAGAGACGACAACTCAAAAATTTCCCTGCACGACCAAGTTTAATAACCATGGTGCCGTGCGAAGGATCAAGGGGGCAGGTAAAGCGAGTGTCTTCACCAAGGGTGGTGGCTTTCTCTAGTTTTTCTTTTTCCTTCACCTCCTTTGCAAATGGAATGTAAAAATCTTTCAATACTTTTTTATACTCTTTTTTTCCTTCCGCAATTTCATCAAGCTTATTTTCCATTTCTGCGGTAAATGAATCACTGATATAGTTTGCAAAATTCTTTTCCAAGAAATCACTCACTACTTCGCCAGTATCAGTGGGATGAAGTGTTTTGTTTTGTTTCTCAATATAACCGCGTTCATCAAGAGTGCGGATAATAGCAGCGTACGTACTAGGACGGCCGATTTCTCGTTTCTCAAGTTCCTTCACAAGTCCTGCTTCTGTATAACGCGGAAGAGGTTCTGTTTCTTTCCCCTCACTTTCTATAGAGACGAGAGTTAATACCTCATCTTTTTCTAAATGAGGAAGCTCACGTTCTTCACCGCGCGCACCCGTATCAGCCATAAGCCATCCAGGGAAGATAACAATATTACCGGTCATCGAAAAAAACGGAATCTCAGCACCTTTTGCTTCCGCAACTATCTTAGTACGAAGCAATTGTGCATCAGTCATTTGAGATGCGAGGGTGCGCTGCCAAATAAGTTCGTAGAGTCGCTTTTGTTCGTCATTTCCTCCCGCACTATGAAGCGCCATCTTCGTGGGACGAATGGCTTCGTGTGCTTCCTGTGCATTTTTGCTTTTTGTGATGTATGTTCGTGGAGAAAGATATTCCTTACCGTATGTTTTCTCAATTTCCTTATACATTTCTGCAAGCGCGACTGAACTTAAATTGACACTATCAGTTCTCATATAGGTAATGAAACCTGCTTCATATAGTTTTTGCGCAATACCCATCGTGCGCGAAGGCGAATATCCAAGACGCGAACTTGCTGCTTGTTGAAGTGTTGAGGTAATAAAAGGAGGTTTTGGCGAACGTTTTGCTTCAGTCTTTTTTACTGAAATAATATGCCACGGGTGTGTGCGTGCAGCACTAAGAATGCGCTCTACTTCTTGTTCTTTTTTTGGTTCGTCTTCACAGGTAAGTTCAAGTTCGTACTTATCGGTTCTACATTTTGCCTTAATTACCCAAAAATGCTCAGGAATAAAGGCACGAATCTCTCGCTCACGCTCCATAATAATGCGAAGCGCAGGGGATTGTACTCGTCCTGCAGAAAGACCATAACGCACCTTCTTCCAAATGAGTCCGGAAAGATCATAGCCTACAAGCCGATCGAGAACACGGCGCGCTTCTTGCGCTTTGCGGAGATTTTCATCAATGTCGCGCGGATGCTGCATCGCTTCGAGAATGGCGGGCTCGGTAATTTCATGAAATACAACCCGTTTCGGATTTTCTAGGTTACATGCCTCTTTAATATGCCACGCAATCGCTTCACCCTCTCGATCAGGGTCAGTAGCAAGAAGCACCTCATCTGCTTTTTTTGAAAGTTTGATGAGTTCTTCAACAATTTCAGTTTTTGCTTTTGATATCTCATAGTGAGGAATAAATCCACCAGGAATATCAATTGCTTTTTTATTACTTTTTGGAAGATCACGAATATGCCCAACGCTTGCGCGGACTTTATATTCTCCTTTTAAATATTTTTCGATTGTCTTTGCTTTCGCAGGACTTTCGACAATAACTAATTTCATCCCGTTAGAGTTTCACTTTTTCTATTTTAATTTTTTTCGACGTCATTTTGCATTATTTGATTTACCACGTTATATAGTTATAAAACTCTAACGGGATTCATAGTCGTTCTTCTATACTACCTTAATTGTTTTTTATTCTAAACTTACCACCCACTTCCTCAATCATTCCCGAGAAAAGAAGAAGGGTAAGCTTCTCACTTACAATATGAGGTTGTAGTGTAGTCAGCTCAAGTATTTTGTCAATTGTGAGAGGTTCGCGTGCACTTGTAAGTGTATTCACAATTTGTGATTCGACTTCGCTTAATGAGGCAGTATTTTCTTTTATAGTTGTGGGAGAAGAGGATGATTCCACCCCGAGATCCTCCAAAATATCTGCACAACTTGTCACAAGACGCGCACCATTTCGAATAAGCATATGAGAGCCTTTATAATTGACGCTTTTTACGCTTCCGGGGAAGACAAAAACCTCACGCCCTTGTTCAATCGCATTGCGTGCAGTAGCAATTGAGCCAGAGCGCAAAGGTGCTTCGATAACAATAGTTGCAATAGAGAGACCACTCACAATACGATTTCTCTCAAGAAACTGACTTGGATATGCGGGAGTTCCTTCGGGATACTCTGAAATGAGACACCCGCCAGATTCGAGAATGTGTTCTGCGAGATGCTCATGCTGACGAGGATAGACAGCATCTAAACCATTTGCGAGCACTGCGATAGCGCGTCCATTTGCTTTAAGTGCTCCTTCGTGCGCGGCGCCATCAATACCAAGTGCGAGACCACTTACAATAGTAATACCTCGTAAGACAAGTGATTCGGCAAGCTCGTGTGCAAGTACCAACCCTTCGCGTGATGCTTTGCGCGTCCCCACAATAGCAACACATGATTCACGTGACGTAGGAGGTATGCCACGATAGTAAAGTGTTTTAGGCGCTCCAGGAATTTCGAAGAGAAGAGAGGGATACAATTTTGATTCTTCGTGTAGAACACACACCGGAAGTTTCATAATGTGGTAATATAATTATATACTACACGTTTGTAGAGGAGTATATTTGTCTAAGCATGGAAGTATTTAAGAAAAAAATAACGATTGAGGGACTTATTACTGCAATTATTATTATTGCAATTTCTAGCGGAATTTATTTTTTTGCTTCTAAAATAACCGCTTATTCAAATGAAATCCTCGCATTGCGCACAGAGCTTGCTATGCGATCAACTTCACTCACGATGCTTGCAAATCTTCGTTCTGATTATATTGCGAAAGCACAAAAGGACTTCGGGGTGCTCTCTAGCGTAATCCCAGTAAAAGATCAGCTCATTAATATTGCGAAGGACTTCCAATTTCTTGCAACACAAGCAGGATTCGATTCCACATTCTCATTTATGAATGAGTCACCGGCCACCAGCAACTCGTTGGGGTTCCTTGGTTTTAAACTCACGTTTGGTGGTGATTTTGATAAATTACTTGGTTTTGTAAAAACATTACAAAATTTCCGTTATCTTTCCGATTTTAGTAATTTCACTATTGCTCGTGGGAAAGACAAGACTCAATTATCAGTGAACGGTAAAGTATTTTTTCGAAACCCCTAATGTGGGCATAATATCCATCACAGCAATATGAACAATCTTTTTACTAAAGGAATGAAACTGCATATTTCTCGCCAAGGTTTTTTTTCTATTCTTGCAATTATCCTTATAATCCTTATTGTAGGACTTGTTATTTATCTCTCGACTTTTCTTGTAACAAACTTTGGAACCGCATTAGAGTTTGGGGGAGAAAATATTCCTAAGGAACAGTTTGACATCAAGGGCTTCGAAACGCTAAATTTAGTGAAGCCACAATAGGAATAAAACTGATTCGGGTGTGTAGTTCAGTGGTAGAACGCTGTCCTGATAAGACAGAGGTCGAAGGTTCGATTCCTTCCACACCCACAAAGAAAGGCCTTGTGAGGAGGTCTTTTCTTTACAAAGGGGGTTGTGCGAAGATTTTTGAAAACAATGAATATGGGCCTGTAGCTCAGTTGGTTAGAGCGCCTCATTTGCAATGAGGAGGTCACCGGTTCGAATCCGGTCAGGTCCACCAAAATTGTTGTTTCCGACAGAATACCCCTCTTGCGAGGTGGTATTTTGTTATATAGTTAAATTACATGAATAAAAAAGGATTTCTATTGCTCACAGTAATTTTCGCTATCGTTTTAATTTTCATTGTGAGTGGAGTTGTCTGGTATTTCTCTCTACAAAAAGTTGGTGTTGATTTTGAACAAGTGAATACGATTTCAGCTCCGGCTAATTCAGCGGTTGAAGAAAAAGTATCGGAAGAATCCATACAGCAAAAAAAATCGAACTCACCTGCGTTAGTTGCGTCCGAAATCCAAAAACCACCTCCTACGAACAATAAAATAAGCGTTTGTGGAATATATACCGATAAAGGCGAGTATCAATTAAATAGCGATTTATTGTCCGCAAATCCCGGTTGTTTAAAAATAAATGGAGCAAACAACCTAATTCTGGATTGTCAGGGGCACACAATTAAATACGCAGCTACTAAAATTAATGTTAGCCTGGATAAGAAAAGTCTTTATACAGATTCCGCAACAGATTACACAACACCCTTATTAGATGTACAAAATGCACAAGATTCCGTTATAAAGAACTGTGTCTTAGAGACGGATGGGAGAATACCGTTATCAATAACTAAAAGCAAAAACCTAACTATCAAGGACAACACCATTAACGAATCTCCCTACTTCACTGCGTATGTTGAAGTGCGTTCCAGCAACGCAATTTCGTTCGTGAATAATACAGTACATGTTTTTTATGACCAATTAAAAACAGTAAATAGTTATATCGGTAATAATGTCTTTTTGTGGAATCAACCATCCAAAATTAACAAAACGTTTATCAATAGTGTATTGGATCTTAGTGAGGGCTCAAGTAATACGATAGAAAATAATACTATCAATGGTTCAGCGGATGGAGATTATAACATACGAATCGGAGCTGATCATGGTATTGGGTTGACTAATGAGAAAAATGACGTTGTTTCGAAAAACAACATATCCCATAGCTGGTTTCTTGGATTGGAAACTTCGCGACAAATAGAAAATTCTTTGATAGATGGTAATTTATTTGATACCATCGGTGCGGCTGGCATCGGATCCATTTATGGGACGAGTTGGATAAATAACAAAATATCGAATAATACAGTGGAGAATGCCGGACTTCTATTTCACTTTACCAGAGAAGGAGGCCTTTTGGTCTACGAAGACGCAGTTTATTTCAAGGACAATGCCTTTATAAACAATAACTTTAAAAGCTATACTGGTAAGTATGGCTCAGGAGAATCCTCCTCATTCCACTTTCAGTCACCTTTTTGGTTGCAAACCGACGCGGAACGACAGCCAACTACTTCCGAAATTATCTTGACCAATAACCTATTTCAAGGAAATAACTTCAATAAAGATAGGCTCGCACCGCTTATTTACCCAGCCAGTATGGTTAAAGATGGTGGAGGGAATATTTGTGGCGATAATAATCAGCATCCTTATCCATTGCTGTGTAATTAACACGATTGTTTTTTATTTTCTCTTCAAAGCAGTACAATAGGAACATGGAAAAGAAGGAATATCTCATAAGAAGTTTTTTGAATGCTGCGGGCGTTCTTGTATATATATCCTTAGTAGCAGGATTCTTATTCAACGGTAAGCAACTATTTGGAAAGGAGGAAACTTTTCTCCTTCCAATCCTTATGCTTCTTCTTTTTGTTACATCCGCAGCAATCACAGGATCTCTTGTTTTGGGAAAACCGATTCACCTTTATCTGAGCGGTCTTAAAAAAGAAGCATTCACAATGCTTTTCGCTACGATTGGTTGGCTTGTTCTTTTTCTTATTGTGATTATCGGAATATTGTTGGCACGATGAAGATACTCAAGAAAGTTCAACACGAATATTTCGAAGCCCTTCTTGAGGGAAGAAAACAATTTGAGATTCGTCTTGCGGACTTTAAATATAAACCAGGCGACACGCTAGTACTTTTGGAGCAAAAAGAAGGGAAGAGGGAATTGAGCGGGAGAAAGCTCGAATGCGAGATACTTTTTACAGTGAATACAAAAATAGCTGAACAATTTTGGACGAAAAAGAAAATAGATAAATATGGTCTCGCGGTTCTTTCTCTCCGAAGAAAGTTTAAATTTAAATAACTATGTTTATTATTTTTGGTATTATTGGACTTCTTATAATATCAACGGCGATCTGGCTAAAGAATGAAAAAAGACAAGATTTGTTATTTATTATCGGTGGTATTTCACTTCTTATTTATAGCGTAAGCATTGGTGATATCATCTTTATACTTCTACAAATTATTTTTATCATTTCCGCATTTGTAGAGATTGTTCGGTTACCCAAAAAGAAATAGGAGGTAATTTCTTATCCACAGGGGAGAGGACTTGCATAACCTTAACCTGGGGTGTAGGTTATAGGTATGAAGCATCACGAACAAGGAACAGCGCCAGATAAGGCAAAGTCGCTAAAACATGCAAAACAAGCGCAGGGCACGCTTTCAAAAGTCATCCAGATGATTGAAGGGGATCAGTATTGCCCAGAAGTCATCCAACAAACACATGCCGCAATCGGTCTTTTGCGCACACTCGAATATACCCTTCTTAAGGGCCACCTTGACCATTGTGTAGAGCATAAATTGCACGAGAACAAGAAACAGACCATTGATGAATTATTGCGCATTTATAACCTTTCAAAATAATTGGTATGCAAAAAACATTTAAAGTGAGAGGGATGCACTGCGCGTCATGCGCGGTAATCATAGGGAAAGAGTTGAATAAAACTGAAGGCGTAACTTCAGCTGAAGTAAATGTAGGAACTGAGGCGGTGAAAATCAATTTTGATGAACAAAAGATAAGTGCCGAAACGCTTTCGAAAAAAATAAAGCCTCTTGGGTACGAATTGATTATTGAGGATGAACATTCGATGCGCGAAGGACACATGGCAATGAATACTCAGAAAAGTGAGAAGCTTGCTGAGCTTGCCCAAATGAAGAACAGGCTTATGTTTGCTATTCCGCTCGCAATTCTGAGCATTGTTGTTATGGCGTGGGATATTGGAGCAAAAATAGGAATCATTGACTCAATGTCCTTAACTATAAGTGCGATTGTTATGTATCTTCTCCCACTTGCTGCTACCTACATCCTTTTTATAGTGGGAAAACCCTACATCACGGGGGTATATCGGTTTTTGCGATATGGAAAAGCAAATATGGATACGCTTGTGGGAATAGGCACGTTAGTTGCCTATATCTACAGCATCGTCGTTGCGGTGTTTAAAGATTCTCTTATTACCTATATTAACGTAGAAAATCTTTATTTTGATGTGGTGATTATCGTTATTACTTTTGTCTATCTCGGTGAATATCTTGAAACAAAATCTAAATTGAAGACGGGTGATGCAATAGAAAAACTATTAAATTTACAAACGAAAACGGCTACTGTAATTCGTAATGGAAAAGAAGTGGAAATCTCCATACATGAAGTAACACATGGCGACCTTATTATGATAAAACCAGCCAGCAAGATTCCGGTTGACGGTGTTATTACAGAAGGATCCTCGTATATTGATGAATCGATGATTACGGGTGAGCCAATTCCAGTAAAAAAGACGGTAGGAGATGCAATCGTTGCGGGAACTATTAATACAAGTGGTGCATTTACATTCAAGGCTACCAAGGTTGGTTCTGAAACAATGCTTGCACGTATCATTGCCATGGTTGAGGAGGCACAAGGAAGTAAGGCACCCATTCAAGCACTTGCGGACAAGATATCAGGTATTTTTGTGCCAATAGTATTGTGCGTTGCATTTCTTTCGCTTGGTGCATGGCTTCTCATTGGATCAAGTTACCTTCCTTTTTCACAGGCACTTTCATTTGGACTTGTTTCATTCGTAAGTGTGCTCGTTATCGCGTGTCCTTGTGCACTTGGTCTTGCAACCCCGACCGCAATTATTGTGGGTGTAGGAAAAGGAGCGCGAGAGGGAATTCTCATTAAAGATGCAGCAACACTTGAAAAACTCCATAAGGCAACTGTAGTGGTGGTAGATAAAACCGGTACTATAACGCGAGGAAGACCTGAAATCGTCTTCATTCGAAATTTTTCTAAGAAAAACGATGATGAACTTATTACACTCCTCGCTTCACTTGAGAAAAAATCAGAACACCCCATTGCGCATGCAATTGTAACGTACGCAGTTGAGAAAAAAATGGTACTTTCAACCACTGATACTTTTGAAGGGATAAAAGGGAAGGGGGTTCGTGCAACTATCGCAGGAACAGAATACTATGCGGGTAATACAAAACTCGTCGAAGACTTACATCTCACATTCGATAAAGAAATAATTGAAGGAGAAACGAAAAATGGTAAGACGCCGGTTATTCTTGCCACAAAGAACCAGGTTCTCGGTATCGTAATGGTCGCGGATGCAATAAAACCTGAAGCGGCGGAGGCAGTATTAAGACTTCATAAACTTGGTATTAAAGTAGTAATGCTTACAGGCGATGATAAAAACACCGCTAATTATATTGCGAGTCAGATAGAAATTGATGATGTAGTTGCCGAAGTGATGCCTGAGGATAAGTTAAATAAGATTAAAACGCTCCAAGCAGAAGGGCATATTGTAGTAATGGCAGGAGATGGAGTAAACGATGCACCAGCGCTTGCACAGGCAGATATTGGCATTGCGATGGCAACAGGTACGGATGTAGCAATTGAGTCAGCAGGAATTACGCTACTCCATGGTGACATTTCAAAACTTGTAAAGGCAATCTCGCTCTCCAAAATTACTATGCGAGGTATCAAGCAGAATTTATTCTGGGCATTCTTCTATAATATTGTCGGTATTCCACTTGCGGCAGGAGCGTTCTATCCCTTATTTGGATGGCTCTTAAATCCGATATTCGCAGGTCTTGCGATGGCGCTCTCAAGTGTATCGGTCGTAGGTAATTCGCTCAGATTAAAAACAATTAAACTTTAATATTTATGACCCAATCACAGAAACACCTTTTTCATATACAGGGTATGCATTGCACCGCCTGTGGAATCTTAATCAAAGAAACACTTGAGAGTACTGAAGGCGTAAGCTATGTGCACGTGAATGAGAAAAAAAATACCGTAGAAGTAATTTTGGAAAGCGATGAGAGTGGAGAAGTTATAGCAAAAAATCTCTCCGCACTCATTAAGAAGGATGGTTATTCTCTTTCCATCGAAAAAATTGGCCATGCGCCTAAATGGAGTGAGTTTCGCTACGCACTTCCTATTGCCCTTGGTATACTCGGAATCTTTGTGTTCTTACAAAAAATCGGTCTTGTAAATCTCATTACTGCTGAAAAGGTAAATCTACCCGCCGCATTTAGTATTGGCCTTGTTGCATCTGTTTCATCATGTCTCGCAGTCGTAGGAGGATTACTTCTTTCGGTGTCAGCAAATTATGCGAAAGAAGGAGAGAAAGCAAAACCACAAATTTTCTTTCATGGAGGAAGACTTATCTCATTCTTTGTGTTTGGAGGGCTTATTGGTCTTCTTGGGTCTGCATTTACGTTAAGCGGCAGCATGGTGCTTATATTAGGAATTTTAGTAAGTATGGTGATGCTCTCACTCGGATTAAATCTTCTTGATGTATTTCCATGGACAAAGCAACTTCAGCCACGCATGCCGAAATTCCTTGATCATTCTTCCAGAATAAAAAACATGCAACATAGTGCGGTACCATTTCTTATTGGACTCAGCACTTTCTTTCTTCCGTGTGGATTTACCCAATCAATGCAAGTATATAGCCTTTCTACGGGTTCATTTCTTGCGGGAGCACTTACTATGCTTGTGTTTGCCCTTGGCACACTTCCTGTGCTCGCATTCATTAGTGTGAGCTCAGTAGAATTTGGAAAAGGAAAATATTCAGGAATCTTTTTCAAGGTAGCGGGCCTTCTTGTAATTGCATTCGGTATTCTCAATGTACTGAGTAGTCTCACGGCAGCAGGCATTATAAAACCGCTTTTTAATTTATAACTCATGAAAAAAGATTTAAAAAATAATTCAACGCTTATTAGTGCAAGTATCCTTGGAGGAGCGCTCATTATTGCCGCACTTATCATAACGCGTTCCGCGTCTCCTTCTTCAGGACCATCCCCATCTCGTTTGGGAGACACATCAGCAGTTCATATAGAAAAAGGGGTTCAAATAATTGAGGTAACGGCACGTGGCGGCTATTCTCCTCGAATAGTAAGCGCAAAAGCAAACGCACCTACGCAGTTACGCATGATTACGCGAGGTACTTTTGACTGCTCTGCAGCATTTGTAATGCCCGCGCTTCATATTCGTGCAATGCTGCCATCTTCAGGATCAACCAGTTTTGATATCCCGCCACAGTCAGAAGGTTCTGAACTACAAGGTCTTTGTGGCATGGGAATGTATAGTTTTGTTATTCAATTCACAAAATAAAAAGTCTGATATACTAATACTATGTGGAACTATTATGGAGGTCATATGTTTGGATGGGGAGGAGGCGGGTTTCTCATGATGTTATTCTTTTTTGTTGTAGTGATTGCGTTTATTACGTGGGCCGAATATAAAAATTCCTTGCCAAAGCACGAATCAAAAAAGACCGCACTTGAGATTTTAAGTGAGCGTTATGCAAAGGGCGAGATTGATAGGGAAGAATTTGAAACAAAGAAAAAAGATATAAAAAATAATTAATATATATGAAACATATAACTGTATATTCGACTCCTTCATGTGTGTACTGCAAAATGGCTAAAGCGTACTTCGACCAAAAAGGAGTGACCTACACTGAAAAAGATGTGTTTGCTGACGAAAAGGCGCGAGAAGAGATGATTCAAAAATCAGGACAACTTGGTGTTCCTGTAATTGATATTGGAGGACAAATTGTAATCGGATTCGATAAGAGTGTTATTAATAATCTTTTAGAATCAAAATAAGACTTGGCATCATAAACACCCTTCGGGGTGTTTTTGTTTCAAGCAAATGTTCGGTATAGTGAGAGTAAATGAAATTCCATCGATTTATAGGTGACTTTGACCTTTCCCGCTCTATACTGCGGGTTACTGAGCCTGATTTTGTTCAACAACTATCTACTGTACTCCATCTTACGCACGGAGAAGAGCTTATTTTGTGCGATGGAAAGGGGAATGATGCAAAAGGAAAAATTCGTAATTATGGGAAGGGATTTGTAGAAATTGAGATTTTTGGACAAAAAAAGAATGAAGCCGAACCTTCATGCGAAGTAACACTTTATCTTTCGATATTAAAGAAAGATAATTTTGAATTCGCGGCACAGAAAGCAACGGAAGCAGGAGTCACTCATCTTGTTCCCGTTCTTTCTGCGCGCACCATAAAACTAAATATATCAGAGAAACGAATTGCGCAGATTATGAAAGAAGCAGCAGAACAATCAGGACGGGGCACAGTTCCTCAAATGCACGAAGTGCTCGATTTCAACGCGGCACTTGAACATGCTGCACAAAACGATACGAATCTTCTCTTTGATATTTCTGGTGACTCCATGCATCGCATTATGCCCGCGCTTAAAGATTCGCGTCGCATAGGAATCTTTATAGGCCCTGAGGGAGGTTTTAATTCAGAAGAAGTGGCGCGCGCAAAAGAAAAAGGATTTGAAATTGGAAATTTAGGAAAACGTATACTTCGCGCTGAAACCGCAGCAACTATCGCAACATTCTTACTATGCCAATCGCACGAAGAATAGCGCGAATTATGGGAGTAATGAAGAGGCGTCAAAAAGGGCTCATTATCGTTCTTGAAGATATTTATGATCCGCACAACGCCGCTGCTATTTTGCGAAGTGCAGAGGCGTTTGGTGTGGGGACAATCTACTTTATTTTTAATACAGAAAAGGAATTCGATCCTCGTCATATAGGAAAAAAGAGCTCATCATCCGCAAATAAATGGCTCGAGTTTAAACTATTCAAAAGTGTTGAGGAATGCGCAAAAGAATTAAAAAAACAAAAATATACTCTTATTGCGACCGCTCTTACATCAAGTGCAACATCCATTTTTCGTATCTCATTTTCATCTCCGCGCATCGCCCTTATGTTCGGAAATGAATCGCGCGGCCTTTCTCCAGAAGCGCTCGCCGTTGCCGACAAAATTGTCACAATTCCCATGCGAGGTATGGTAGAAAGCCTTAATCTCTCGGTATCTGCGGGTATTTTTCTTTTTGAGATTACCCGTCGTCGTCTTACCAAGATGAAAAAGTATGTGCTCACGCCTCAGGAAGCAAACGCAGCAACCAAACGCATGCTACGAATATGAAAAAAATAACTGGAGGAATTTTTGGAGTATGGAAGCCAAAAGGACCAAGCTCATATGATGTAATACGCGTCCTGAAACATATGTCCACCGAGAAAAAGATTGGCCACGCAGGAACATTAGATCCTCTTGCGTCCGGCATTCTTGTAATCGCGATTGGGCGCGAAGCCACAAAACAAATTAGTAATGAGGTTGCAAAGGAAAAGGAATATGTTGCCTCAATACGACTTGGTGTTACAAGTACTACTGATGATAGGGAAGGTATAAAAACAAAAAATATTTCAACAAAGAAAATATCACGAAACGAGATACGGAATGCCATTAATCAATTTGAGGGAAAGATAATGCAAGTGCCTCCCGTGTACAGTGCAATAAAAGTGAAAGGGAAAGAAGCATATAAAAGAACGCGTGCGGGTGAAAAGATTGTAATGAAACCGAGAGAGGTGCTTATCAAAGAAATCGAGGTTCTTTCGTATCGATGGCCATATCTCTCCATCCGCGTAGTTACGGGCCCTGGGGTCTATATTCGCTCGCTTGCGCGTGATATAGGGGTTGTATTAGGGGTTGGGGGATATCTTTCGAATCTTATTCGTACCCGTGTGGGCACCTACACGAAGGAAACGGCGCTGCATCCTAAAGTAAAACAGAGTAGAATAAAGAAAAGGTCATAACAAAAAACAACAATTATTAATAAAATAGCTATGTACGAATTACCAAAACTTCCCTACGCATATGACGCACTTGAACCATGGATTGATGCGCGTACGATGGAAATCCATCACACAAAACACCACGCTACCTATGTGGCAAAGTTGAACGAAGCGCTCGCTTCCTATCCTGAGCTTTCTGCACAATCGGCTGAACAACTTGTAAAGAACCTCGCATCTCTCCCTGAAGCAGTTCGTGGTGCGGTAAAAAACCATGGAGGAGGACATGCGAATCATTCGCTTTTTTGGACAGTGATGTGGCCACAAAAGGGTGGCGAACCTATTGGAAAAACAAAAGACGCAATTACTTCATCACTTGTAAGTTTCGATTCTTTCAAAGAACAATTCTCAAAAGCCGCACTTGGTGTATTTGGAAGTGGATGGGCCTGGCTCGTAAGCGACTCGCAAGGAGCTCTGAAAATTATAACTACCCCTAATCAAGAGTCGCCACTTACCCAAGGACTAAATCCTATTCTTTGCCTTGATGTATGGGAACACGCCTACTATCTTAAATTTCAGAATCGCCGTGCAGAATATATTGAACAATGGTGGAACGTAGTCAATTGGAACGAGGTTGAAAATCAATATACAAAAGCAGTACTCCATGGATAATATTAAAAACAAAATAGTAGAGGAGCAGGCGCAATTCAAGAAAGAGGCACGAAATCAGGCACTCACCCTTATCACAACAAGTTTTAGTCTTGTCGCAGGCCTTGCGTGGAACGAAGCAATTAAATCACTCATTGAATTTCTCTTTCCCCTTGGACAAAACAGCCTTGTTGCAAAATTGCTCTATGCGGTACTTATCACTCTTTTTATAGTGGTAGTTACCTACAGCCTTTCAAAGATGAAAGTGAAAGATGCTAAGTAATATGAGGATAAAAAAATACCCCCGCGAACGAGGGTATTTTTTTATAGAAGTATTAGTTCAGAACAACGATATCAGTAAATGCAATTCCGAACTCCATTGCATCATGCCTTGAGGGCATCCAGATATCCACGAAGTTCTTCTTACGCACATGCATACGATCCTCAACTACGAATGTCTTTGTTCCAAAGAATTTCGGAATCTGAATCTTTGTACCAAAAGGGTAGATGTTGGTTGCAATAATTCCATCGCGAACCATAGAACCCATCGCAGTAACGAAAGGGGTGCTATCCGTTTGGTCTGGAGTGCTTGAATACGCAGTTACCCAGACTTTTCGGGTAGTTTGCTCTTCTGCTACCTGCGTTGGTGCAACGGCTGCCTCCGCAACGTGAACAACAGCATTCGAAAGTACTTGGTGGTCTCCCATTGCTGGCACTTCCGAAGGAATCGGAAAGGCCAATACTGCGAAACTTATAAGTAACGGTATAATTTTAATCATCATAATAAAAACCCCTCACTCAGGGATTATGGGGATAGCCTATCACACTTTGGTGATTATGGCAAGGGGTTGTGGCAATAACCCGCTATTTTATTGAGTTTTTTGGCCTTTCTGGTAGTATGGTAAGTGATGAATCCCGTTAGAAATACGAATATAATAGAAAACATGGAAACCCAAGTCGAAAGCAAATTGACCTTAAATTTCTAACGGGATGAATCTCGTGATTTATAAGACAAAAGACTTTGTGGCATATAACAAGCCCGCAGGCATGCTCGTGCACCGAACCCATGAGACAAAAGAGGGTCAAGGAGAGAGAACACTTGCCGACATTGCTCTAGAAGAATTTCCAGAGATAAAAAAGGTAGGGGATGACCCTGAACTTCGTCCTGGAATTGTGCATCGTCTCGATAGATACACCTCGGGAGTTATTATTATTGCCCGAAACCAGAAGTTCTTTGAATTTATGAAGGGTCTTTTTCAAACGCATCAGGTTACTAAAACCTATTGTGCGTTAGTAAATGGACGACTTATGGGAAAAGGGGTTATCGATACTCCAATAGGATTGAAACCCGGTACGGTAAAACGAAGTGTTTTTGCAAAAAATATGAAGATGGTGAAAGAAGCAATCACCGAATACGCGGTAAGCAAGATGTACCAAAAAGAAGGATTTGGGGGGCGAGCTATTTACTACTCGCTTGTCGACGTAACCCCAAAAACAGGAAGAACTCATCAGATTCGGGTACATCTTGCTTCTATAGGTCACTCTGTGGTTGGTGACGCACTTTATGGGCAAAAGACAAATCCACTTGGTCTTACTCGACAATTTCTTCACGCAGAGTCAATTGAGTTCAGTACGCCGGACGGCAATCGAGTAAAACTTGAGGCAGAACTGCCAAAAGAACTCCGAGACGTACTCGAAGCATTGGAAAAAAAATAAGCCCCACATCATTCTTGGAGTGGGGCTTAACTATTTTTTAGGCGAACCTATATTACAGGAGATGGCAGGTCTCTATCTGTCCGCATGCCAGCTAAGTCCTTTCGTGGCTTCGAGTGTGTACAATGTTCGCTGAACCGATCAATATAACGCGTGACACTGAGCGAGTAGTGAATTATATGCAGATTTTATATTGTGATACTTAGTTATCACAAGGGAGAGGGCAAATCTCCTTATCCGCATGCCAAACCTCCATTCGTTGTGCTGGGTCGGATAATAGACTAAAGATGCGAAGAGTGTCAAGTGCCTCACACATCGGCAAACAATCACCTCTATTCGTTTGACAAAAGCCTCGGTTTTGCTTACTCTTTTATAGTTATGGAAAACGACATCTTGAAGAAAATTAGACCAGGCGCAAAAGTTCGCGTATGGGAGAAAATCAAAGAAGGAGACAAGGAGCGCCAAAGCGCATTCGAGGGATTAGTCCTTGCGCGCAAGCATGGCAATGAATCAGGAGGAAGCTTTACTGTTCGCACAGTACTTTCTGAAGTAGGAGTCGAGAAAGTTTTTCCTATTAACTCTCCGACAATTGCAAAAATAGACATTATCTCAAGCCCAAAGAAATTGCATAAAGCGAAACTGTATTACGTCCGCGATTTCTCAAGCAAGAAGATCCGTGAGCGTGTTACCTCAAAGAAATAAGAAAACAAAAGACTCCCGCATTTGTGGGAGTCTTTATTTGAGGCCTTTCTATTTGCTCGAAAATGATTAAAGATAATCCCATGGGTACGCTTTATGTGGTAGCAACGCCGATTGGTAATCTAAAGGATATAACACTTCGTGCACTCGAGGTATTAAAGTCGTGCGATGTAGTATTTGCCGAGGACACGCGTGTTTCTGCAAAATTACTTGCTCATTTTGAGATTAAAAAAACAGTATTTCGGTATGACGAACATTCGCACGCACTTTCAGTTACTAAAATTACAAAGTTGCTCGCTGAGAAAAAGAAAGTGGCACTTGTAACCGATGCGGGCACTCCTGGTATTGCAGATCCGGGGTCTCGCCTTATTACTGCAATTCGAAGCGAACTTCCTGAAGTCCCGATTATCCCTATTCCGGGGCCCTCGGCACTTGTTACCTTACTTTCTGTTTCGGGCATGAATACAGAGCAATTCACTTTCTTGGGTTATCCGCCGCACAAAAAAGGAAGAGAAACATTCTTTAAAAAGATAAAGGAGATATCAGTGTGGCCGATAGTGCTTTATGAATCACCTCATCGAATTGTAAAAACCCTTCGTAGCATTGCAGAACAATGTGGCGAAGAGCGAATAGTGGTTGTGGGACGGGAACTTACAAAAATGTATGAGGAGATATTCAGAGGCACTGCGAGTGCAGCACTTCAAAAATATGAGACTGACGTGATACGAGGAGAATTTGTGATTATTATTTCCCAATAGCCCAATCTTCGAGCGTTTGAAAATCTGTTTCCCCACAAATACTTTTTTGCGTTTTTGTATTGTAGAAGAATGGCACACCTTCACAATGGTCCTTGTCATATTCTTTCATCGTTTGCTGATTGGAAATATCATGCCACACCTCGAGTCGTTCTATTGTGAGGTGGTTATCAAGTTCAATTTTTTCTACAAACGGTTTCATTGTCTCGCAATGAGGGCATTCCTTGCCATAAAACATGAGCAAATGATTTTTTTCGTTCATAATAGTATTATACAACGGTGATGAAACGATTGCTCGACATTATAGGGGGGAGTATTGGTCTCATAGGATTCATTATCCTTACGCCTTTTGTGGCACTTGCTACAGGTATTGAAAGCGGATTTCCTATTCTAGTAAAACTCGATCGAGTGAGCAGTGGAAAACTCATACAAGTATATAAGTTTCGTACGATGATTCACGGTGCGCACGCGATGAAGAAAAGTCTTGCGGCACAAAATGAACGAAACGATGGACCTCTTTTTAAAATAAAGAACGACCCTCGCCTCACGAAGGTAGGAAAATTTCTAAGAAAGCTTCGAATTGACGAGTTTCCACAATTTATTAATGTAGTGCACGGAGAGTTATCGCTCGTAGGTCCACGTCCTCACGAACCCGAGGAGCTCGCGAAGTATCCTGAAGAATTTAAAATGCTTGCGGAAGGGAAGGCAGGACTTACGGGGCTCTCTCAAGTAAGTGGCGCCTCAGGTCTCCCATTTCGTAAAGAATTGGAGCTTGATAAATACTATTTGGAACACCAATCATTTTGGTTTGATATTAAGATACTTTTGAAAACAGTCTGGGTCTTTATTTCCGATCCTACAGGAGTTTAGGATGAGTAGAGAGAATATTGACTATAGCACCTTGAAGTGCTATTTTAATTTCAGTTTTTTCACTTATTAAGGAGAGAGTTATATGCGACAAACCAATCTTACGTGCGAAGAGATACTATTATCCCTTGCGGGACAACGAGAGTGCCCATATCCACGCTGTCTACTACTAAATGAGCTGGGCGTCATGGCAAAAGAAGGAGACAAAGAAGCTGAAAAAGCTCTTCGTCCCGTCCTCCTCTTTTTATCTGAAAACGAGCGTGCCGTTGCCTATTGCTGTCTTGCGGGTCTTGAAACATATGAACCCGAAACAATCGCCGCACTCAAACTATTTGCGAACGATGCGGAAAATGCGTCTCTTATAGGATGGGCACATCAACAATATGGGATTGTGGTACCAACCGGTACAGCGCCGACTGCATAATAATATAAAATCCCCGTACTAGACGGGGATTTTTTATTCAAATTATAGGATTCTTCTTGATTCTCGGTTATGATAAGACTAATGCGAGTTGCGATTTTACACGATTATTTGAATCAGTTTGGTGGTGCGGAACGAGTTCTTGAAATACTCCTCAAAATGTTCCCGGAAGCCGAGCTTTATACGCTTCTTTACGATGCAAAAAAAACATTTGGCCGTTTTGAACGTAATATTACAAAAACGAGTATTCTTGATAATCGACTCGTTCGAAGGAAGCATCGTGCCTTTATTCCTCTTATGCCTTTCGCGTCGGAGCATCTCACAGGAAAGAAAAATTATGATCTTGTCATCTCGTCTACCGCAGGATACGCAAAAGGATTTGACGTGAAGGGAAGATATCACATCAGTTATTGCCATAGCCCACTTCGCTATGCGTGGGAAGTCGATTATTTAAAAAATCTATCATTTGCCCCATGGCCACTCAAAGAGATGATTGTAAATCCTATTGCACAGTGGATGAGGCAGTGGGATATTAATGCCGCAAAAAAAGTAAATTTATTTATTGCAAACTCGCATTATATTGCACAAAAAGTTAATTCTTATTATGGACGTGAGGCATTGGTAGTATTTCCTCCTGTCTCAAATAGCATATTTTATTATGACCCCTCTATCACACGAGGCGACTATTATCTTATGGCAGGAAGACTTTTATATTACAAAGGGTTTGATATTGGCATCAAAGCATTCAATCGATTGAAAAAACCTTTGAAAATCGTGGGTGCAGGTCCTGAAGCAGAAAAACTGAAAGCGCTGGTAAAAACTCCTTATATTGAGTTCATTTCAAATAGCTCTGATGAGGAGCTTCGAAAGTTATATGCGGGAGCAAAAGCATTCATTTTCCCACAAATCGAGGATTTTGGACTCGTAGCTGCAGAAGCACAAACGTGCGGTACTCCCGTACTCGCATATCGCATAGGAGGCGGGGGAGAAATCGTAATCCATAAAAAAACAGGGCTCCTTTTTAATGAGCAGACTCCTGAAGCAATTGAAGCTGCGGTACACGAATGTGAAGCGATGCATTTTAATCATGATGAAATTGCACGAGAGGCAAAACGTTTTTCCCAAGAGCAATTTATGACCAAAATAAGTACTATTGTTCGTGCTGCTGGATTTTCTGACACTATGCCAGTACTTTCAAAGCAAAAAATAAGCAGGCACACTTCATGAACATATTGATAGACGTGCGATTATTGAGTAAGGGACGAATTTCTGGCATTGAAGAATACACAAAATCTCTTATTCATAGCCTTTTAAAAGAAGGAAGCAAAGATACATTTCATTTTTTCTATAATGGTTTTCGCAAAGCACCTTTTCCTACAGAATGGAAAACGGCACCCAATGCCCATCTTATTGAATGGAATATTCCTAATAAACTCCTTGACCTTACCACGCGTTTTTTAGGATGGCCCCGCGTTGAACAGATTGCGCATGTCGACCTTGTCTTCAGCCCTCATTTCAATCTCTTGCCCGCTACTAAGCACACCAAAAGAGTAATTACGTTTCACGATCTCTCATTTCTTCATTTTCCTGAATTTTATCCATTACGAAAAAGACTTTGGCACTGGCAACAGGATTATCGTACTCAAGCAATGCGTGCCGATGCACTTATCGCGGTTTCAGAATTTACGAGACAAGACCTTATATCCACATTTCATCTACCAGAAGAAAAAGTGCATACCGTCTATTCCGGTATCAATCCTTTTTTCTCTGAATTGCCAGAAGAAAGTCCAGAACGTGCACGCTTTGCAAAAGAAAAAAATCTTCAGCAACCATTTCTTTTATTTACAGGAGTGCTTGAACCACGTAAAAATGTGTCAGGAATCATCCGTGCATTTAATGAGATTAAAAAAAATCCATATCACCGTGAATTACAACTCGTTATTGTCGGAAGGAAAGGCTGGCTCTATGATACAATTTTTAGAGATGCAGCAATGTCTCCCTGGTCACGCGACATTCGTTTTTGGGGAGAGGCATCTCTTGAAGATTTAAACCTTCTTTATAATCTTGCATCAGTATTTGTATATCCATCATTTTTTGAAGGATTCGGGTTCCCACCACTTGAAGCACAGGCATGCGGCCTCCCGGTAATTACCTCAAATCGTTCATCATTACCTGAAATTGTAGGAGAAAGCGCACTTCTCGTTGATCCTTGGAAAACTGACGAACTCATTACTTCAATTGACCTTGTGCTCCGTGATACTACGCTCGCAAACGATCTTAAGAAACGGGGGCGAATAAACAGTACGCGATTTTCTTGGCAACAGACCGCAACACAACTTCTTGAACTTTTTCATTCGCTCATTTAACTCTATGGCTCAAAAGGTTCCTATAAAAAACATTGATCCCGTTCTCGTTGATATAAAAAATCCGCGTATAAACTATACGTGGTCGTCTCATCACAAAATCATCGATTTGCGCAAAACACCTATGCATGAAGGAGGAAACTCGCGCACCATAAAATTTATTTTAAAAACTACACTTTTTGCAGTACTTGGTGTAGTTGCATTAGGAATTGTGTTTGAATCCTTCGTGCTCTTTCAAACAAAAGATGTGGTAAAAAGTGCCGGAGAAAAGATTGCACAAAATTTCTCGGTATCAGTAGATGCATTTCAAAATTTAGAACCCGATAAGGCAACGGCCGCACTCAAACAAAATGGTACAGAGATTCATGAACTTGATGCCATTCTTGAAAATCGTCACACCTCAGGCTTCTTGAGCCTCCTCGGAACGATTATCCCCACATTCCGTGAGGCGGGGTCGCTTATAAAGCATGTGGCGACGCTCAATATGAGTTTCTTAAAACTTGCGGAAACAACGGATACCTTAAAACAAGATGGATTTACTGATTTTCAATCAAATGGGGAAGTGCTCATCGAAAAAATGACACGCGCCCGAAACGCAATAAACAGCATTCTTGTTGAAGCACAAATAATTAAAAATGCGACTACAAATCTTAGAAAACTTTCTTCATTTTTTGATAAAGTAGATAGCGTAGTTGGAGAGAAATATCTCGCCCATAGTGCGGATCTCTATCGTGGAGATGCCGCGATTGAACATTTCTTATTGCTTGTAGGCTCCGAAAAAGAAAAGCACATTGCACTTTTTTTTCAAAATCCTGCAGAAATAAGACCAGGAGGTGGATTTATTGGAAGCTATGCGGATATGACCATACAAAAAGGACAAATGACCAATCTTGATGTCCGTGATATTTACGACCCAGATGGCCAATTTTTTGGAAAAATTACTCCTCCTTATCAATTGCAAACCGTAAGCGAAAATTGGGGTGCTCGTGATGCAAATTGGTTTTTCGATTTTCCTACTTCTGCGAAAACAGTACTTGGTTTTCTTGAAGAATCAAAAATGTATTCCGAAAAAGGAATCACCTTTGATGGAGCCATCGCCATTAATATAGAAGTTATTGAAACACTTCTTTCGGTAACGGGACCCATTCCACTTCCTGAGTACAACCTTACCATCACGAGCGAAAACTTCCTTCCAGAGGTACAACGAGAAGTTGAGGCAGGAAAGGATAAGGCAGCAGGTCAACCAAAGAAGATATTAAAGGTACTTACTCCAATGCTTCTTGAAAAACTAAAAGGTCTTGATGCAACAGGGAAAACGGATCTTATTAAGAAATTCACAAGTCACATTGGAAAGAAAGATATTATGTTCTATATGAAAGATAATGAGTTGTCATCGTTTTTAAATGACGCGAAAGCAAATGGAGCACTCTATGAAATTCCACGCGATTTTTGGGGTTCCTATCTTGCTGTTGTTGATGCAAATATAGCAGGCGGAAAAACAGATGCATTTATGACACAAGCAGTAAGTGCGGAAGTAAATGTTGATACAAGTGGTTCCATTCTTACCGATGTAACGGTAACGCGCACTCATAAAGGAGGGGCTCAAAAAGATCCTTGGTGGAATGCGGATAATAAAAACTTTATTCAAGTACTCATGAATCCAGGTTCAAATCTTGTCACTATGAAGGGAAATACCGTAAAGCTGATAAAACCTACATTTGATTACGAAGCAAACGGCTATAGCAAAAATCCCGATCTTGAGCGCATCGATTCATCGCGCGTTGCGCTTCCTGGATTTAACGCATGGACAATGAGTGAATTTGGCAAAACAGCATTTGCCACCTGGTTTACAGTTGCTCCCAAAAAAACAGGGACCTTGACGCTACGGGTACATACCGACAATACTGCGGAGGCGCCTCCTGAGGAAGGAAAGAAATACACCTTCGTATACGAACGCCAATCGGGTGTTCCTACAAAGCTTTCGGTATCTGTTTCGGCCCCCGTTGGTTTTCTCTGGGCCGAATCGGGAACACCACTCTATACATTTACAAGTGATGATGTGGAAGGACGCACACTGTTTACTCTCGAATTAAAACGATAATGAAATTACACATTAGAAATTTCGTCATAATTGCGCACGTTGATCACGGCAAGAGTACTCTTGCCGATCGTCTTTTGGAGGTCACGGGCACCATCGAAAAAAGAAAGATGAAGGAGCAGTATCTCGACCAACTCGAACTCGAACGCGAACGTGGTATTACCATCAAAATGGCACCAGTGCGCATGCATTACACGATGGACAATAAAGAGTATATTTTGAATCTTATTGATACCCCGGGACATTCTGATTTCTCGTATGAAGTTTCTCGTGCCTTAAATGCAGTTGAGGGAGCCGTACTTCTTGTTGATGTAACTCAAGGAATACAAGCACAAACACTCGCAAATTACCGACTTGCAAAAGCGGCGGGTCTCACCGTACTTGGTGCACTTAACAAAGTTGACTTTTTTAAACTTGAATCAGGAGAAATTGATTTTGAAAATGACAGATTGAAAAATCACAGGAGAGATCTCGCTGAACTCATCGGGGTATCAGAAGACGAGATTTATTATGTATCAGGAAAAAGCGGGGATGGTGTTGATAAACTTCTTCGAGGTATCGTAACTAAAGTTCCTCCGCCAAAGGACGAACCTATTGGAGTGGGTCGCGCACTCGTATTTGATTCTTTCTACGACGATCATAAGGGAATTATTGCATCAGTTCGCATGTGGAATGGAGAGGTAAATGGAGAAAACAACATTTATCTCGTAGCTACTAATACCCATTCAAAAATAAAAGAAATAGGTCACTTTATGCCTCAATTGAAAGTGCTACCCATCCCACAAACGCTTACTGCAGGCGAAATTGGTTACATTGCAACAGGCATTCGTGACCCAGAGAAAATTCGCATCGGTGATACCGTGCTTATTGGTAACTTTAAAAATTCAAGTGAATTGGCCCTCCCTGGCTACAAAGAAGCAATGTCGGTGGTATTCGTCTCATTTTATCCAGAAGAAAATGATGATTTTGAATTACTCTCGAAGGGATTGCAAAAATTAAAATTAAACGACTCTGCACTTCATATTGAACCAGATCAAAACGAAGTACTTGGACGTGGATATAAGGTGGGATTTTTAGGAAGACTTCACTTTGAAATCACGAGCGAGCGCCTTCTCCGCGAATTTAATGTAGCCACGGTAAACACCTTTCCTTCTGTGCTTTATAAGGTAAAGAAAGGAGAGGAATGGCTCATGATTGTGAAACCAGAAGAACTACCTCAGGATTACGACGAGCTATGGGAACCAATTATCAATGTGGAAATCATCCTTCCCAATGAGTACCTTTCGAGTGTGCTCTCATTGCAAAAGAAATTCCGTTTTTCTGACCTTCACACAGAAACCTTGGGCGACCGTATTCGTCTTATCACCCAGATGCCGCTTGCCGAACTGGTAAGTGACTTTGATGACCAATTAAAATCTGCCACAAAAGGAATGGCCTCGTTCAGTTACGAATTTGTGAAATATGCGAAGGCGGATATCGCGCGCGTTGATATTCTGATATCGCACGAAATTATTCCAGGTCTTAGTCGTTTCCTTCCAAAGGACTCACTTGAACGTGAAGCACGTCAAATGGTCTCACGCTTAAAGGAACTCTTACCTCGTCAGCAATGGGGTCAGCCAATTCAAGCGCAATCAGAGGGAAAAATTCTTTCTCGTGATGATATTGCTGCCTTACGCAAAGATGTAACGGGCTATCTCTATGGAGGCGATCGCACTCGAAAAATGAAACTCTGGAAGAAGCAAAAACGTGGGAAAAAGAACCTCATGGAACGCGCAACAGTTCAGATTGCACCTGAAGTCTTTAAAGAACTCTTAAAGCGCTAGTGTTATACATTTTAAATAGTTTCTTTGTATAATGAATAGGTATGGGATTTTTACCCGCATCAGCGCGGCCACATATTGCGATGCTTATGACCGCATTGGCATTTTTAATTGCTCAGTTCATTGGAGAGCTTTTAATCGTGTACATAATTACGCAACTTTTTCCTGATGCGGGTACATTTCTTTATGCATCAAAACAAATCGTTGTTTTTTTTCATCTTCTCCTCACTCTTGTACTTGTGTTATATGCAAAGCCGGTGAGCAAACGATTTTATAAGGAATCATAATTATGCGATTTATAAAACCAATTATTATTCTTATTGTCGTCGCAGTTCTTGGATATGGAATCTACGGCCTTATGCGCGAAAAAAGTGCTATTGAGAAAGAAATGGAGCAACTTGCAGATTCTGCACAAAAATTGAATGCAGAAAATGCCATCTATCAAGCAAAAATTATGCAGTACAAAAGGCCTGAAAATCTTCTCAAACTCTCTCGCGAGCAATTCAATTACAAGAGAGAAGGGGAGAAGATGATCATCGTGGTGCCTGGAAACGCGAGTACGTCTTCAAGTACTGCTCGATAAAACCAATTGTGGGTAAGTGCTCATCCTATGAGTCACCGATTATTTAAAAAAATAGACGAGGAATTAGATGCTATCCTCGACGACTTTAACAAGAATTTTCATATTCCTCCAATTCTTTTGATGGCGTTGAAGTTGAAGCACTCGAATAAGATACAGGAAATTATTAGGAAACATAACAAAAAGAATGAGGAAGAAGAGTAGGGAGTAAAGTTTCTCTATACAGCGGCTGTATTTTCAGGATATAGTGAAGAAAGGTGGGATTGGTTCAGTGGTAGAATGCGACCTTCCCAAGGTTGAGACACGGGTTCGATTCCCGTATCCCGCACTAACACAGGATGGCCAAGAGGCCATCCTGATTTTGTTGGGATGTGGGAATAAGGAAAGGGGTCGGGAAAAACGATATTCCCGTATCCCACACTAATTTAAGTCGTCAAAATGCTATACTAAAAGTAATAAAGCGAATGCATTGACATTTAGTTATTTCGATAGTATAATATAAACAAATAAATACACGTTATGAACCAATCACGTATTGATGAGCTTATGAAAATAGACTTGTTCGAAGCTTTGAATATTGATGGTCTTTCAGCAGAAAAAAAACTTGAAGCAATGGATGAAATTGCACAAGTTGCAATGAAAGGGATCTGGTTAAAGATTCTTGAAAATCTCTCCGAAGAAGAACAAGAACAATTAAACTTACTTCTTGATAAAGAACCAAGCCCAGAAGAACTTACCACGTTTCTCAAAACGTCGATTCCAGATCTTGAAAATCTCATTAAAGGAGAAATTGCTTCGTACAAGGCAATGCTTCTTCCTCCAGAAATCAATTTTTAATTACCCTTAATATATGAATATGGAAATACCTCCAAAAAGTACAGCGACTCCAAATAAAGAAGCAGAAAAGACTCAAGAAATCATCACTCCTGAGAAACTTAAGGTTGCTGAGGTGCTTCTTGGTGATGAAAATTTTAAAATTGATGACCTTTACGAGAAATCAAAAGAAAGTAAAGAACTCGTACTAAATCAAGATAAGGCCCGAGAAAAAATGAAGGAGGTGGAATCATTCTCTCCAGAGGCGCGGATACGTGCAGAAGAAGTAATCTCAGCACGCGAAGAAAGTGCTCGGGTTTTGGAACATGCATATGAAATAAAAAAGACCGAGACAGATTCTAACTCGAAAAAACTGAAAGTATCCGATATTCTTTCAAAAGAACAGCAAGATGCAAAAGAAAAGCATGAAAATGCAGTTATTGCGCTTAAGAAAACTCTTCTTCAGGATGCGGTAATAGAATTGCGTCAGAAATATGGCGAGGGACCTGAATTTGATAAACACGTAAAGGAGATTAAAGACCCGGCTCTTGAGCACCTTCGAAGAATTTCGGTTATGGAACTTGCACGTATGAACGATGCGCGCGAGAAGGTGAGTAAAGGAAACTCAAAAATTTGGGAAGGTATTAAAAAACCATTCGCGGCTTTTGCAAAAATAGAACCACGAGCCCTGCGCTCTGTAGTGGGTTCAAGTATTTTTACTGCCGGACTTATTGGAGGAAGTGTCGCACTTAGTATTCCAATTGCAGCTGCAGCCGCAGGATATGGAACCTATGCAGCGTATCGTATAGGCCGCGCACTTGTAGGAGGTACTATTTCTGCTTTCGTACAAAAACATTTCACAAACAAAATTGTTGAAAGTGCATATAACGTAGATACAAAGAAAGCATACGAGGATATAAAACAAAGCACAAAAGAAAGTGTTGCTAAGCAAAATGTTGCGAGCGAACTTTTAGATCTCACAAACTTAGAAGAATTAGCATCCCGAAATTTTGAAACAGATAAGCAACTTGCAGATGAGTATTCAAAAAAGATGAAGAAGGCGCGACGCCTTCATACTGCGAACGCATTTGGTTCAGGTATTATTACCGGCGCTGCAGGAGGTATGATAGGTGCAAAAGGACTCGATTTTGGCGCAGGAAAATTTCATGAGTTTACTGGTGGAGGACACACACCCGAACATATTCCTGGTGTTGTACCAAAAGCGCCTACATGGGAATCTGCCACCGCACAAAAAGGCGATTCAGTATGGAAAGTGGTTGAGCACGACCTCGACAAAAATATTCCTGGGTTTAAGGATATGACGGAGGCTCAGAGAACATATGTCATCGATCACTATAAAGATGCGGTGGTAGCAGACCCAGAGAAATTCGGTCTCACCGATCCTAATCAAGTAAAAATCGGATGGGGCAAGGAAGTAGATAATCTTTTTACAGATAAACAAGAACTCGCAGAAACTATTGGCGCAGCAAAAGGATTGCGACCTGAAGAAATTCAGAATATTTTGCGTACCAACGAATTAAATCGTTTACACTCTGATGGTATTAGTCATGAAGAAGTTATACGAACGGAAGTACATACACCAGAGGAAGTGCGTCCTGCATTTTCGCCAGAAGATCAACGTATGTATAGTCAGGCAATGCAAAATTATCGCGGAGGTGCCTTTGAAAAAGGTTCCGCCGCATGGAATGCTGCGCATGCACAAGGTGAGCAATCACTTCTTGCATTAGCACACAATCATCCAGGAGTAATGCAAAATCCTAGTTACCAAGATTTCAAATACACCGTGCGCAATATCTACGGCGAACACCTTCAAAAGGAACTTGGTGAAGGTGGCATGTTTAAATTCCTACAAAGCGCGGATCATGACGATTTGATACGTGAAACTTCAGGTCTTGCAGAAACATTTGGTTTAAAACCTCAAGAAGCACAGATGTATGCATCATACCTTGGACAGGGTCATGAACTTGATGAAAATACATTTCGTCCATTTGTGAATCCTGAAACGGGGGAGATTTCTATGCAACAATTTGCTCGTTCAATTGGTCAATTTGGTGCAATTGCTGAGAACAATCATGATCTTCCTGATATTCCCGCTGGAAAAATGGCGTCCGCATGGGAGCCACGCATGATTCGCGTAGGCGACAATAATTATCTCGGTCTTGTCCGCAACGCAGGAGAAGGCAAATTTGAATATTCAATAGAACCAGGTGATGTAAGTGGTGCAAGTAAGACGGGTATGGAACTAATGCTTGAACAAGGAGCTAAGCCTCTTGCACTACACGCCGAAGCCCCTATAGAAAGTGTCCACCCAATGACAATAAAGGGGCTTGAACCGAATAAAATTACCACAGAACAATTCAAAGTTGAGAAAGTAGTAATTCCTCAGGATATAGAAGATCGGGTCGCTGCTGCACAAGCAAGACTTCCTCAAGATATAGAGCGAATGACCTATCTTTCACAAAAGAATGCATTTGATTCGGTTCAAAAGGTATCTCCATTGAATGAATCTGCCATACCGAAAACAAATTTCAATGCTCCGCTTGAACACACAATTGTTCCAGAAATAAACGAAGCAAATTCTGAAGAAACACTCGCTCGTGTAAATGACTTTACTAACCTTTCAAAACACAATGCATTTGATCAAGTTCAAAAAATACCTACATTAAATGAATCTGTCATACCGAAAACAAATTTCAATGCTCCGCTTGAACATGTAAACGTTCAAGAAGCAATTGCATTTAAAGCAGAGAATACTGAACAGATACATGGCGCAATGACTACCATTGGAAAAGCATATGGTCTAAACCAGGATCAAACTGCAGTATTTGAGCGTTATATTACAAATGGAGAAAAGTTAAGTCCAGAAACAATAAAAGGATATATAAACCCAGAAACAAACAGCATAAGTCCTACCAAAGTTTCTGGTGCTATAGAAAGTTTTAAAGAAGCCATGTGGAAAAAGGATATTCCTCAAGGAGAGTGGGAACCGAGGATGATGAAATTCCGATTCGGGAATGATTTTACCGATCAACTCGCAATTGTGAAAAAAACAGGATCAGATTCATATGAAGTTATAGTTGGAAATCACCACCTATCTTCAGTGCCTGAAAACCAAATTCAAAAAGCAATAGCTGACGTAAAAATTATAGAATAATCTGTCTCTGTTTCTAAAAAGTCCCACTCACTAAAGTGGGGCTTTTTATTGACGTAGTGCCATTTTTCTTGTATAAAGATACCAGTTAATTTAATAATAACTGGAGGAACTAATGCATATTGTCGATCGTTTAGGCGTCTGGCTCACAAATATCTATCGCTTCATTAATAGTGCGTTTCGTGAATCCATTAAACCGTTCGTGCCTGCAGTAAAAGCATGGATGCAACGTCATAAAGAGCGCCGTGAAGATAAGAGAGAGGATCGCATTTTTCGAATCTTAAATTTTAGAATCATGGGTGAAGAAGTGGTCACTGTACCAAACGTACTTTCAGCACTTCGTCCAATTCTTGCTCTTCTTCTTCTTCCGATGCGATACTATGGCGTTCCACTCACCATTACCGCACCAATATTTGCCATAGCATTGCTTACCGACAAATATGATGGGGTATGGGCGGAACAAGATGGACACACAAACTTTGGAGAATTTTTAGATCCGATTTGTGACAAGATTGCTCTTTTTATTCTTGTACTTCCTGATCTTACCCATCTTACTACTTGGATTATTTTGCCTCTTTTTACAATAGAGCTTGTACTCTTTGTAATTTCTGTAGGAGCTGCGATCTCTATGCATCTCGGGGGACTTAAGAAAAGTACCAATTTAAGCTCAAATATCTTTGGTAAGACAAAGTTTACTATGGAATGCGTAGCACTTTGTGCGCTCGCCATTGGATTTGTTGATTTTGCCGGATGGTTCTTTGCAATTGCAATTCCTTTTGCACTTCTCAGTATTCTGGGAAAAGCAAAAGAACTCATGCGTGCACATTACCACGCCGCATAACATAATATCCCTATTTTGCCACTGGCAAGATGGGGATTTTTTTACCCTTTAAAAATAGCTGGGAATCTTGCATACTATGGATATGGCTACTATAGAGCCCACATTACCAGGCGGATTCAGGGATTATCTTCCCGAAGATATGATTCCTCGCCAAAAGATGCTCGATACAATTCGAAAAACATTCGAGCTTTTTGGGTTTGTTCCACTTGATACACCAGGCATTGAGAAAACAGAAATATTAACTGGGGGAGATCCTGAATTCAAAAAACAGATATATCGAATTGCTTCGGAGAAAGGGGATGATGAGCTTGCGCTCCGTTTTGATCTTACTGTGCCATTGGCACGTGTTATTGCCGCGAATGCAGGCACCATTAAACGACCCTTCAAGCGATACCAAATGGGTAAGGTGTGGCGTGGAGAGCGACAGCAAGCAGGACGCTTTCGTGAATTCATGCAATGTGATGCGGATATCGTAGGCACAGAATCGGTAGCAGCTGATGCAGAAATCATCACGCTTATTAATACGGTGATGCGCGCATTAGGCTTTAAACGATTTCTTATTAAAATAAATAATCGAAAAATTTTAAATTGTCTTGCAGAATATGCAAAATTTGATGACAAAAAACTTCCTGCAGTGTTACGTTCACTCGATAAACTCGATAAACAAGGATGGGGTGATGTAGAAAAAGAACTTATAGAAATTGGTATCACACCAGAAGCAGTAAATGCTATTAAAAATTTTATTAATGTGAAGGAAAGTAAATCTCGTGCAAAATTGACCGCATTGCGAGAACTCCTTGTAGGAATCAAAGATGCGGAAGAGGGAATTAAAGAGCTTGAAATGATTGCATCATATCTTGATGCACTCGGTATATCTGAAGAATCATGGACATTCGATTTCTCGGTTGCTCGCGGTCTCGGTTATTATACAGGTCCCGTGTTTGAGACAACTCTCCTCGATCTTCCAGAAATTGGTAGCGTATTCTCGGGAGGACGTTATGATGATCTTGTGGCACGCTTCGGCACAATAACTATACCTGCAACTGGAGCTTCGATTGGTATTGACCGTCTTTTCGCCGCAATGGAAAAACTAGACCTCATCAAGCAGGAGAAAACAACCGCGCAGGTAATTGTTTTGAATTTCGATGAATCGTGTGTCACTAACACATCATCCACCATCACCGCACTACGCTCTGCGAACATCCCCGCAGAATTATATTTTGGTTCAGAAAAAAATATGAAGGGACAACTTGCCTACGCAGTAAGTGAGGGAATTCCTGTTACTATCATTATCGGAGGAAATGAAAAAGAAAAGGGAACTGCGATGCTGAAAGATATGAAAAAAAGAACACAAATAGAGATTCCTCAAAAAGAAATAGTACAAAAAGTAAAAGAAATTCTACAATAGAAAATATGCCCCATCTGACTGATGGGGCTCATTCATATGACACGCGGATTTTGGAAAAAACTTAAAAAACCTTTCTTCGTGCTTGCACCGATGGCTGATGTCACCGATGCAGCATTTCGCCACATCATCGCAAAATATGGAAAGCCTGATGCAATGTGGACAGAATTCGTTTCCTGCGAAGGCCTTTGTTCTCGTGGAAAAGAACGGCTTCTTGTTGATCTACAGTACAGCTCAAAAGAGCGTCCTATTGTAGCTCAATTATTTGGATCGAATCCTGAACATATGTACGAATGTGCAAAACTTATTCGCTCACTCAAGTTTGATGGGCTTGATATCAATATGGGTTGTCCTGACCGCGCAATTGAAAAGCAGGGTGCAGGCGCTGCACTTATAAAAAATCCCCATCTTGCCGAAGAACTTATTCGTGCCGCAAAAGAAGGAGCAGGAACAATACCAGTCTCAGTAAAAACTCGTATTGGGTATTCAACAAATACTCTTGAAGAGTGGCTTCCTGTACTCCTTAAAGCCGAACCAGCCGCAATAACCATTCATGGACGCACACGAAAAGAAATGTCCAAAGTGCCTGCGAATTGGAATGTGATTCACGACGCAGTGTTACTAACAAAAAAATATACAAGTGCCATAAAGCGCCCTCTCATTATTGGAAATGGGGATGTAAGGGATATATGTGATGCACGAGAAAAAATAAAGCAATCGGGAGTTGATGGGGTAATGATAGGACGCGGCATTTTTGGTAACCCTTGGCTTTTTAATAAAAAATATGAGGGAAAAGAAATTCCTCAAGAAAAGCGTTTAAGGGTGCTCGTAGAGCACGCAAAATATTTCGAAAAAATATTTAAAGATATAAAACGCTTCGAGATAATGAAAAAACATTTCAAGGCATATGCTTCAGGTTTTGATGGTGCCAAAGAATTACGCGTGCATCTTATGAACACTCATAGCGCAAAAGAAGTTGAGGGGATAATAACGTCCCATCTGTTGACAATATAAGCATCTAATGCTACAGTAAAAGCCTTACATCGCACCTTTATAACAAGAGAAATAAAGAGAAAACAACAGATGTTCCTTTTATTTCACAATTCATAATCAAGGAGTTTTGTTAATGGACAGAAAAAAAGATTTCACTCCCAACACCCTAGTAGTATGGGATAAGGAATATACACATTTCCAATCGATAGAGGATTCCGCCAAAAAATCAGGTGATGGACCCTTTATCGTAACAAAAATTGAAGATGTAAATCCTGCGGGCCAAGAAAGTGCAGGACACCACCAATTTGTGAGTATTGATATAAAGGGAAAAATCAAAAAATTTTCAGGGGCCTATCTTGTTCGTTATTAGAACAAAAAAGAACCTGTATGATTCTCTTATAAAAGACCCCGCATATGCGGGGTCCATTTCTTGTTATTCTCATAAAGAAAGGTGATACTATAAAAGCAAATGCGCATACAGAAATACTTTTCGGAACAAAAAATACTCTCCCGTCGAGAGACTGAGGACTTCATCCTGAAGGGTTTTATTACCGTAAATGGGAAGGTAGTAAAAGAATTAGGTACTCAAATTGATCCTACAAAAGACAAAGTAGAGATTATTGAAGCGGCAAAACCAACACTCGGCAAGAAAATTACGATCGCGTTTCACAAACCGCGGGGCATTGTGGTTTCAAAAATTAAGGAAGAAGGACCAACAATATTTGATCTTCTCCCTCAATTTACATACTTAAATGCAGTAGGACGTCTTGATAAAGAAAGTGAAGGACTCATTCTTCTTTCTAACGATGGTGCAGTTACTGCTACCGTCACAGGGACAGAACATCTTGTAGAAAAGGAATATGAGGTGGAAGTAAGTGAACCCGTAAATGCGGGAAAATTAAGGAAGATGGAAGAGGGAATTATGCTTGTGGATGGAAAGACACTTCCCGCAAAAACATATCGTTTGAGTCCTACCTCATTTCATATTGTGTTACGGGAAGGAAGGAAACATCAGATACGTCGTATGTGTGCCGCACTTCGCCTTACTATTATCCGCTTGAAACGTATCCGTATTGGCACTATCCTTCTTAAAGGAATTGATTCTGGAAAATATCGAGAATTAACCGAAAAAGAAGTGGCCTCTCTTAAAAAAGGGTCGCCAGTCAAATAAAAAAATCTATACTATATATATGAGAGAATTTGGACGAAATGAGGATAAGATATTTGAAACTATCACAATTGATCAAGGATTCAAGAAAGCAAAGAAATTTCTTGATGAGGCGGCTATTAAACCACGTTCATTTGCAGACCTTTATGGAGAGGATTCAGTAAAAGAAGATGAACTCTATGTAGAGAAGATGGAAGCAGAATTTGAACGAGGACATTCATCAGAAACAAGGGAAGTGCAAAAATTGGCAACAATCTTTGAAGCAATTGTTCATGATAATGCTGATATGAGCGAGTGGTTTGGCAGCGGCGCAGAAGCAATAAAACCCCCGCGTTTTGACGATATTAAAAATGGCGTAGACACTATTGTAGAAATCCAGGAAGATGAGCGTTCCGCATCACATCTTGGTCTTGCAATAGATGCGACATTTAGTCAGGATATGGAAAAGAAATTTACGCGCATTCGAAAAGAGATTGATGGAGGACAACTTGCAAAAGTAAAATACTTTCAATCCGAACATCTCAGTATTCGAGGAGAACTAAGCAACCTCCCACGCGTTATTATTGGTGTAGATGCAAAAACCATTAAGGAATTAAATGAGCTATGGCTCGAGGGTAAGAAACGTGAACTTGGAAAACATCCTGTTCAATTTCAAATCCTCGAGGAAATTATAATGCAACTTGAGGGATTTCGCCGTTATGCAGAAGAAAGAAATCAAAAAGAGCTTGCGATTATTTATGGGTCAACAAGATCGCTTATTGCGGATATTCTCTCTAAAAAACATCATGAAATACATGATACTGGAGAACGTGATCAAGTCTATTATGCGATTCAGAGCAATTTGAGTGCGTTTTAATACCAGTAGGAAATTATCGTGATAAACATAAAAAAACTTTTTATACTTTCCACTATTGCCTTTCTCATAGTGGCATACTTTTTCTCTTTAAAAACAGACACTCTCGTAGAAAGAGGTGAGATGTCGGTTACTCTTATTGGTGCGGGAGATATTGCTGATTGTGCCCGTGATACCGATGAAAAAACAGTAAAACTTCTTGAACGCTTCCCCTCAAGCACCGTCTTCACGACGGGTGATAATGTGTATCCAGTAGGAACTGTGGAGGCTTATTCACAATGTTATGGGCCTTCATGGGGCAAGGTCAAAGCACGCACGCGGCCATCACCAGGGAACCACGACTACATACAAGGAACTGATAGTTATTTCTCATACTTTGGTGAAAACGCAGGAGAAAAAGGAAGGGGATATTATAGTTATAATCTTGATAGCTGGCATATTGTGATGCTCGATAGCGAATGTATAAATGGATGCGGTACAACCTCATCTCAGTATGAATGGCTAGAGAACGATCTCAAAACTGCTCACGCCGCGTGCACAATAGCAATGTGGCACCATCCAGTATTTAGTTCTGGCATGCATAGTAATTCTGGACGCGCCCGTAATCTTTGGAATCTCCTTTATGATTACAGTACAGAAATTGTAGTAAATGGACATGATCATATTTACGAACGATTTGCGCCACAAAATAAAAATGGACAGACAGATTTCCAAGGAATTCGCGAATTTATAGTAGGCACTGGCGGAAAAGATCTTTATACTGTCACTGCCGTTCAACCAAATAGCGAAGTAAGAAATACAGAAACGTTTGGTGTTATAAAATTTGACCTTAAACCTAAATCATATTCATGGGAATTTATTCCAATTGAGGGATCGACATTTACGGATAAGGGGCAGGGGGATTGTTACACCCGATAATAACGAATTACAAACAAAAAGAGCCACTATGTAATGAGCGGCTCTTTTTGGATAACGAAATAGTATTACATCTTTGGCATCTCAGGCGCCGTGCACATCTTACAGTCTTTTTTGTGACCAAAAAGAATAACAAGCGCAGAAACACCAACGAGTACATAAATAATTCGAGAAATAATATTTGCCTGACCACCAAATATTTCTCCAATATCCCATCCCGCAAGTCCAACCGCCAACCAATTTAATCCTCCTATTACAAGAAGAGTAAATGAAATTCCATGTAATGCTTTCATATCGATTTTATTTTTTAAAGATTTGCGACCTTTTCTTTATTATACCACTCGCATGTTCCCATAATAGAGCTATGAAAAGTGTCCTAAATCAGGTGGACTGGTAATTTTCCAAAATATCTGTTATAGTAGGCCAGATATGACAAACGCCGATAAAAGCTTCTCCGGACTTGGTATTTCTCCAGACATTCTTGGTGTCCTTGCAAAACTCAATTTTAAAATTCCTACACCTATTCAAGAGCAATCTATTCCTATTGCCATAGAAGGAAAGGATGTTATGGGAATTGCACAAACAGGAACAGGAAAAACGCTTGCATTTGGTATTCCTATGTTGCAGCGTGTTATTATTGAGAAAAAACTTGGTCTTATTGTAGTGCCCACGCGCGAACTCGCACTTCAAGTAAGTGAGGCACTCGATGCGGTAGGTGGACCACTTGGCATTAAAACTGCAACTATCATTGGCGGTGAACCAATGCCACGTCAATTACGTGCACTTTCAAGACATCCTCATATTGTGATTGGTACTCCGGGACGCATTATTGATCATATTGAGCGCAGAACGCTTGATCTTCGCAATGTGGGTATCCTTATTCTTGATGAAGCTGACCGCATGCTTGATATGGGATTTGAACCACAATTAAAACAGATTCTTTCTGTTATTCCTCACGAGCGACAAACGATGCTTTTTTCTGCAACAATGCCTGATGAAATTATGAGTATTGCGCGCACTCATATGAAACTTCCAATTCGTATTGAAATTGCGCGTGCAGGAAGCACTGCAAAAGATGTGACCCATGAGCTTTTTATTGTGGCACAGGAAGATAAATCGCGTCTCTTAGAAAAACTTCTCCAAGAATATCGTGGATCAGTACTTGTCTTTTCTCGTACAAAGCATAGTGCAAAACGAATTGCGGCAATCGTTCGTTTTATTGGACACACAGGCGCAGAAATACACTCAAACCGTTCACTCGCACAACGTCGCGATGCTCTTGAAGGATTTAAACAAGGACGTTATCGCGTGCTTGTTGCAACCGATATTGCCGCGCGTGGTATTGATGTGACAAATATAGAACTCGTTATTAACTATGACCTTCCTGAAAACGCGGAGGATTATGTACATCGTATTGGCCGCACGGGACGCGCAGGATTAAGTGGACACGCCATTTCATTTGCACGACCAAACCAAAGTGGTGATGTGCGCGCTATTGAACGACTTATTCGTTCAGCGCTTCCTGTCTCAAAACTTCCGGAATTACCTCGCGCCCTTCCTGCGGCAAGAACGGGGATACCGCCTGAACGTGAAGAACGTCGCGGACGCTCAGGAGGATTCTCGCGCTCAGGGAGAGGCCATTCGCACTCCTCATCTCCTTCACGATTTACATCCTCCCGTTCAGCACCACACTCTCCTTCGTCAGAAGGAGGAAAAGCAAAACCACGATTTAGAAGTCGAGGCCCGCGCCCTATGCGTTCATTTGGGCGATAATCAAATGTGCGCTAGAAAAAACTCCCAAGATATGGGAGTTTTTGATTTCTCTTCTTCCTCGTATTTATGCACCCTTTTCAAGATCAACTATCTCATCAATGCGAATCTGCTTAATAAACTCAGGCACGTGACTTACAAGTATCATCGCTCCATCATATTTATTGAGAGCTGCCGCAATGATAGGAAGATGACGAAAATTGATATGATTCGTCGGCTCATCAAGGATAAGTAATCCGGGACGCTGTAAGACAAGTCGTGCAAATGCCACGAGTCCTTTTTGGCCTTCTGATAAGCTACCAATCTTTTTCCTCATAATATCCTCATCAATTAAAAATCCTGCTGCAGTAGAACGAAGATAATCTTCGGTCATGTTTTCTGTGACAGATACAAGTGATTGATATACCGTATCTTCAAAATTCAATGTTGAGAAATCCTGGCGATAATATCCTACACGGATACCCTCAGTAATAGTAGCTCCCTTATGATGTTCGCTCGCAAGTGATTCAAGAAGAGTACTTTTCCCGATGCCATTAGGCCCCACAAGCAAAAGATGCTGATTCTTCTTAAGAGATATCTTTGCCTTATGTACAGTTGGTTTATGATTCTTAAATACAGAATATGATGAAATATGAATAATCTCTCCCGTAACATCTGCTTGAGAGGGTATTACAAAAGGACGAATTGTTTTATCTTCCTTTCGTACATCAACCATTGATTCCTGCATTTCTTCAGCCTTTTCGCGCATTTTCTTTGCAACCAATCGCATTTGCCCTCCTTTATGTGCAAAGAAGTTCGCCTTATCCTTATTTGCTTGAATTTCTTTTGCAAGAAGTGCATTTTTTCTATTTTCCCTTTCTACGCGTGCGGTAATCTGTGCTACCACATCAAAATAGTCACCCATATACTGTTCAACTTTCTTTGTAAAAATATCGAGATAAAGAACCCCTTGAGTAAACGCGTTCAAAAAATCTGCATCATGAGAAATAACAATGCACGTTTTTTTATATTCAATAAGAAACTTGGTGAGATGAGCAATACCCGCCTTATCAAGATTATTAGTTGGCTCATCAAGGAGAAGAAGGTCAGGATTCTGAATAAGTGCGGAAGCAAGAAGGAGACGAGCCTGTTGGCCGCCAGAGAACGATTTCATAATTCTGTCGTGGGGCGCCTGAAGGTTTACCACTTCAAGAACTTCATCAATAAGAGGGTCAATATTATAAACCTTCTTATCAAAACATTTTTCAAAAAATTCCCGTACGGTAAGTTGCATGTCAGCCCGAGGAATAACCTGAAGAGCCGTTGCAATCGTAAGCCCCTTTGCTTTATGAATTGCTCCTGCTTCTGGTTGGAGAGCTCCTGTAATAAGTTGAAAAATGGTACTTTTCCCTGCACCATTTTGGCCCATAAGAGTGAATTTCCATCCGTCGCGTAATGAAAAACTCGCCTCATTTAAAATCGGTGCTTGGTGACCAAAATCAAAGGAAACTCCATCGAATCGCAATATAACCTCATTTCTTGACATAGAAACTATAGAATACCTCATTTCACTGAATTTGGAAAGAGCTGGCAAGAGAAGAATCAGCTAACGCAATAAAGAAAACAATATTGTATAATGACAACAATACATGTTCACAGAAAAAGCAACCGAGAAAATAAAGAAGGAAGCAAAAGAATATCTCCAGAGTGAAAAACTTGCAGTTTTATCAACGGTCTCTCCTGAAGGAAAACCTCAATCTGCCACCGTTCTCTATCTTTTTGATGATGATTATAATTTTTTCTTTGTAACCCGTAATGATACACAGAAAGCGGAAAACCTTTCTACAAATAATAATGTATCCATTGTGGTGGGCGCACAACTAGGCCCAGTTACCATGCAAATGAGTGGGGCTGCAATACTTTTATCACCTATAGAGCAAAAAGAATTTATCTATAAACTTTCTAAAAATGCGGAGTTGAAGCAGCTTTATTATGGACCCTTCCTCAACTTAGAAGGTATTAACTTTTCTCTTTATCGAGTGGCTATCACATGGGCACGGTGGTTAAAAATTGATATCGAAAAAAAGAAAGAAGTCTATTATCAAATCATTCCTTAAGCAAAGTAATTAAAAACGCATTATATATGCGCTTTTTTGTTCCTTAGTGATAGAATAACCACAATGCATACAGACGAAGAGCTTGTACGCGCATACCTAAGTGGCGACACAACAGCATTTTCTCATCTTGTTGAACAATATACCAATTACATATACAACTTTGTTCGACGTTTTATTACACAAAAAAACGACGCGGAAGATATAACTCAAGAAATATTTATAAAAGCATGGAAACACCTCTCATCATTTGATGAAACTCGCTCATTCAAAACGTGGCTTTTTACTATTGCAAAAAATACAACATTTGATTACATACGACGGAAACGCGAAATACTTTTTTCTGATATTGAGGATGTGCATGGTGAGTATTGGATAGAAGAATCAATTGAAGATTCAGCACCACTTCCCATAACACTCTTCGAAAGAAAAGAAGTGAGTGAATTCATAGCGAACGCGCTTCAAAAACTTCCTATTCATGAGCGCACCATCCTTATTCTCTATTACCAAAATGAATTTACATTTGAAGAGATCGCAAAAATTCTTAGAAAACCAATGAATTCAGTAAAAAGCACCCACTTTCGAGCTCTTAAAAAACTTAAATCTTCTCTTGTGCACCAAAATGCAATTGAAAAACGTATTACATAATATGGAGCACGAATATAAAAGGCTTTTTGCTTACCTAAAGCAAGAGGTTCCTTCCAAAGGATTGGTCGATCGTATTATCGCAACAGCTGCATATAAGAATAAAAAAAGGGCACAAGTAAAACTTATCTACAATGCTTTTATATTTGCTCTCTCAATAGTGTTATTTATTCCCGCCATTCAGTATCTCGGAAGAGAAGCTACGCAGTCAGGATTCTTCCAATATGGTTCACTTATGTTTTCTGATGGAACAGTGATTGCTGTGTTTTGGAAAGAATTGAGCCTTTCACTTGCAGAATCATTTCCAGTGTTTGGGTCACTCGCTACACTCTCTGTAGGTTTTGCGTTTCTTTTTGCATTGCGAGGCATAATTACCAATAAAGTGGGACTTGTTGCATCACATCATCAATTTAATTAACTAGTATGGACATAAAAACATTCATTCATTCAAAAAGGTTTAAAATCATACTCTCGATACTGGGCGTATGTATACTTGTTCTTCTCATATTCCAGGCGGGTATGTTTGTGGGCTACAGGAAGGCAGCATTTTCGTATGGTTGGGGTGAACACTATTATCGTGCATTTGGTGGCCCACGCGACATGATGCAACAATTTCCACGAGATGGGTTTCCTAACGCGCACGGCGCCTCAGGGAAAATACTTCAATTATCACTTCCTACATTTGTTATTGAGGGACAAGATGGCATTGAAAAGGTTGTAATAATAAAAGAGGATACGATCGTAAGACGTTTTCGTGAAACAATAAAACCTACTAACCTCAAGATAGGTGATACCGTGGTGATTATTGGCACGCCAGATGAAAAATCACAAGTTGAAGCAAAACTTATACGAGTATTCCCCTCATCTATGCAATCAACATCGAAAGCATCAACTACATCTCTTTCTCAATAAAACTATATGACAACATTGTTCAATTGGATTACAAAGCATAGATTTTTTGTTGTATCACTATGCCTACTACTCCTTGCAGGAGGATATTATGGATATACAAAATTAACTGCAAAACCCATTGCAACACAATATGTTTCCTCTGTGATAGAAAAGGGGACACTCATTGTATCTATCTCAGGAAGCGGGCAGGTGGCCGTCTTAAACCAACTCGATGTAAAACCTGAAGTTTCTGGCAGAATTACTTCAATCAACATCCGTAATGGTCAGTACGTCTCAGAAGGCGAAATTCTTGGAAATCTTGATACGCAGGATGTGGAAAAAACGATACGGGATGCAACAGTAAATCTCGAATCAAGTAAGTTACAGCTTTTAATTTTAAAAGAATCGGGGGCGAACATACAAAAGCTCGTCTCAGATGGATATAATGAAGTTGCAAATACATTTCTTGACCTCCCTTCGATAATTACTGGACTCAATGCAATGTTGTATGACAATACAATTGCATCATATACAAATTTAGTTGACCCAAAAGACGCTGACCTCGTACGCCCACTTATTGATACCGCAGAAAGAAGCTATACGGATGCGCGCGCCTCATATGATGCCTCTTTTTCTGACTATCATTTGGTAAGTCGATCAAGCCCGCAGGATAAAATTGTAAATTTTATTGCCGAGACTTCAAATTCCTCAGTGAAAATTGCGGATGCAATAAAAAATATGGTGAATCTTATCGACTTCATCAATGATTACAATACAAAAAACAATCGAACCCTTTCTGCGGCATTTTCGAATCTCCTTACTAAGTACAAAACAAATTTAACGACCTATACATCAGAGATAAATCCACACATTGCTTCACTCTCATCAATACAATCCTCAATAAGCAATGCACCGCTAAATATCGCATCTCAAGAGCTTTCTATAAAACAACGTGAAAATACGCTTGCAGATACGAAAGATACACTAAAATATTACACTATACACGCTCCCTTTGGTGGCATCATTGCAAGTACAAATCCAAAAATAGGGGACACTGTTTCACCTTCAACGGTGTTTGCAACACTTATTTCTTCAAGTCGCTATGCAGCCATCTCACTCAATGAGGTGGATGTTTCAAAAGTAAAAATAGGACAGAAAGCAACTCTCACGTTTGATGCGATTGATGGATATAGTGCAACCGGCAAAGTCATCGAAATCGACACTATCGGAACAATTACACAAGGTGTAGTAACCTACAACGTCAAGGTTGGTTTTGACACAAAAGATGCGAGAGTGAAACCTGGTATGAGTGTCACTGCATCAATTATTACCGATGTGCGACAAGATGTGGTACTTGCGCCAAATGCCGCAATAAAAATACAAGGAAATGAGCATTATGTTGAGTTGGTAGGAAACACACAAACCACACCAATAAGTTCCTCAACCACGACTATAGTCACAGAACGCCGTACTGTTACGATAGGAGCTTCGAATGATACTATGACCGAAATAGTAAGTGGTTTAGCAGTTGGGGATGAAGTTGTCACGCGCACCATCACTCCAACCACACAAGCAACAACCCAGACGCAAGGCGTAGGAGGAATCAGAATCCCTGGCCTCGGTGGAACTGGCCGATAATCGTATGATTGAATGTAATAATATCACCAAGGTATATACAAACGGGGACATAAAAACCACAGTTCTTAAAGGTGTTTCATTTGTAATAAAAGATGGGGAATATATTGCTATTATGGGCCCTTCCGGTTCAGGAAAATCGACTCTTATGCATATCCTAGGTGCGCTTGATAGCCCAACCTCAGGAACATACGCATTGGATGGACACGATGTATCGAAACTTTCTGATGATGCGTTAGCTGACGTACGAAAAAATAAAATTGGATTCGTATTTCAATCATTCAATCTTCTTTCGCGCGCAACAGTGATGCGCAATGTAGCATTGCCACTTCTTTATTCAAATATCCCGAGACCAACACGAACCACGCGAGTGGAACAGGCGCTCATTGCTGCAGGTCTTGAAAAAGAGCGTTGGCATCATCTCTCAAATCAATTATCGGGTGGTCAAATGCAACGTGTCGCTATCGCCCGCGCATTAGTAAATGATCCGAGCATTATTTTTGCTGATGAGCCGACTGGTAATCTTGACTCGAAAACAGGGGAAATAGTATTAGATACATTTCAAAAATTAAACGAAAATCACACGCATACAATTGTGCTTATCACTCACGAACGCTATGTTGCGGAACACGCCGATAGAATAATTCAAATTCAAGACGGTAATATTGTAGAAGACAAGAAAAATACCAACAAACGATTTTCAAATCATCACCATACATCATGAAATTATTCGATCTCGTATCAGAAACATATTCATCACTTACCGTAAACAAAGTAAGGACTGGCCTTACGATGCTTGGCATTGTAATTGGAATAGGCTCCGTAATTGCGATGGTATCTATTGGACAAGGTGCACAAAGTTCAATTGAATCGAGTATTCAATCAATAGGTTCAAATCTTTTAATTGTAACCCCTGGTGCACAACGTGGTCCCGGTGTGCAAATAAGCGCGGGACGTGGTACTGCGCAAACATTAAAACAAGAAGATGCGGATGCAATAATAAAAGAAATTACACTTGCAAAGGCAGTTGCTCCAGAAATCTCGAGAAGATACCAAATTACCGCACGAGGAACAAATACCAATACGCAGGTAGTGGGTACTATTGCGGCGTATCCATCAGTACGCAATATTGAAATTGATACAGGATCCTTTATTACAGACCAAAATAGTAAAAGTCTTTCACGTGTTGTGGTAATAGGACCAACCGTACGCGACGACCTTTTTGGGATTGATACTGATCCACTTGGACAATCGATTCGCATCAATAAAGTTGATTTTAAAATAATTGGACTTACGAAAGCAAAAGGGGGTAGTGGATTTGGAAGTCAGGACGATATGGTCTTCGTTCCACTTTCAACCGCACAACGATACCTCGCAGGTGATACATACGTTACTACGATAAGTATTGCAGCAAATGATGCCGCCTCGATGCCACTTATTCAGCAACAAGTAAAAGACTTGCTCCTTACGCGACACAAAATTCAAGACCCTGCATTGGCTGATTTTAGTATCTTAAACCAAGCAGATATAGTAGCGACTGCATCCTCAGTAACTGGGGTGTTTACAATGCTTTTGGGAGCCATTGCAGGCATTTCTCTTCTCGTGGGAGGTATTGGTATCATGAATATGATGCTTACTACCGTAACGGAGCGTACTCGTGAAATTGGACTCCGAAAAGCTATTGGTGCAAAAAAACGAGATATAAGTATTCAGTTTCTTGCAGAATCTATACTCCTTACCTTTTTAGGTGGCGTTATTGGGGTGCTCTTTGGATGGATATGTGCTTGGGCAGTCACTACTTTTGCGGGTATTGTTACAAGTATTTCAACCTCATCGGTTCTGCTAGCATTCGGAGTTTCCGCGGCGATTGGTATCGTCTTTGGATACTATCCGGCACGTCGAGCGGCAGGTCTTAACCCAATTGAAGCACTTCGATACGAATGAGAAATAATAAAACATATGAAATATATTAAAAAAAATAGTCCAATTATGTGGGGCATAATCATACTCGCAGTAGCACTTTTAAGTTTTTGGGGTGGCACCAACTACAACACTTCAACAAGCGGAAACCAAAACAGTTTTTCAAGAAATGGGGCACAGACAAATACCACAGGAAGAAAGGGATTCATGCAAAACGGTGGGTTCATTTCCGGCGAAATTGTGAATAAAGATGATAAAAGTATTACGGTAAAGGCGCAGGATGGCAGTTCAAGGTTCATCTTCTTTTCTCAAATAACAAAAATTGTAAAATCAACCGATGCAACGCTTGCCGACCTTGAAGTCGGCAAAGAAATTACTGCAAATGGAACACCAAATTCAGACGGTAGTATAACCGCACAATCAATTCAATTGCGCTCGGGAATGCCGCGCACCACGCCTCAATAAGCATTCCTATTGAGTAGCGGAAGGCACTTCAAAAACTCCTCACATACGTGAGGAGTTTTTATTAGATGTTGGTTCCTTGCACTATTCCTTCTTTAGATTTTCTGAAGAATGAATCAAGACTTAGTACGTCGGGACCAAAGAAGAAAACAGCGAAAGTTGCAATGACAATACCATAATCACGCACGCCTATCGCGTTATAACCCACAATAAGAGTAATATCGAGCATATGCACCGCGAGAAGAAGTGCGCTCACTCTCGTAAAAAATCCGAAAAGAAGTGCCAAACCAAATACTATTTCAAATGCGCCATTACAATACACAAGCATTTGAGCACTCACAGGGGAAAGTGCCACAATTGATTTCGGAATATAACTCACCCACATAAGAGGGGAGATAAGTTGCTGTAAACCAAACCATAAATACACAACGGTTATTCCAATACGAAGAAATGCAGGGGCAATAAGTGGAAATCGATTCATAAAATTATTCATACTCTTTTATTTAAGAATACCAATCTTAAGAGAAGCGAGTTCGCTCTCCGGACTTCGCCTTCCTCCATGCTGATCAACAAACGATGCGGTGCTATCATTTCCACACATACTAATAATAGCCTCGGAGCCTCCAGGATGCTGATTAATCCATTCAGTAAGATTATACACTCCGCCACGCACCACACTCCAACAATCCTGAGCATTATCATGCCTCGTCACTTCCACGAGGGTATAACTTTTTTCCCCTTGTGTAGTAGGAACGGACGCTTGTGCGGGTGCTGCAGGCACTTTCTGACCACCCACCAAACTTGAAGTTGCACTTTGTGGTACAGGCTTTCCAACCGAAATTTGTATAGTTACCTGACTTCGCACGAACACAATACCAATAATAATGAGTCCCGCAACACCGAGAAATACGATTGTAGAAGTTATTTTATTCATATAACACAGTAATTATACTACGCTCCAATAGAAAATAAAATTTCACCCCTCATTCAATGAGGGGTGTGTATATTACTGTTTTTTCTTCTTTCTTTTAATTTTCTCCCAAAATTCAGTAGAATTTCGTTTTCTGAAATTTGTTTCTTTCTCCGCGTGTAGCTTACAAAAAGGATGATCTCCTGCAAATTGTGTATGTCGAATCCATACTGCATCCGCACTACACTCAATACACTGCTTTTGATTCTTACTTCCTTTGCGAATCAAAATCATGGATACAAAAATACGAATTTTTTGTTTTGCACCACACGAAGGACATTTAATTTCTTCTTGTCCACAATTCTTGTTCGCCCAATATGTGGAACTTCCCAAAGGCAAAAGACACTCAAAGAGGTCTGTTTCTATACCGTGAGAACACTTCAAACAAGGGAACGCTCCTTTAAGATTGTTTCTTTGCGCGCGTGCCATGACCGAATCTCCCTTCTTTATTGTTAAATAGCATTGCTGCCGTCTGGAACAGATACTAGCACTCCAACAAAAAATTGCAAAATTACTACTATTTCTAATAAAAACCCCGCTCTTAAGGCGGGGAATGAGTCATCCATCAATGCCGAGATATTTTAAATTTCGAAAAAGTGGTTGTTCTAAATCGAAATAGCGATCAACTATGTTTTTTGGTTTTTCCAAAAGTGGCACGATTTTTATATCGGGCCATGGATGTATACTGCAAGGAAAGGGAACAGATGTATTCTCAATGAGAACGGTGTTCAGCGTCGAGCCAGCTTGTTTAAGGATGAAATTGCGGTGAATACCATCAGTAATCACCATATCGTTTCCATGCATTTCAACAAGCGGCGGAAGATAGCACGCAAGCGCTGGCTCATTTGAGCCGTTGATGCCAAAAATAAAATAAGCACCAAGATCGCTCAATCCGCCATTCACCGCAAGAAAACCTTGAAAAATGTTTGGAATATTTTCAAGCATCTTCTGATAATTCTCACGATAGATGAATTTCTGACCAATCTTCAAATAGCGCGGGTCTATCTTTATCATCTGTATTCGCGCTCGCGCATACGGAAGTTGCCCATCCATCGTTTGAATACGTTGAATAAGATGAAGCAAGAGATCCGTACTTATGGGAATCGGCGGGGAAGTAATGGTGGTAATATCTCGCAAGGGAACAATGCGCTTCACTGCCTTTACATTTGGCAAATGAAGTTGAGTTTCAAACTCATTAAGCGAAAGTGCAATGCGATTCAAAAAATCGTCGGTTTGTATTTGCCATGCGGGCATAAGTAATTCCTTTCTTTTTTATTGGTAAGCTTCTGTAAAAAAGCATACGCGCAATGATAGAGATGAGTCAATAATCTGAGGATATTGACTTTTATACTAAAATAGCGTATTCTAATGTCAGTTCACTTTATTACTCAACTATCATATTTGAAAGGAAATCAGTTATGCTCACCATAAAAGGTGTTCGGATCTATCGCATAGATGCGGATCTGGGAAAGACTCACTTCTTCTCACATGTGCATCCGCGCTCATTGTCTCCACTTCAAAAAATATCATTTGGAAAATTTGAGATGGAAGATATTGCAATGCGTTTACTTACTCTTTCCATTGAAGCAAAGCAATGGGTTGGCGCGTCATTCCGTGATTTTGTGTTGAGTGAGCAGCTTCGCATGCGCGATACTATTCGCAAAAAATTACCAAAATTTGGTTATATGACACGAGTTCCAAAACTTCCGAAAAATGCTGAACATATTCCAACTGCATTTTCAGGAAGAATGGGGGCTATGTCAGAAATTTCAACCGTCAAAGGATTTCCACTCAGTGTGGTTATAGGAATCGGAATGCTTCAAGAAAAAGGGATGATAGCTATTTCTCATGAAAGTCGTGAGGATGTTATTGTGCCAACAGAAGCACTCATTCTTAAAGTTTTGAAGCCGAGACTCTTATCCTCAAAGCTATAAAACGAAAGTAAGAATATAAAAGCCGCGTACTATACGCGGCTTTCTATTGAATAAAAACGGCTCGTTATGAGCCGTTCAAGTTTTTTGCTTCGAGCGTTGAGAGAATTTGCTCGGCAATAGTGCTTACCATTTCCTGTTCACCAAGGGTCGTAGTGTTCAAAAGATGGAGATTCGGATTGGTGGGAGAAAGTACCTTATACGCCGCCTCATAGCGCGAAACAAGCGTTGCTATGGTTTTCGGATTCGATGTTTCTCCCGCTTTCTGCGAGAGCGCAATACGTAGTTCGCGCTGCATCGCATCTTCGGGATTACACACCATGAAATAGGCAGCATCAATTTCATTAATCCAGAGTCGACTCAAGAAAAAATTCTGATAAAGCTCTTTTTCTCTTGGGAGAAGTTTTTGTTTCTCTTCCCAATACATCATCCATACATAGGCGTCGAAAATGGCACGGTCAAAGATAACGAGGTCATATTGATGCCCTCGGCTTAAGTCGAGCAATAATGAAAGTGCATAGAGTCCGGTACGTATGTTATATACGGGTGTATCCCGGGTAATATGTCGAATTACTTCAGCACCTTCTTGTGGTCGCCATACACGAAATCCCATACGACGAAAGAACTTATCAAGTTCCGTAATCGTGGTGGTCTTTCCTGCAGACGGGGAACCGGTTATTTCGATAAAGAACGGACGAGGCATAAATTCCTTATCGTATCGAATATTACTTTTCAAATACTGAAGCAAACGCTTTGCTTTTACTTCAAAGAGTGCTTCTTGATCTTGCGTAATGGTCATACGACCTCCTTTTGTTGTACTAGTAATGAACTATTGATTAGAATAGAAGAAATGAGGAAAAGAAGTCAATCAAATATAAAAATAGGACTTGATATGGATGGGGTACTTATTGACCACACAGGAATTCGCATTAAGCTCGCTAAAGAATATGGCTTTGCCTTAATTCCCAAAGACACTCCTTCGGATATATTGCGCACTATCCTTCCCGATAAAGAGCGGTGGGCAATTCAAAATACAATTTACAATGATCCACTCGTTTCGCTTGAGGCGCCTCTCATTAAAAACGTTGAAGAAAGTTTAAAGCGACTAACAGAATTAGAAATTCCATTTTTTCTTATTTCTCGCAGAAAGGATGCGAATCTTGCAATGCGACTCCTTGAAGCACGTGGTATCTGGCCGCGCTATTTTAATCCTGAAAACACACACTTTGTTATAACTCCTGAGGATAAAGACACGGAGGCAATAAAGCTCGGGATTACACACTATGTGGACGATGAGACAAAAGTACTTAAAGCACTCAACTCCGTCCCACATAAAATACTTTTTGATCCCTACGATGCTCAAGAAGAGGGGGATTATGTACGGGCTCACTCATGGGAAGATGTTATGCAACATTTTCTAAACCAATAACCATTGACTTATTTGTTAATATATGATACTATCATCCCAGCAATTAATTCACATTATTCTGGAGGTTTGAATGAAGCATAGCGAAACAAATTTGAAAGCAACGCTTCCTTGTATCCATTGTGGGAAAGAAATCGAAGTGCATCTCTATGCGAGTCCACTTCATGGGGACGGCGGAAAAAGTTTGGGATATCAAGGAAATAAACATGGAGGTCGACAAGAAGTTATTTGTACTTCGTGTGGCACCAAACAATTATTTGGTATTTCAATTAGTGTTGAAAAATGCGGCGTTACACTTGCTGCATAAAAAGGAAATCCCGATATATATCGGGATTTTTTATTTTGCCACTTCTTTGAATGTCCTGATTTTTTGTATTTATCCTTTCTGACTCCCGCGAGGAAGTAAATGATTCTTTCGTATTATTCAAATTCTACGAAAAGCGGAGAGTGATCGGAAACTTCATCAGGCAAGACCTTAAAATTTATTTCCTTTACGTTGTCGGATAGAAAAATGTAATCAGCAAATCTTTCAGATTTCTTATAGTGGCTTGTGCGCGTAGAGGTAATATGGTGTTTTGCAATCAAATTTACCATTTCATTTTCTATCATATGCACGCTCTCGGTATCAGGCCGCAGATTAAAATCTCCGGAGAGTATTTTAGGAATGGCTCTATTTTTCTTCAAAAATGCGACGATTCTTTCCGACTGCTTTATGCGGATTAAGGTGTCTCCCTTGCCAGTTCCAGTCCAATGTCCATGCATATTCATAATAAGCACCTCTCTCTTATCCTTAATCTTTAGCCACTGAAGCTTTCTCCCGTGATCACTTTCATCTTCTGCGGTATATGCTTTATTTTCATGAAGGCACACTTCGCCTGTTTCTAAAACTTCTATATCTTTTTTTACGAATGTCGCGAGTCCATAAAACTCACCATGAATTGGGCAAAAATAACCAATGTGATTCGTAAGTATAGATTGAATTTCATCAAAAAGTTTTTCATTGCCACCCTCTTCAAAAATAAAATCGGTAGTGCGCGTTGTTTCATCAAGATTGTGGAATATCTCCTGGAAGCAAAAGATATCGATGTCCTTATTTTTTAAAAGGAATTGAGAAAGGGGATCACGCAACTTTCCTGCTAATGTGTTTAACGTAATGAGTTTCATACTTATTTCTTAACTTAAAATTTTTATAAGTGCGTCGGTAACGGGCTTCAGCTCAAGAAGTTCTTCTTCAGGCGTATGCTGCAGTGATGGTTTATTCGTTATTTTAGAAATATAAAGAGCGCGGACTGGCATCTGGATATGTGATTTACCAAATATGTGATCTGTCAAGATAATTTCACGTCGCGATTCGGAAGTGCGAAGTGTGCCATCAGGATTTAATAACGCAAAAGCCTCAACCCATGCCGCATTTACACGACCACCGTGCTTCTTTGCAACACCCTGCCAAAATTTTAATAATGCTTCTGCAATTTCTTCTTGAGAAAGATTTTCTTTGTATATTCCCTCAAGCGCTGTCCTTTTGGGGGCTTCTACTAATCCTTCGCCTTCAACCCAAAAACCAGTATCATTTGCAAGGATTGGCATGTCAGTTTTTCCAAAATAGGCACGCACCTTAATCTCCGCATTTTCAGCTAACGTGCTACCACTTTCTTCAACATCAAAATTTTCCAACCCTACATCACTCGGAATATGAATTTCAAAATCTAAACCAGTAGAAGCAATAAGATTTTTAAATCGTTCTACCTTCCCTTGGTTATATGTTCCGAGAAGTACCTCCTTTTTCATATTATTTTTCTTCCTTAACTCCCCATTGCCAACGAGGTTTCTCACCGGTTTTATAACAGATAACGAGAAGTACTATAATTGCCGCAATTATCTTTCCAAAAAACCAGTAGAAATTTGCATCGATCGGCCCCATATTTGGTTCTAAATCAAGGCTGTTCCACAATACAAACCCCAAGAAAAACGCGATTACGAGCCACCCTTGCCAAGTTACGGGAGTCCAGCCCCAACCATAGAGCTTTCGTTTAAACCAAAAATTCTCTGGGTTATTCTTTAAATAAGAAATGTATTCTTTAAACATATGATAAGTATAATTGAAAATCTTCAACGTAGGTATTTCTCAATATTCGCCTGATGCTCTTTATACGTCTTCACACAGTAGATTATCCTTGATGAATCATGAAGATAGAATAAGCAATCTGTTTTCTGAGGGTAGAGAACCGCACTTATTGCATTGAGTCCTGGGTTTGATATAGGGTGCGGAGGAAGCCCTTTATATTTATACGTATTATAAGGTGAGTCTTTCTGCTTATCGGCAATCGTAATAGGAAACCACCAACCATTCCCCGTATCTCCTCGAGCATATTGGAGCGTCGCATCAACCTCAAGTCGTATATCTTGGAGAAGGCGATTCCAGAGAATGCCAGCAATGAGCGGCATATCATCCTTACCCGCTGCTTCTCGCTGAACAATTGAAGCAATCTTTAGAAGTGTATTCCATTTTATATTTTGCTTTGCAGCCTCTCCTGCAAGCGGAGAAAACTTCTCATTGAATTTTGCACGAAGTCTATTTGCAACATCAAGAGGCGATTCAGCCACGGGGATAAGATAGGTATCAGGGAAATACACGCCCTCGGTATAGTCATATTGCAGCATAGTATAGGTAGTAATCCATTTCTCCTTATCCTCCTTACTCCAACCAAGAGTTGCGGCAAGAATATCCGCGGTTTCCTCCTTGCGAAGCCCTTCGGGAATTACTACCCATTTCATATATGGCTCCCCTGTAAGTACTCCTGCAATTTGCCACGCGTTCATTGCCTTCGAAATCTTATATGCGCCTTCCTTCACCTCTCGCCCATGAAGTGCGATAGAAAAACCGAAAATATTTTTAATAAATCCTGCTTCTTTCAAACTAGTTACTACTGCTTTTTCACCAAGGGGAACGATAAAACGCTCTGATTCAATACTTCCTTGTGGTGCGGCAAATAGACCAAAATAAATAAAAATAACCGCAATCACGAGAATACCAACAAAAATGCTGATTCTTTTCTTATTGGGTTCATCTTTTATATTATTTCCATCAAACATATATCTCAATTATATTCCAACAAAATTAAGATTGGAGTATTTTTGCTTTTCTTAGAATCGCATGAACCGAGAGAGGGTAATTATGTACTTTTGTGAGCGCCTTCTTTGCCTGCTCCTTGGTAATAAACCCCACAGTCACCTCGCGCGCGAGGCGTGTGGCATCAGGGTGAAATCCTAGGAGACGTCTTGCCTTGTTTTCCGCCGCTCGTGCAAATAAGCACGAATTCGCATTCGATTCAATAAGAAACTCACCCTTAGGAACTTTCCACCCCAACTCTTCGAGTATCTTTCGCGTGTCATTTATTCTCCGCTGTAAAAGAAAGGGGAGATGAACGATATAAACAGGAGGCTTATTTTTGAATGGCTGCAATTTTCTGATGGCAGAAAAAACGAATTTCTTTGATTTGCTATCTTGACTCAAGCCCGCCCACTCGTTGATGCCAAGTACAACTACACTCACTTCATTTCGTATTGCTTCACCATAATAGGCTCGCACCACCAACCGCCTGCATAATTGGCATGTCCTCACAAAAGGAATACTATGTGCGCATTTTATGGAGTAATGTCTTCGTCCTTCTATATACCATTTGCGGAATTTCTCTTTCAATTCTTGTGAATCGCTTTCGTTATAGAGTGCTGCGGTCTTTTCGAAACATTTGCGGTCAACGGTCCGCGCATACTTCCTTATATCTATCCGCTGATGATCTACACCTAACTCTTTAGCAACTTGTGAGGACCTCGAAAATATATGATGCGGATAGTAGCCAGTATCGAAGGTGAACGAAAGGGGAGTAAAACCCATTTTTTTGATTTGATAGAGCGTCGCAGTACTATCCTTCCCACCCGAAATGCCTACCATAACATCATACTTACCCCGCCCGCTTCTTATAAGGGACTTCAGAAATGCGAGTTCTTTGATAAGCGGCTTCTTGCTGAAGTTTTCTTCGTACCTCTCGCACGTCTCACAAAGTCCCGTGCTACCAATCGTACTTGAGAGATTCGTACTGGTATTCACACAATGAGCACACTCTCTTACTTCTATGAGAGCTTTTATTTTGGTGAATATCTCCTTTTTTGTCTGAAGCGCGGTATTGAACGATAAGTGAGCAATCTTCTCAACCTTATTCGTGGAAAAAAGACGCTCTTCGATATGGCGCTCTTTTTCTGCGGCCTTAAGAGAGAAATCTTCCCGCTTTGCCACTCGCTTACTCAAATCCTTCTCGGGAGTCTTCAAATATACCACGAGATACCCATTCTTCTTGAAGAATGTGGAATTATGATACCCACGTATGCCCGCAATAAGTACAAATTTTTTCGCATATCGTTTCTCGTGTATAAAAGTGAGTGTTTTTGCAATAACCGAAGGAGAATAACGATTCTTAAGATAAGTAAAAAATACACGCGCCTTTTCGCGTGGAATGGGGGAGCCCGATTTCTTGGTTTTTATTTTATTGATAACCTGAATAAACTTTTTCTCTTCACGAGGAAGACTATCTTTTATGGAAAAAGCAGGATGAACGACTGCCTGCGAGGCCTCAATATAGCTCGCCTTGGGAAATGCTTCGAGGAGCCACTTTGCTATCGTAGTCTTGCCACTCCCAGGAGCACCAAATATGACTATTCCCTTGTATGTATAAAATCCATCATCCTTCATGGGACTATTGTATCACTTTGTCCCAAACTAAATAAAAACCAGCACCTTTCGGTGCTGGATATATAGCATATCTGTTATTTGTGCTTCTGATTCTTCAGGAACTGGTCGAGAGAATCCGGATCAACACTCTGGAGACGATTACTCTCCAAAAGAGTCGTCCGCTTCTCGGCTTTATCCACGCGCGTAACTTCTTTCTTCACCACTTTGAGATTGGCGAGGTGCTCCGCTTGCACGTTGCTCTCATCGCTCAAAGTAATGCCTTCAATATGGAAGGCGCGGCAGGTGATTATCTTCTCCTTCGTGTCTTGGAACCGTATCGTAACGCGGCTTCCATCACGCATGAGAGGAACCTCAGCAGTCGCATTCGTGTACGCAACTTCGAATAATTTCGGTACACTCTTCATTTTAAAGGTGAAGACTTGTTGCTGTGCGCGGAATACAGGCTGCCCGGTAAACTCGATTATCCCCGAAAGGATTACCTCGGGAATCTCACCGCCTGCCGGAGCAATACTTGCTTCGCCCGAACTACTTATGATCGCACGATAATTCGAAAGTGCTTCTTCGAATGTCGCACCGCGTGCCGCCAACTGTACATTGTTGATTGAGACAAGTGAAACACCCTTGAATTGATGTTCATACATCATAGGCACCACATACGTAAGTGTGCCATAGATGTTATAGGGTGTAAGATCAGTTGGTTCATAGCCTGTGAAGTTTGACCATAAGGATTTTGCCGCATCATATGCTCTATTTTCAGTTACGCCAGCCACATGAACGAAAGTACTGACTCCCGTTCGTGCATCGGTAAGCATAAATCCGGTAAGCGCATCATCCTTGCTGTTCATACTGGTGAACCCAGAGAACCATTGGCAATCGCCGTTTTTTCCGTAGGTAAGGAACCAGCCTTGTGTCGGCTTTTGCGACATATCGCTATTGAAGAAGGTGTGTCCCCATGACGCATGGGCATATTCTCCCCATTTGATTGCGTTTGCATCAATAACATCGTTGAGGGGAATTGCACGATCAACCCATGAAGGAAGTTTTGCAAGCTCTTCATAGTTGAATGTGCCATCTTCAACATTGAACACGATGACGCCTTTCGTAACCAACCCTGAATATCCGAGTGTGCGTTCAACCACTGAAACCGTATAGTACGGATCCCAATCGTCGTCGACTTCAAATGTCCAATCCTTGAGAATAGCGCCCATGAACCCGTTTTCTCTAAGATATCGCTCAGCCTGACTGCCGAAGTACGATGAATTAAGATAACGAATCTGGATAGCGCGTCCTTGTTTGTTAGATTGAACTGCCTGTCCTTCTTGGAATGGATCTTCGGCTGACACGCGGAGATAGCCGGGAACAATCGGTTGATCGTTCCATTTAAAATACGATGAGAACTCGAGAGGGAAGACCCACCAAAGCTGACCATCCACAAATTGCTTTGTGGGGGATCCGATTTCATATCTCGATCCAGGTGCTGCACCGTCTCCGGTCTTGAATTTGCTGAGCGCATTTTGTGCGGCAGTTATTGCCATTCCCTCGGAAACGAGACAAATATGAGTGGGATCCGCAGGCTGAATTGCCTGATGAAGCTCCTTCACATCAACAACATTTCCAATGAGTCGCGCCTTTGCATCAGAATTCATCATATCGGAACCGATTATGCTTATGAATCCCGAATACAAAAGTACAACGCAACCAACAATAATGGATGGGAGAGTACTAATTCCTTCCTCATTACTTGCATTGAACGCGATGATGCCGGCGATGATTGCACCGAAGAGTATCCAACCGAAAAGCGGTGTAGGACCATAAAGTCCGGCAACGCTAGACCATCGAAAGAATGCGACGAGCGCGCCATAGATGAGACTTACAACAATGCTACTTCCAATAAGTCCAAAAATGTGTTCGCGCCTTTGAGCCAACAATCCACCGATGAGCGCAGGAAGAAAAATGCTTCCTAAACCAACAAGAAGACCAATTACTAGGTTCATGTGAACCTCCTATAATGTGAGTGAATTTGTTCTTAAAACAGTTATTTGAGTGTTAAGTTTCCGAGGAATACTTTACTACTAATAGAACAAAATGTCAATGAAATATTTATTTATTTACATAAAAAATCTGTAGGCATTTTTGCTTACGGAAATTCATCTTTTTGCGCCTAATTCTTTCTAAAACGTGGGAAAATGAGAAAGAGGAGTACGAGAAGAACGCCATTGCCGATTAACACATCGCGGTTCAATATCCGATGCACCGCATCCATAAATGACTCCTGACCAATACGGAATGCACCAATCTTCTCTACATACTTTAGATAGAAACTTGAATTTATAATAGCCTCGCTTGGCGTGTATGCCTCAGTAAACTCAGGGCAGGGAGCCACAAGACACGGATTCGTCGTCTTGATAGGAATCATCGGAAAATAAAAGAACACGAGGTTTATTATCGCAAGTGTGATGAGCTTTACCAACACCGATTTAATGACTTCCTTAATCATCGTGTAATACATTTATTATAGAAGATTTTTAAAAATGATTCTACGGGAATATGCCATAGTTGCGCCTTTGAAACTGGAAGGATGGGGTTTGAGAGTGTGTTGCAATGGCTCCTCATTGCATCTACTTGCTACAAAAAAAGAGTGGGGTATACTTAATCATGGAAACACACAAAGTAGGGTATCATTTCTTCGGACTCACCGAAGAAATTCTGTTTCTGGTTCGAAAGAACAC
>JBAYKY010000002.1:0-50010 GCA_041664385.1 Minisyncoccota bacterium
AATTGGGAGGTTCCTGGTATTACCGTAGAATTTAATGAGTATGGAACGGGGGATGATAAATATCGAATGGCGTATGATATCCGTGGCGAACAATTTAGACTTCATTTTTGTCGCGGTCAGCGCCCATTGTCTGGTGGTAGATTAAATGATATTGCGGCAGTAACCGAGCTTATCACGCCGTATGGCCAGATCAATGTGCATGAAGATGAATCGGGACCTACTTTCTATCTTTATACGGGAGGAAATTGGGAGCGCGATCGAGAACACTTTATGCATAGTACAAAGGTGAACAGCAGACTTCGCAATGAACCAAAGATGTATCTTCAGTACAGCGGAAGTGCGAGTATTGATGGTGGCTATACCTATAGTGGTCAGCGATCAAAATACCTTGTACATACAAATGATATAGGACGGCAGTATGATCCTGATGAATTTGAACCGAAATGGTTTTATACCGCAGATACGATGAAAGATTTTCAACTATATTTTGAAAATGTTTTGTCGGGCATTCTTTTGGAGCCGATTCCTAAAGAGAGGATTGATAAATTTATTCCTCCTCCCTTTGTGGCATTTCCTGAATCTATTGGACCACTTTTCTGTTTTGGCGAATATGATGACGCAAAGCGAATCATACAAGGCAAGAAAGATCCAAGCGAGCTCGAACCTTCGGAGCGATATGGACTCATTGGAAATGGATATCGACTTGTACCGCTCGGCGTTCCAAACAAAGGAACATTTCCTGAGATTGCCTACGAGGGATTTCTTTGGTGCGGTATTGGAAAGGTTATCCATGATACTGCAATTGACTCACTTATGGTTCCAGGACACTCGCGCTACTCGGATCGAGAGCAATTTGTAGTGTGTGTAACTCCAAAGAGTGCGGAAGGTATTTATATTGCCGACCACGCCGTATGGGAAAAACGACGAAAAGAAATAATTGAGGCAACTACAAATGAACGCGACCGTTTTACGAATGATGAGGTCTCTGATTTCACTCGTGCGCGTGGTGCCACTATTATTCCAATTGCTGAATATAAAGGAGGTTATGAACAGCCGATTGTGCTTGTGCATCGTGAACTCTCATTTAATGAGGTGGCAATAGTAAGCGGTCCTCACAAGGATAGGTTTGGAAGATAAGATATAAAAATGCCCCGATACGAATGTGTCGGGGTTTTTGTTTGGTACAATAGAGAGATGTTTAAGGGAGCTACAGGAATAAGTTTCAAAAAAGGAATTTACATTTTTCTCACCGTTCTTCTTGTGGAAATGTGCGGTTTTATTATTCACGAACTGGTCTCTATGGAGGTTCTTGCAATGCTTATAAAAAATGGAATGACGGTTCCTTATTTCCATATTGCGGGATTTTTCTATAGCCCCCTTCCTCCCTATGTTTTCTTGATACTTTTTCTTATCGGTATTTTTGGAGGAATTTTCCTTGCATTGCATTGGTGGAGAATGGTGTATATTGAGCATCGCCATTGGTTGAATTGGTATAGGCATTATTAGGTTTCCAAAAAGAACCACTAGTTAGTGGAGCGTTTAAGAGATAGGTAAAAATCTTGCTCTCGTGCACAAAGTATGTCATGCTCTTTCCAGCACATTTAAGACTGTGCTAGAAAGGCTTTATTATGAACACAAAACCAACTCGGCAGTCGCTTATGAAGAAATATTTTACTCCGGAAGTAGAAACTCTTCTTGCGGACGTGAGAGCACCAAATGGATTTACTGTTTTTGATGCGGTACGTTCTGGTGTAGAAAATCCTGATTCAAGTGTGGGAGTATATGCGGGTAATGAGGAGTCATATTCATTGTTTGCTCCGCTTTTTAATCCTGTTATCACGGAATATCATAAGTATGATATTGCGGGACTTCACAAGACCGACCTTAATCCAAAACACCTCGTTGCTGACGCGCTCGACCCCGAAGGTAAGTATATTGTCTCGACACGCATTCGCGTGGGACGGAATCTTAAAGGGTATGCATTTGCGCCTGCAATTTCACAACAAGATAGACTTGAAGTAGAGTCGAAAATTGTTGAGGCGTTGAAGTGTCTCGAAGGTGATTTAAGTGGAGTATATTATCCTCTTGCGACTATGGATGAGGAGACGCGACTTCAGCTTGTGAGCGATCATTTTCTTTTTAAGAAGGGAGATCGATTTCTTGAATCTGCGGGAGCAAACCGAAATTGGCCTGAAGCGCGTGGCATTTTTCATTCTGCGGACAAGCGATTTCTCGTTTGGGTAAACGAAGAAGATCAACTTCGTATCATCTCAATGCAACCAGGTGGTGGTCTTCAGGAAGTGTTTACACGTCTTGCGCGCGCAATTACTTCTCTTGAGAAGAAACTTACCTTCGCATCTACGGAGCATCTTGGGTATCTTTCAAGTTGTCCTACTAACCTTGGAACTGCGATGCGGGCGAGTGTTCACATTAAGCTTCCAAAACTTGCCGAGAATGAAGATGCGCTTAAGGAGGTATGTGCACCACTGAATCTTTCGGTACGAGGTGTTGATGGCGAACATTCTGAATCAAAAGGCGGAATATATGATATTTCAAATAAACAACGTCTCGGTCTTTCAGAAGTCGATGCGGTTAATATTCTTGCACAAGGTGTGCGTGAATTAATTGCACGAGAAGAGAACGCATAAATTCCATTTTATAAATCCACAGGCTTTATGTCTGTGGATTTTTTATTTGTGCATATTGCTCTCTATTGAAAAAAATATTGTTATAATAACTATATGGAATCGATTGTTCAAAAGAGATGCCTAAAGTGCAATACTGAGGTTTCCGACGATGCTTATTTTTGCCTTCATTGCGGAGAATCTTTAAGAGATAAAGAAATAGATACTTCTGTACTAAAACAGGTCCGCATTTATTTAGTGAGTTTTTTTCTTGCTCCTTTTGGTATTGGGTACGCAATTAAATATTTAAAACAACGAGAAGAAAAACCAAAGATAATAGGAGTTGTTGCATTACTTCTTACTATTCTCGCTATTCTGACGGTGGTATATATTACTCAAAAGGTTTTTGAACAATATAGCCAACTTGATTTAATAGGCCTCTAAAAGCCCTTATCAGGCATCAAAAAGTGGTACTTGACAAATTAGTTTTTATATGCGAGTATAGATGTGTAAGTTGGTTCTCTAATAAAAATTTCGTCGAGCTTATTTTAGGAAGCCAGGCTTTAGGATTAAACCTTAAAACACACAAAAAATTAACTTTATCACCATGGAAGGAACAATTAAGAATCTTACAGACAAAGGATTCGGATTTATTACTATCGAAGGGGAAGCGAAGGATTTATTTTTTCACAGCAATGAACTCGTAGGCGTAGCCTTCGAAGATCTCAAGCGCGGTGACAAGGTAACTTTCGAAAAGGAGGAATCTCCGAAAGGACCTAACGCAGTAAAAGTATCCCGAGTTTAAGACTAGGATATAAAATACCCTCGCATGATACGAGGGTATTTTATTTGGATAAAAGCGATGACTATTTATGCAGGGTAGGAAAAAATAAAAACAGTCGCAGATAGCGCGACTGTCGTGTTATTTTCCAGCATCACCCGATATTTTCTTGATCTCATCTCGAAGTGCCGCAGCTTTTTCATACTCCTCTTTTTCAATAGCATTTTTCAAGTCTTTCTGAAGACGCTCAAGAGGACTCAATGTCTCACCTGGTGAGGTGTCTTCTTTTTCATCGGCGAGAGAATCAGGATCTTCTACAAGAATCTTTTCTGAAGCAAACATAGGAACTTGGAAATAAAGAGCTAGAAAAATAGCATCACTTGGGCGGGCGCGAATTTTTCCACGATTAGTAAGAATAGATGCAGAAAGTATATCGCCCTCTTTCCAGGGTGTGATTGTTATTTCTTTTACTTTTCCTCCAAAACGGATCATGAGTGTTGCGGCAAGTTCATGAATAAAAAGATGCTCAGACCTCGTTCTTGAAAGAAGGGTTTTGATTGCAAAAATTCCATACGAATCCGTCATGATACAGAGAAATCGATCCCCGAAACGTTCTCCTAAGATAATCATACCTTCTTTTTCAGGAGACTCCTCGTTTATCGCCAACTCTGAAAGAACCACTTCTATTTTTTTCATAGAGGCACTCCTTTCTTGTGAGAATTATTAGTGTTCTAGAATTACAATAAGCTGGAATAAGAGGCGCGTCAACAGCGCACTTTTTATGGTACTATCATTGTATGAAACTCGTGTGTCTTAATGCATGGGAAGGAAAACGATTTGACGCTCTTGCTCAGTTTATTAGTAAAATGTCTCAAGAAACAGACTTTTTTTGTTTTCAGGAGGTTTCACGAGCAGGCTACATTAAGCAGGAAAATCCTCATTTTCGTTTGAATCTTTTAGATGACTTTTCTAGACTCCTTCCGGAGTTCCATTTTTCATTCGCTCCTATGCTCTCCGCAAATAATTTTGCAAAGGGTTTTGCAACTAATGTTTCAATAGGGAATGCTATTTTTTCAAAAAAGAAATTCGAAGTTATTGATGAGGGAAATTTTTATCCATTCGGTTTTTCATACGAATTTCTTGAAAAAGACCCGCATAAGGTAAGTATGTTGCAACACATGAAGCTACGCATTGCGGATAAAATGCTTACACTTGTAAACGTGCATGGCATTGCGCGGTGGCCCAAGATTGATACCCCTGAACGCATGGAACAATTGAGGAGTATTGAGCACTTTCTTTTAAAAGCAAGCGCCCCCGTAATTCTTTGTGGTGATCTCAATCTTTTTTCAAATACTGAAAGCATCAAAGCCCTTGGAAAAAATATGAAGAATCTTACTGAAGAGTTTTCTATTTTGACTACAAGGAGTGCTATCGCGCGTGAACAGTTTAGTGCGCAAATTGATAAAGATACTATTTCTGATTATGTATTTATGTCGCCTGATATCAAAGTTCAATCGTTTATTGTTCCAGAAATGGAAATTTCGGACCACCTGCCTCTTGTTGCCACTTTTTCTTTATAGAAGAAAAGGGCAGTTGAGTAAGACGCTTTTGCATTTGTCTTGTTCTTGATACAATGAGCGAATGAAACTATCACAATCTAATCTTCTCCATATCGGACTCGGTGTTATTCGTATTGCGGTTGGTGCGGTATTTCTCTATCATGGCGTTATAAAGGCTCTTATGATGAGTCAGACCGTTGGTTTTATGGGGAGCCTTGGAATTTCTGCTTTTCTTACATATTGTGTGGCCGGAAGTGAGATTATTGGTGGTCTCTTGCTTGTAATGGGACTTTTTGAGCGATATGCGGCGGGCGCACTTTCGGTTGTTATGGTGGGGGCAATGTTTCTTGTGACAAGGCAAGGTTTTCCCGAATACGAATTTATACTTTTTATAATACTTCTTGGACTTATTATTTCGGGGGCAGGACAATATCGTATTTCATGCAGGTGTGGTATGTGCAGCCACTGTAAGGGAAAGGAGGGAGAGATAAAATAATTAATTTAAGATAGAAAACAGCTCCGCATTGTGCGGAGTTGTTTGTAGCGGGGAGTGTTTATGAAAGAAAAGTGCACGTCCCACGTATTATAAATAGACAGACAACAGAAAAGGTCGAATAAGGAATAGAAATAGATATCTATGAAAAAAATCATTATTTCGGCGGTTCTTTCCTCAATTGCACTTACGGGAGTTGCGTTTGCACAAACAACTCCGGTACAGCCTACTGAGGTAATCGCCCCAGGGACAAGCGTATCATCTGTAGAAATGCAGGTTAAGGCGCTTCGTACTGAAATGGAGTCAAAAATTAAAGCGATTCGTGATGAGTATGGACAGAAAATAGCCGCACTTCGTGGCGCGGCAAAGACTGCCGAGCAAGCAGCGCTTGCACAAAAGAAACAAGAGCGCGCTCAAGCAGCAAAGGAGTTGAAAGCAAAGAAAGAAGCTGACCGCACCGCTCTTCAGGAGAAAAGGAAACAGGAACGCGCGGCCGCACAAGAAAAGAGAAAAACTCGAACCTCTGCGACAAGTACTCCTGTAGTAAATCCTTAATTATGAAAACATATACAAAGTCGGCCTTTATGGCCGATTTTGTATATGTAGGAAATAATAACTTCTAATGATAAAATGAAATTGATGAAAAAAGTCGCAATATTCGATATTGACGGAACCATCTTTCGTTCAAGTTTACTTATTGAAGTTACGGAAGCACTTATTCAGGCGGGTATTTTTCCATCACACGCAAAGAAGTTATATCACGATGCGTATCGAAATTGGCTTGATCGTAAGGATACCTATCATAAATATATCTGGGGTGTTATTGAAGCATTTGATACGCATATACAAGGAGTAGATCATGATATATTCCAAAAAATTGCCGAAGATGTAGTTTCATTTCATCAAAATCGTGTATATCGATATACACGAGATCTCGTGAAGGAGCTTAGAAAAAAGAACTATCATATTATTGCAATTTCAAATTCACCAAAAGAACTTGTTGATGCATTTTGTCGCGCCTATGGATTCGACAAATCATACGGACGCATCTATGAGGTGAATAAGAAAGGGAAATTCACCGGTGGGGTTCTTCATCTCGATCTGGTGAGTGATAAAGCAAAGCTTTTGAGACACGCAGCCACACGAGAAGGCTTTTCTTTAAAGGGTTCAGTGGGAGTAGGTGATTCAGAAGCTGATATTCCATTTCTCAAACTAGTAGAAAGACCTATTTGTTTTAATCCAAATGGGAAATTATATCGGTATGCGCGACGCGTGCGATGGGAAGTAGCGGTGGAGCGAAAAGATGTTATTTATCATCTCCATCAAGCGTAGAAAAGAGGAAAAACTTATGCACTGTTGCGAATATTCGCAACTCCTATACTAAAAGTATAGATGGCACAGAGCTTTTACATAGACCGAGAAGACGCCGCTACGAAGCTTATCCCATTTCTTGAAAAGTATTATGGCGATCACACCACTGTTGTATTGGGGTTACCAAGAGGTGGTGTAGTATTAGCTTCAACAATTGCAAAGGTGCTTGCGCTTCCACTTGATACAGTGATAGTAAAAAAAATAAATGCTCCTGCAAACGAAGAATTTGCTATCGGGGCAGTAACTGAAGACAATGAAGAATTTTTTGACTGGACTGCCACAGAAGATATTTGTGGTTCTGAAAAATATATACGTGACAGCACTGAACAGAAATACAAAGAAGCAAGAGCACTCGCACTTCAGTATCGCGGGATTCGTTCGGTAGAAAATTTAAGTAATAAGGTAGCTATTCTTGTTGATGATGGCATTTCAACCGGCTCGACAATGCGCGCTGCCATCCGTTCTACAAAAAAAAGAGGTGCAAAAAAGGTAGTTGTTGCAGTTCCTGTAGCACCCACAGAGGCTTTATTACATATTCGTAATGAGGTTGATGAAGTTGTTTGTCCTCATACCCTTGGTTTTTTTCTTTCTGAAGAGAATTTTTATGAGTATTTTCCTCGGGTTGAGGATAAGGAAGTATCTATTCTACTCGCGCGAGCTAATGTCACTGAACAACGTTTATAATATATAATTTTGTTTAAGTGTTGTGCGATGTTTTGAAGAGGCGCATCGAGTTTATGATGGGGAAAAAATCAGTTGCAAAATTGTATGCGGAAGCCCCCTCGGGACCAAGTATTCGTAAAGAAACGAGAATAATACCCACAATGTTTACTGTTCCCCAAATGAAGAAATTTTGATATACCACGCGTAGTGTGGAGCGGCCAAGGTCTATCATTTCTGGGATTTTTGAAAAATCATCTTTCATAAGTGCGATATCCGCTGCTTCTATTGCAGCATCTGATCCAATTGCTCCCATTGCAATACCAACATCAGCAAGGGCGAGCGCAGCGGCATCATTGATACCATCTCCGACCATAAGTACTGTTTTGTGAGGACCTACACAGGATTTAACAAATTGAAGTTTCTGTTCTGGAAGCATGTTTGCGTGATATTCAGTGATACCTACGCGGGCAGCAATTCGTGCAGCAACGCTCTCATTATCACCCGTGAGCATAATTATCGTTGCCACACCAAGCTTCTTGATGTGTTCTATTGCATTTTTAATTTCGGGACGGACTTCGTCCGCGCATGCAAGTGTTCCTATTACCTCGTTTTCAGCTGCAATAACATTAATATTTAATCCATGTGTTTCTGCATCTGTGATAATTTCCTGCATTTTTGGTGTGAGAGGAATTCCCGCATCTCCTATAAAACGAACACTTCCAGAGAGAATTCTCTTTTTGAAAAAAAGTGCCTCAAGCCCTTTCCCGGGAATTTCATGAATGTGGTCTGGTTTTTCAAATCGTGCTTTTTGTTCTCGTAAATATTCCACAATGGCTTTTGAAATAGGATGTTGAGAGTACATTGCAGTCATGCCCGCATAGGAGAGTAATTCCTCGCGAGTATGGGTTCCAAAAGGAGTAATTTCTTGGACTACAAATTTTCCAAGGGTAAGTGTTCCTGTTTTATCTACAATGATTGTGGTGGTCTTTGCTAGTCCTTCAAGAAAATTACTTCCTTTTATAATGACACCACGTCGTGCTGCTTGTCCGATTGAGGCAAGAAATCCCATGGGAATAGCAATTGCAATATCATCCGCGCATGCGACAAGAAGAAATGAGAGGAGAAGAGGAAGGTCTTGAAAAAGACCGTAAATTACAAATGATCCCAAAAAAATAATAATGATGTACCATGTTGCAAATCGATCAGCAATGGTGCGTATTTCTGCTTTCCCTTCCTCCGCACGTTCTACGAGTGCAATTGTTTTCTCGAGTGTGGTGTCTTTCCCGACCTTCTGCGTTTTTATCACAAGAGAGCCAGATGCAAGCAAAGTTCCACTCCATACATTGTTATTTATTGTTTTAATAACGGGTGCCGATTCTCCCGTAAGTGATGATTGGTCTATAGTTCCATCTCCTTCTTCAACTGTGCCATCTACTGCAATACGTTCTCCTGATTTTACAATAAGGAGGTCTCCTACGCGCACAAGAGAGGAGGAGATGTCTTCTATGGTATCGCCGCGTTTCACGTGTACAGTGAGAGGACGAAGTTTGAGAATATGTTGAATCGCGGAATGAGCCTTTGCTTCTGTGTATGCTCCAAAAATGCGCGCGGCAGTAAGCATAAGGTTGATAAAAGCAGCCGACGACCATTCTCCACCCAGAAAGGCCGCAAGCAGCGCCGCACTTGCCAAGAGGTCAACAGACACCCTCTTTTTCATGAGTGATTGAAATGCACTCATGGCAACGGGAATGAGGCCCATACACGAAGCAATAACAAGGAGTGTATTACTGAAAGAGACGAGATGAAGGCGGTCAATAATAAGAAAAATAAAAAGAAGCACCGCAAATGAACCATCAAAAATCAATTCTTGGAAGTACTGAGAAAAAGATTTCATAAAAGAGGGGGCTTTCTATCCATTGTACCACTCACGTTGATTTCTTTTCTCCTCGTTCTATAATGAAACGGATGTTACATATTCATAATATTGAGTCATTGAATGGGGATGATATTGGAAGGGTTGATGATTACGGATTTGTATTTGATATCCACGGAAAGAAAGTAGGGAGGGTTATGATGGGCGAGGGTACTGTATTTGATGCGGTAGGAAATAAAGTGGGTAAGCTTATGAATAATGGGGAGGTATTTAATGAGAAGATGAGACATATCGGTACCATACAAGAAGATGGATTTGTGTATGATATAAATCAACACAGGATAGGAAAGGTGAAGCCGCCCCATCGAGAGTTTGCGGGTGCTGCATTCCTTCTTTTGTTTCGATAGCGTACAAAAAGTCGCCTTTAGGCGATTTTTTAGTTCGACGAAGGGTGGTACTATAGGAACAATGCACGACACAGAGTTCAAAAAGCGATATACACAATTAAATGCCGCACAGCGTGAGGCAGTCGATGCGGTAGAAGGTCCCGTGATGGTAGTAGCAGGTCCCGGCACAGGAAAGACACAAATTCTTACGCTGCGCATCGCAAATATTCTTACAAAGACCGATACTAACCCAGAAAATATTTTGGCACTTACTTTTACTGAGGCTGGCACCGCAACGATGCGTCGACGGCTTATGGAAATTGTAGGTGCGCCCGCGTATTCAGTGACCATTAGTACATTTCACGCATTTTGTAATGGCATTATTAAAGAATACCCAGAGGAATTTCCTTATATTATTGGTTCAGAAAGTATTACTGAAGTTGATCAAATTACCTTACTCGAGAATATTGTGCGTACAACTCCGCTTACTATTTTGAAGCCGTTCGGAGACCCACTATATTATGTACGGGATATATTAAAAGCGATTAATGATTTGAAACGAGAGGGTGTAGATCCTTCCCAATTCGTGACTCTTGTGGAAAAGGAGCAAGAGCGATTCGATGCATCACCCGATCTTTATCATGAGAAAGGCGCTCATAAGGGAGAAATGAAAGGAGACTACAAGAAAGAATTAAAAATAATTGAGAAGAATAGGGAATTGGCGAGAGTGTATATCGCATATGTGACGAGTCTTCAGGAAAACAAACTCTACGATTATAGCGATATGATTATGGAGGTATTCCGTGCGCTTCAAACAAATAAGAATCTTCTTCTTATCTTGCAGGAACAATATCAGTATGTGTTAGTAGATGAACACCAAGATACAAATAAAGCACAAAATAATATTTTAGAGCTTCTTTGTAATTTTCATGCACAACCAAATATATTCGTGGTAGGTGATGAGAAACAGGCCATCTTTCGCTTTCAAGGCGCTTCACTAGAAAATTTTCTTTATTTTAAAAAATTGTATCCTGAGGCAAAACTTATTTTCCTTGAAGAAAATTATCGCTCTACACAAACAATTCTAGATTCAGCACATCGCGTGATTCCAAGTCCAAAAGGATTACATGCACAACCTTCTTCCGAAAATAAAGGAGTAAACCTTTTCGCATTCACGAAACCTATCATTGAACAGTATTTTCTCGCAAAAAGCATAAAGGCGAAAATTGATGCGGGTGTGGCACCTGGCGAGATCGCAGTCCTTTATCGTGATAATCGTGATGTCACCGCGCTTTTGCCTATGGTTGAGCGAATGGGAATTCCTTTTGTAGTTGAGTCCGATGAAAATGTGATGAATGACCATGACATTAAAAAAATTATTCGTTTGCTTCGTGCTGCGGATACATTTGGTTCTGATGAACACATTGCAGAGGCGATGCACATTGATTTTCTTGGACTCCACCCACTCGATGTCTATCGCGTGCTTCACGAAACGGATATAAAAAAATGCTCTCTTTATGATGTATTAAAGTCAGATGTGATGATGAGAAACCTTCGATTAGAAGATGGAGTAAAAATCCGCAGATGGTATGGAAAACTGACCGAATGGGCAATCGCCGCAAAAAATAAGAGCCTTGAGGAGTGTGCAAGCCTTGTGATTAATGAGTCGGGATTTCTTGCTTATCTTTTAGGGAAGCCCGATGCAGTGGAGAAGATGGAAAAACTTAATGGTTTTTTTGATGAATTACAAAGTCTTGTTGAAAAACACAAAGATACAGGACTTCACGAATTTCTTCTCTATCTTGATACTATTGAGACTCACAACCTCCTTATACGAAAGAGCTCATTTGGTGGTTCTTTGCGGCGCGTGCATTTTATGACCGCACATAAGTCGAAGGGGCAGGAATTTGAGCATGTGTATATAGTGAATGCGTTCAATGGCCATTGGGGAAATAAGAAGCGAGGAAATGCACTTCCGCTTCCTTCTTCTGTATTTTCACTGTTTGGCGAATCGTCTCTAGCACATGACCCACTAGATGATGAGCGAAGACTTTTTTATGTTGCTCTCACTCGCGCAAAAAAAACTGTGACTATTTCTTATGCAAAAGAAAGCACTACGGGACGCGAACAATTGCCGTGCCAATTTATTGAGGAGATGAAATCAGAACTTGTAGAAGAAATAAATACGAATGAGATAGAAAAAGAATTTGAGGTGAATAAGCAGATTATTGTTGCACCACCACAACTTCCTGGTGCGCGTATGGAGGATAAAGAATTTATTCGTTCACTTTTTCTTGAGCGAGGAATTTCTGCAACCGCACTCAATAATTATCTTAAGTGTCCTTGGCGCTACTTTTATCAGAATCTTCTTCGCATTCCTGCGGCAAAACAACCTCATCAATTATATGGCACCGCAATTCATGCGGCGCTTCAGGATCTTTTTAATGCAGCGAAGAATAATAAGCATTCACGTACTTTTCTTCTTGAGCGATTCTCATATCATTTTGATGCACAGCCTTTTCAAGCGCGCGAACAAATTGAATGGAAGGAGCGGGGAGTGCGAGCGCTTGGTGGTTACTATGACACGTACCATGCCTCGTGGCGTACCAATATTTTAAACGAAGTACCTGTGCGAGGAATTCTTCTTACTCCCGAGATAAAACTTACAGGGAAAATCGATAAGTTAGAAATTATAAATGAGCGCAATGAAGTACAGGTGACAGACTATAAAACAGGAAAACCAAGGACACGAGGTGAGATAGAGGGGTCTACTCAAAACTCGAATGGTGATATAAAACGACAACTCGTATTTTATAATGTTCTTCTTAATCGGTATGAGAACCATCGATTCACTATGGTCTCTGCTGATGTTGATTTTGTAGAACCGGACGAGAAAGGGAGGTATAAGAGAGAATCATTTGTGATAAGTCCTAAAGAAGTTGAGGAACTTGAAGGGCTTATTAAAAAGACTGCGGAAGATATTTGCACTCTTTCTTTTTGGGATACTCGTTGTGATGATGCAACTTGTCAATTTTGCGCACTTCGTGGAATGATGGAATAATAAGAGCATGAGCGAACACATGAAAAGACTTTATAGAAGCAACCAAAACAAAGTGGTGTGTGGACTTCTCGGCGGTCTCGGAGAATATTTTGAGGTAGATCCAGTACTCCTCCGTCTCTTTTTTGTTTTTCTTACTATGTGTACGGGTATTGTGCCTGGCATTCTTGCTTACTTTTTAGGAGTAGCAATCGTGCCCAAGTCACGAGCGGAAATAAAGTAATTCTGTATGGAACGAAAAAACACATCATGGGGCGTTGCGGCAGATTGGTATCACGAACATCTTGAAAAAGAAGGGACCTACCAAAAAGAAGTGGTACTTCCTAATCTTTTGCGTATTCTTGCATTAAAGAAAGGCATGCGTATTTTAGATCTTGCGTGTGGTTCTGGATTTTTTTCGCGCGCATTTGCTGAGACAGGTGCTGAGGTGATTGGTTCTGATGTGGCTACCCGCCTCATTCTTATTGCGCGAAAAGAGTCGCCAAAAAATATCGCGTTTCATATCGCTCCTGCACATAAGCTCGATTTTCTTCCTTCAAAAAGCGTTGATCTTATTACAATTATTTTTGCGGCTCAAAATATTGAAAATATTGATAAGGTGTTTGCTGAATGTGCGCGTGTCTTGAAGCCACGAGGATCACTTGTAATAGTGATGAACCATCCCGCGTTCCGTGTTCCTAAACGTTCGGGTTGGGGATGGGACGAAGAGAAAAAGACACAATACCGACGCATCGATGGCTATATGTCTGAATCGATGGAAAAGATTCAGATGCATCCTGGCGATAGACCAGATGAATATACCCTTTCATTCCATCGGCCACTTCAGGTGTATTTCAAAAGTTTGCGTAAGAATGGATTTGCGGTTGGTTCTCTTGAAGAATGGATTTCTCATAAGAAGAGCGAACCAGGTACTCGCGCCGCTGCAGAAAATGAAATACGAAAAGAAATTCCTCTTTTCCTCATGCTACAAGCAGTGCGCATGGAATAGGGGACGGTAGTGTGTCTGGTATACTTTTTATATGCAGAGAACACTGAAAATAGTAGGGTGGCTTATAGGTATTCCTCTTGTTATTACATTTCTTGTGGCTACATTAGGTTTTCTTGCGGTTCGTTATAATTTTTGGCCGCCGAATTGCGATATTCTTCCAATCCCACAAGCAAAACGTGTGTGTGAGTTTTCAAAACGGGAAAAAGTAAAAATGGGAACTCCTACCGTAGTTCAATTTTGGGTGGGTATTCCTGAGAGCACCTCTCCTTCTGATATAGTTTATTTTGTGCCAGAAGGAAAGAGCCAACTTGCAATGAAAAAAGTAGGCGATACAAGTTATGAAGTAGATATACCCGCAATGATTGGAGAGGAATTTTCATATCGCTATCGTCGCGATGAACAAGAATCATTCTCAGATATAAAAAATATAAAAATAGGCATTCTTGGTGAGGACGTATTTGATGCAGTATCTGCATGGAGCGATGATAAAAAAATATCACGTATTGCGACAAGCACGCGTATCATCGTGAATACTATGGATACGTGGACCATTAATTATAATTTTAATTTTTTTGAAGATACTCGCAACAACATAGAAAGTACAATGGTACGTGCGAAAGCACTTGGTGCAAATGAATTGGGGGTCTTTTCGTTTATTGAAGTACTTGGAAATAAAGATTCATTTACACTCCAAGGTGTAGATACGCCATTTAAATATATGAGAGATGCTGCAATTTCAGCAGGAGATATGAAGAAACTTGCAAAATTAGGAAAAGAATATGGTCTTGATATAGTAATTCATTACAATACAGAAGCGGACTATACAAAATATTTCAATGTAAAAGACTTCAGAATTATTGGTGCAGGTGTGGGTGGTGCCGCCGCACATGGAAGGGCTGCGAAGGAACTTGGTATTGATGAGCCAAAATCGAAAGAGTGGATAGATATGTGGTTTGATGGTCTTGAGCCCGTACTTCTTATGTGGGCAAAAAATGCTGAGGTCGCGGGTATTTATGGTATCGATATTACACCACAATATATGGTTCCAAAATTTGCACCTCAAGAAGCATATGCGGATACAAGGTACAAAGAGATTATTGGAGAAATGAGAAAGGTCTATAAAGGGAAGATAGTCGCAAGTTCTTTTGGGTGGTTTGGAGGAATTACTGATAGAAATAAGGCGACGTATATTAATGATGTTGATGCGCTTTATGTACCACTTCCTCCTCTTAAGGTGCGTGAGGGAGCGTCGCTCGCTGAAATGCGCGCAATCTACACAAAAAATGTCATAGCACTTCAGAGCGAATTTAACGCATATCCAAAAGGAATAAATCTTATTATTGCACAGGCAAGTTATAAGGGTGCAATCAATGGTGTCCCTTCTTTTGAATATAATGATTTTGCAGAAGCGCGCGCCAAGGGACATGTTGCTGATTGGCAGGCTCAGGCAGATAGTTATGATGCGGCGCTTAGCGTTTTAAGCCGCTCTACTTTTTTTAAAGGAATTGGTACCTCAGGATATTGGTTTGATGATTTTATGGACCCCAACTACGCAGATCCTCTTATTAGTATGCATCCTTCAATCCGTAATAAACCCGCAGAAGCAGTGTGGAAAAAATGGGTGAATCCAGTTGAACCAGTACATATATAATGGCTCCAAAAAAGAATAACAAATCATGGAATGATATATCGGAGAATATTACGGAATGGATTGGGTCCATGCCCTCACTTGTGATTCACACCCTCCTCTTCGTTGGGGCTCTTCTTTTCATATTTCTTGGGATTAAGACCGATACCGTGCTTCTCGCACTTACAACTGTGGTCTCTTTGGAGGCAATTTATCTTTCTATTTTCATTCAGATGACAGTAAATCGTCATGCGGAGAGCCTTGAGGATGTAGAGGAGGATATTGAAGAAATACATGAAGATGTGCGAGAATTGGGGGAGGATATTGAGGATATTTCTGAGGATATCGAGGAAATTCAAGAAGAGGAGGGGGGCGAGACGGCGATAACGCTCGAAAATATTGAAGAAGTGCTTCAAAAAGCGCTTGCAGATATAGAGAAATTTAAGAAACAACAATAATTATGATCTCACGTTTTGTGAATCCATTTATACTATGGACTTTTATCGTGCTCGGAGGAGCGGCAATTTTTTTTGGATTTGATGCAAATGTAGTATTATTGCGCACAAGTCTTTCGTGTGGAGTTTTTATGCTCACTCTTATGTATTGGCTTTTATTGGTAATTAGAGCAGTGCGCGGAAATGTGAATGTAGTGCGGAGTGTTGCGGGTGTAAAATCACTCGTGAAGACGGGTATATACACACGAGTAAGACACCCTATCTATTCAGCCGACATCGTTCTTGTGTGGGGAATATTCTTTATAACTTCCTCATTTCCGATGTTCCTTACCGCATTGTGGGTTACCTTAGTTATGATTCTTTGGGCGCGTCTTGAAGAGGAATATCTTATGAAGCGATTTAAAGCGGCATATGTGGGTTATTGCGCGCAGACTCCTATGTTAATTCCTCGAGTATGTGGTGTAAAAAAAGTACGCGCACCAAAGAAGAGAAAGCCGAAGGCAAAAGTAAAAAAAGTTTCAGAAAGTCTTGCGGATGAGATACCTCAAATCTAATAATTTGTTTTTGTTTCGAATTTAGCAACTAAGTTTAGTCTTATGTATTTCGACATACATACAAAGACGTGTCAATAATTTATTGACAAAAGCAAGTATTACGCGGTATTCTGAGAGGCGCCTCAAAAGAGGCATTTTCTATGGATACAATACGAACCGACATACGGAATATCGCAATCATTGCACACGTAGACCACGGGAAGACAACTCTTGTGGATGCGCTTTTAAAACAATCAGAAAATTTTCGTCTTAAGGCTGATGACGATAAGGATCTCATCATGGATTCTAACGAACTCGAGAGAGAGCGCGGGATTACTATTTTTTCAAAAAATGCGACCATCCACTATAAGGGTGTAAAGATTAATATTGTGGATACGCCTGGTCACGCTGATTTTGGTGGTGAGGTGGAACGTATCATGCGTATGGTAGACGGTGTGTTATTGCTCGTGGATGCAAAAGAGGGTCCAATGCCCCAGACAAAATTTGTATTACGTAAGGCTATTCAGGCGGGACACAAGGTAATTGTGGTAGTAAATAAAATCGATAAGTCAGGTGCGCGTCCTTTATGGGCACTTGATCAGACATTTGATCTTTTCATCGAGCTCGGCGCTTCTGATGAACAGGCTAATTTTCCTGTGATTTATGCCGCAGGCGTGCAAGGAAAAGCAGGCGTGGTGCCAGAATTGGATTCAATGACAGATGTCATTCCTCTTTTTGATGCAATTGTAAAACATATTCCAGGCCCAAAGATTTCAGAAACGAACCCACTTCAAATGCTTACGGTCAGCCTCTTCTATGATAATTACAAGGGGAAGATTGCAATTGGACGATTATATTCAGGAGTTTTGAAAAAAGGTATGCAGGTATTGCACGTGAACCGAAATGGAGTTTCGAAGAAGGCAGAAATTTCCGCGGTACTTGGTTTTGAGGGAATGAAGCGCATAGAGGTGGATTCGGTAGGGGCGGGAGATATTCTTGCTATTTCAGGAATTGCCGACATTTCTATTGGTGAGACTATTACCGACATTGAAAACCCCATGCCGTTGCCGCCTATTAAAATTGACGAACCAACAATCAAGATGATGTTTGGTGTAAATACCTCTCCTTTTATGGGTAGAGAGGGAAGTTATTCAACCTCTCGCAATCTTCGCGAAAGGCTTTTTCATGAATTGGAAACAGATGTTGCTCTTTCAGTGGCCGCAACCGACTCTCCTGATAGGTGGGTAGTCGCGGGACGCGGAGAACTTCATCTTTCTATTATCGTTGAAAAGATGCGTCGAGAAGGATTTGAACTTGAGGTCTCAAAGCCACAGGTCATTTTTCATGAAGAGGGAGGAAAGAAGCAGGAACCAATCGAACTTGTTTCGTTTGAAGTGCCTGAAGAATTTGGAGGTACGGTAATTGAAATGATGGGGAAGCGTCTCGGGGTAATGAAAGATATGCGCGTGGATCGTGGCATTACACATATGGATTTTGTGGTGCCGACTCGCGGCCTTATTGGTATTCGGAATTTATTTCTTACCAGTACCAAAGGTATGGGTATTATGAATACAATCTTCTTGGGATATGAGAATTACAAAGGAGATTTGCCATCCGATCCACACGGGTCTCTCGTAGTGTCTGAAGCAGGAACTTCGAATAGTTATGGGCTTATTATTGCGCAGGGACGTGGCCAACTTTTTATCGGACCCTCCGTTGAAGTGTATGAAGGAATGGTAATTGGGCAAAATGCGAAAGCGGGCGATATCTTCACTAATATTTGTAAGTCAAAAGAACTTACCAACTTCCGTACTAAAAACTTTGGTATTCAAGAGACGCTTGATGTACCTCATATTATGGGACTTGAAGATGCGCTTGATTATATTGGTGACGATGAACTTGTAGAAGTAACGCCAAAAAATATCCGTATTAGAAAGTTGTTTTTGAAGGAGAATGATCGCAAGAAGTCTGAGAGGGATGCAAAGAATGCGGAGAAAGGAAATTAACCCCATTTTATCTATTTATGAGAACAAAAATTATCGCTACGATAGGGCCGACTTCGGAGTCTGAAGGCGTGTTGAGAAAATTCATTGCAGAGGGTATGGATATTGCTCGGATGAATTTTTCTCATTGTTCGCACGCAGAATATCGTGCACGCAAAGAAAAAATTATTCGGATAGCAAAAAAACTTAAGAAAAACGTAAAAATTTTACAGGATTTGAAGGGTCCTCGTATTCGCGTGGGCACATTGCCTGAAAGTGGTGTGGTTTTGAACGACGGAGACGTTGTTCTTTTTTCGACCGCAAAAAAAGTACCAAGGAACGCTATTTTTATTGATGATATGCACGTACATAAAGATGTAAAAGTAGGACATCCTATTTTTCTAGCAAACGGTATCATGGAACTCATTGTTACTAAAGTATCTGGTACCACTATTACTACGAAAGTAATACGCGGGGGTACGCTTTATTCTAGAAAAGCAGTCAATTTACCCCACACGATGCTCACTACCTCAGGACTTACCGAAAAGGATATTGAGGATGTAAAATTTGGAATGAAAGAAGGAGTTGATTATATCGCACTCTCCTTTGTGCAATCAGAAAAAGATATTATGAATCTCCGTGCAATTGTTGGTACAAAGGTAAAAATCGTTGCAAAAATTGAGAGTGCAATAGCGTTGAATCATATTGATCGTATTATTATGGCATCAGATGCTATTATGGTGGCGCGCGGTGATCTTGGTGTGGAAATTCCTATGGAAAAAGTACCATTTATTCAGAAGAACTTGATTCGTCATGCAACATGGCATGGGAAGCCCGCTATTGTAGCGACACAAATGCTTTCTTCAATGATTGATCACGCACATCCAACGCGTGCAGAAGTATCTGATATTGCAAATGCAGTATGGGATGGTGCTGATGCGGTTATGCTCTCTGATGAAACGGCATCTGGGCAGTATCCGATAGAATCCGTGGTTTCAATGAAAAAAATAGTTGCTGAGGCGGAACATTCTCACTTTGATAGAGAGAACATTCTTTAGTACAATAGAACTCTATGGCGCTCAAAATTCCTAACCACCTTGCAATCATTCCCGATGGTAATCGTAGGTGGGCCGCCTCACAAAAGAAAAAAGTATTTACGGGGCATTCAGAGGGATCTCATACGACCGAACGCATTTTGGAAGCAGCTTTTGATGCGGGAGTAAATTATTTTACTATTTGGGGCGCATCAGAAGACAATCTTACTAAAAGAGATTCTTTAGAAATAAAGACACTTTCTCAAGTGTTTATTCAAGCACTTGCCAAGCTTTCAAAATCACAGGAGCTAAAAAAATATAATGTGAGGGTGTATGTGCGTGGCAGGTTTAAAGAGCTTCTCAAAAATAAAAAGCTAAATGATATTGCAAAATCGATTGAGACTTCTACAAATAATAACACTGGAAAGGTGCTCACCGTACTTCTGGGGTACGATGGGAAGAATGAAATGATACATGCAATGCAGTCGTTGCAGAAAGCAGATAAAATAATTAATGACGAAACGGTGCGCTCCGCGCTTTTTACCGATACATTGCCTCCCGTTGATCTTGTAATCCGTACGGGTGGGGAGCCTCATTGGTCTGCTGGATTTATGATGTGGCTTACTGCAAATAGTGAGTTCTATTTTACAGGTACATTGTGGCCCGCATTCACTAGTAAAGAACTACAAAAAGCATTTCAAGAATTTTCAAAACGCAGAAGAATGCTTGGAAAATAAGGAAAGCTTGTAGGCGAAATAATTTAGGCTTTGTAAGGACGAACTACAGGTAGTGAACCTGTATTTTTTATCGTATAATAGAGATATGAAAATAGATATTGTAGGGAATAGAATTGAATTAACTCCCGCACTCTCCTCTTTTATTGAGAAAAAAATGAGCTCGTGTGCAAATTTAGTAAAGAGGTTTGATATCGATGGGAGTCTTATTATCTTCTTTTCTATCGGAAACACCACAAAACATCACAAACATGGTGAAGTATTTATTGCTGAAGCAATGGTGCATTTGCCAGGAAAATCGATCAAAGTTGAGTGTACAAATACAGATGTGTATGCAGCAATTGATGAGGTAAAGGACGGATTAAAAATAGAACTCGGAAAGTACAAGGAAAAAAGTAGTTCACGCGCAGACCGTCCAAATAAGTTTAAATAATAATGCATCCTATGCCACATACACTACAATCACATTCTTTGCATCCAAGAAAACAAAAAAAGAATTTTCTTATTTGGATTATCATCTCAGTACTTTGCGTGGGAGCGGTATTCTTTTTTACCACAAAGAAAAAAACTCAATATGAAATGGTAACCGTTATTCGCGGTGATATTGTTGAAGAAGTTTCAGTTACGGGACGCGTAAAGTCCGCAGACAGTGTGAGTCTCGCATTTGAAAAAGGGGGTAAGGTTAAGAATGTAAGTGTACAAGTAGGCGATAGGGTGAGTCCTGGACAGGCATTAGTACATCTTGATACTGCGGAAGTCGACGCACAACTACTGCAGGCACACGCAAGCGTGGATGCACAAGTTGCAAAACTCAATGAATTAAAAAGAGGCACGCGCGTTGAGGAGGTACAAGTAAAAGAAACCGAACTTAAAAAAGCAGAACAAGATCTTTCAAATGCATATGGCAGCGTTCTTGATACTGCAAATGATGCATTTTCAAAAGCAGACGACGCGGTACGCTCGAAGACTGATCAAATATTTTTAAATGATGACACAGACTCTCCTCAGCTCACTTTTTTTGTAAGTGACGCACAGGCACAGATTGATACTATTGACTTGCGTCGTCTTGCTACAGCTGAGTTGGGTGTGTGGAAAAATCAATTGCGCATTGCATCAGGAACTTCGACTGTCTCACTCGATACCCTCCTTATTCAGAGTCAAAAACATCTCGCACTTATTCGAGATTTTCTTGTCCGTACACTTGATACGGTGGATAAAGCAATAGGAGTTTCTGCTTCAACTATTGATACGTACAAAACAAATATCGGTATAGGTCGTGCAAATGTAAGCACCGCTATCTCGAATCTTACTACACAGGAGCAGACAATTTCTACTCAAAAGGTAGTTATCGAGCGCATCATGAATGAACTTGCACTTATTAATGCGGGATCGACATCCGAGGTTATTGCGGGTCAGGAGGCACAAGTAAAACAAGCAGAGGCAAATGTTGCTGCAATTCAAGCGCAGGCTTCAAAAATGATATTGTACGCACCTATTGGGGGCATTATTACAAAGCAGGACGCAAAGCAGGGAGAAATTGCTTCAATTAACACAATACTTATTTCAATTATGGGAAATCAAAGTCTTGAAATTGAAGCAAATGTTCCAGAAATTGATGTGGGTCGCATTGCGATTGGGAATCCCGTTCTTATTAAGCTCGATGCATTCCCCGGAGAGATATTCAATGGAAAAGTGAAATATATTGATCCTGCTGAAAACGTTGTTGATGGAGTAGTAAATTTTAAAGTAACAATTGTGTTTGATGCTGCGGATAAAAGAATTCGCAGTGGTCTTACTGCAAATTTGGAAATTGAGAGTAGAAAAAAAGAGGGGGTACTTCTCCTTCCTGAATTTGCAATTGTAGAAAATGATAAAGGTACGTTTGTGCGTGTTCTTTCTTCGGATGGTATAACCACGGAAGATGTAGTCGTGGTGAGAGGCATTCGTGGTAATAATGGATTTGTAGAAATAGAACAAGGAATTACTGAGGGGGAACAAGTGATTAATATCGGACTTAAAGCGGTTGTAAAATAAAATGCTTATTTCTGTCCGCAATCTTGAAAAAACATATCACGACGAAGGTGAAGTAACGCGTGCACTTGCGGGCGTTTCGTTTGATATCCAAAAAGGAGAATTTGTAGCAATTATGGGTCCTTCCGGTTCTGGTAAATCAACCCTTCTTCATATTCTTAGTTTTCTTGATAGGCCAACGAACGGCAGTTATATTTTTAATGGGAAACACATGAACGAACTTTCTGATATAGAACTTGCCCATATTAGAAACAGTGAGATGGGTTTTATTTTTCAGTCATTTAATCTTCTTTCTCGTCTCTCGGTATTTGAGAATGTATCTATTCCTCTGGTGTATTCGCATGATGTACCTCTCGAACACAGGAAACGGATTGTAGAACACGCGATTCAAAGTGTTGGATTGGATGAAAAAATGCATATGGAGGCAGGAAAACTTTCGGGAGGTCAGAAACAGCGCGTGGCAATTGCACGGGCACTTGTGAACAAACCAGATGTTATTTTTGCTGATGAGCCTACGGGGAACCTTGACTCAAAATCAGGTGCGCAGGTTATGGATATTTTACACGAGCTCCATAAGGCGGGGAATACGATTATTCTTGTAACTCATGAAACCTATACTGCTGAATTTGCAAATCGTCTTATTCATATCAAAGACGGGCTTCTTAGTTCTGATGAACCTATTTTAAAGTCGCGCACAAAGAAAACAGATTTTTTCAAATAACTATGCGTCTTCGCGATTCTATAAAAACAGCTACCTCAAATGTGCTTCATTCACGAATGCGTTCTTTCTTGACCATGCTTGGTATTGTGATTGGTATTTCTTCGGTAATTTTACTTATGTCGATTGGAAACTCTGCTCAAGCGCTTATTGTAAATCAAGTAAAGGGTATTGGCTCAAATCTTATTTTCATTATCCCTGGTGCCACAAAGAGTGGAAGGTTTTCTGCGCCCGCATCATCACAGGGGATTGTTATTAAGACGCTTGTGAAAGATGATGTAGATGCGCTTGAGCGTAGCGCATCTATTGTGGGAGCAACACCAGAAGTTCGAGGACAGGCAAAAATTGTGTATGGAAACAATGATACTACCGTTACCTTTCTTGGTGTAGGAGGAGATTTTTTTGTGCTTCGCAGTTATAACGTGGCACAAGGGTATCCGTTTACCAATCGCGATGTTGAATCTTATGAGCATGTAATTGTGCTTGGCTCAGAAACCGCAAAAACACTTTTTGGTAATTTTGATCCATTGGGCAAATCAGTGCGTCTTAAAGATGTTTCGTTTCGTGTGGTGGGTATTCTCGAAAAAAAGGGAGTGGGTGCATTTGGCATTGATCAAGATAATATTGCGGTCATCCCGCTTCCTGTTGCGCAAAAGCAAATGCTCGGCATCGATTATTATAATGCAATTACTGTTCAAGCGAGTGATGCGTATGCACCAGAATTTGTAAAGCAGCGTGTTATTTCTATTATTCGTGAAAGTCATCGTATTACTGACCCCGATAAAGATGATTTTACAGTGCGTACTCAGGAAGATGCGCTTTCACTTTTGGGTGATATCACTTCCACACTCACTCTTTTCCTTACTTCTATCGCTTTTATTTCATTGGTAGTGGGAGGTATTGGTATTATGAATATTATGTTAGTTTCTGTTATTGAGCGCACTCGTGAGATAGGGCTCCGAAAAGCGGTGGGGGCCACAAACGGGGACATTATGCAACAATTTCTTTGGGAATCAATTATACTCACTTTTTTGGGGGGAATTGCAGGAATTTTATTGGGTTCCCTTCTTACTTTTGGACTCTATTATATTCTCGTAAATATTGTAAAGATGGATTGGGTTTTTGTATTACCTCCTTCTGCTATTTTGCTCGCAGTTGGCGTTTCCACCTTTACTGGTGTCATTTTCGGGCTCTATCCATCACGCCAAGCCGCCAAAAAGAACCCAATTGAGGCACTTCGGTATGAGTAATCTTTACAAAAGAATAAGAAAAGAGTATAATGTATTCAATCGTGGTCGAAACACACGTACGCTTAAAAAATAAAAATTCATGAAATCAGCGGAATTCTGGATTTTTCTTGTGGTGGGATTTTTTCTTGCATATGCAGGATATGTAACCCACGCAATGCAATAAAATCCATAGAAGAAGGGAACCTCGTTCATTGCGAGGTTTTTTCTTTTATCTGATGGTATGATGAAGAAAATATGAAGAACGTTTCGTTGCAGGAACAAGCAATTCGTAAGAAAAAAGTACGTAAAATAGTTTTTGTTCTTAAAAAACTATATCCAAACGTTGCCCCATTTCTTCGCTTTAATACGCCGTGGGAACTTTTGGTTGCCGTAGTTTTGTCTGCTCAATGTACTGATAAGAAAGTGAACGAGGTAACCTCAATATTGTTTAAAAAATACAAAACACTCGACGACTATCTCCACGCCACTCAGAAGGAATTTGAAAAAGATATTTATTCCACTGGATTTTATAGAGCAAAAGCAAAGAATATTCTCGCTGCAGCACGCGTACTCCATAATCAATTTCATGGTAAGGTACCTCGCACTATGGAGGAACTTCTTGAAATTCCTGGTGTAGGACGAAAGTCGGCAAATGTAATTCTTGAAAATGCATTCGATATTGTTTCGGGTATCGCAGTTGATACTCACGTAAAGCGTTTAGCCCGCGTATGGGGCCTTTCATACGAATCTAATCCCGACAAAATTGAGAAGGACCTCACCTCAATTCTTCCTCAACATCAGTGGCCTGGATTTACCCATCGTCTTATTAGTTATGGCCGGGAATATTGTCCCTCACGACGTCACGCACACGAAAGATGCCCTATTACAAAACTCGGCGTATAATGAATATATGAAGACTCATATTGTGGTATTGGGAATGGGGGAGATTGGCTCCGCAATTTCCTCCCTGCTTCTGAAGAAAAAATATCATGTGGATTCGTGGGACGTTGCTTCTGGGAAGGTGCACAATCAAAAAACATTATTTGAAATTATTCCTCATGCGAATATTCTTTTTCTTTGCGTGCCATCATGGTGCTTACCACAAGTTATGAAATCTATTCAGCCCTTTGTACACGTTGAGACGCTCGTGGTTGGAGTGTCAAAAGGGTTGCAGCGGGAGAAAAATGAGACTACCTATGATTTTCTTATGCACACGCTTCATCCTGGACAACCAATAGTGCTTCTTGGAGGCGCGATGCTTGCTGAGGAACTTCAAAAAGGAATGCCGGGTATGGGGGTAGTGGCGGGGAAGAGTAAAAAATCATGTGAAATAATTTGTGAGCTTTTTAAAGGAAGCGCACTTACACTTGTTTCTTCAACTGATGTATGTGGCGTAGCATATGCAAGTGTTCTTAAAAACATATATGCACTCGGTCTTGGTATTGCAGAAGGTATTCGTTGGGGGGGGAATGCAAGAGCGTGGTTCGCTTATGAATCTTTTTCTGAAATGGAAAAAATAGTGAAATTACTTGGAGGAAAAAAAGAATCTTTTTGGGGTCCTGCAGGCATCGTTGATTTTATCGCTACGGGGTTTAGTTCGTATTCAAAAAATGCAGAAGAGGGGAAGCTTATTGCTGCAGGGAGGGGTGAAGCATCACAGAGTGAGGGGTTAGTATCACTTGAGCCCATGGCGAAACTATTAAGAGGGAAAAATGACTTTCCTCTTTTTCAGACAGTTTTTCGTATCGCAGTGAAGAAAGAAAATGCTGAAGGGGCGTTTCGGAAACTTTTAAAATAATATGCGCATTATTGCTCATCTTGATATGGATGCTTTTTTTGCGTCGATCGAGGAGCGGGATAATCCTCGTTTTCATAATCTCCCTCTTGTGGTGGGCTCAGATCCTCTTGGGGGAAAAGGAAGGGGTGTGGTTTCAACCGCAAATTATAGAGCAAGAGAATATGGTATTCGTTCCGCACTTCCTATTAGTAAGGCGTGGGAATATGCGGAGCAAGCACGACGCGAAGGGAAACTACCTGTTGTTTTTTTAGGTGTTGATATGGAAAAATATGCGCGCGTATCGGAGCATATACGAACACTCGTACTCCAACTTACTCCAACTATTGAGCAGGCAAGTATTGATGAGATGTATTGTGATATCAGCGAGTGTGGAAGTTTTGAACAAGCAGAAAAGCTATGTCGAACATTGCAGAAGAAAATACAACATGAAGAGCATCTTTCTTGTTCATTTGGTATTGGACCTAATAAGTTTATAGCAAAAATTGCTTCTGATTTTAAAAAACCCTTAGGACTTACCGCAGTTCGTCTAAATGAGGTGTTGGCGTTTCTTGCACCACTTTCAGTGCGTAAGATGCCGGGAGTAGGACCTAAGATGGAAGAAGTATTACGCGTAAAAAACGTACTTACTATAGAAGACGTAAGAAAATACTCTCTTGAAGAAATGAAGGAAGAGTTTGGGAAATGGGGTGAGGCACTTTTTTTTCACGCACGGGGGAGCGATGATACGCCAGTGACAGAAGATTATGAGACAAAATCGATTGGGGAACAAGAAACATTTCTTCGTGATACGTCTGACGCAAATGAAGTAACCAGTACGATAAAAAAACTAAGTAGCTCGGTATTTCGACATTTTAAGGAAAGCGGATTAGTCTCTTTTCGGAGAATCGTAGTGACAATACGATTTGATGATTTTAAAACCGTATCGCGGTCCCATACTCTTGGTAAAATGCCACAGAATGAGAAAGAGTTTATTTTTGAGGCAATAAAAATTCTTCTTCCTTTTTTTGATGTACGGGAAAATCCAAAGAAAAAGAAATTTCGTCTTCTTGGTGTTCGTGTTGAGCAGTTTAAATAAAAACCCCTGCATTATGCAGGGGTTTGTTTTTTCTTTGGGCCTATGCGTCTGTGTTCTCCGGGACGTCCCGATATTTGGATGAGGCCGCATCCCATAGGGTCGATAGTCAGGCGAGCGCACGAGCATGTAGTGATATTCGGTACATCTATCGCAATAAATTCACTGCATGTTCCGCATTGGTAATAAGCGTTTTCCGGTTTCGGATTGCATTTTTCACAAGGACGCGCGCCGTAGGCAATCGCATCTTTGTATGTGTGTACGAAAATCTTGTCCTTCGCGTCGTTGTGTAGGGGACAGTCGAGCCGTCCGAAGACGCCTTGCAAGCCCGCGATTACGAAGCATCCAGGTACTCGCGACTTCATAAATCGTCCTTGTTTCCAAATACGATATCGTTTCGTATTCATTTCTACCTCCGTAATGAATGAAGATTACTATCGTCAGGATATGTCTTTTATGCAAAATTGCAAGTATATCAATTAGTGTTGAAAATAAAACTCCTGCATGATGCAGGAGTTATTTTAGGACATGATATTTATATCCTCTTTCGCGAATGATTTCGCGTAGTGCACATTTGTATTGTTGGACGAGCGGAGCAAGAGGTGTTGATCGTAGTTGTGTACTTCGTTTCCACCAATTTTTGATAAGTGCGTGGATTGCGGTCGAATCATAGTAGCCACAACGACAATAATGACAAAGGAGGTAAGGAAGGTCGAGCCTCGTCCATTCGCGTTCGTCGAAGTGGGAGGATATCGCAATATCCGTTTCTTTCTTGCAGTGGGAACAGAGATAATGAGTTTTCATGTGCTACCCCATTTTCATGAAAATACTATTGTGCATCTTACACCCGCGAGAAAAGATTGCAATAAAGGCAACCTGATTTTGGCAGAGTTGTTAAAAAAAGACACAGCGAGTAGGATGGAAATAGATACTTTTCAATAATGGTGGAGTAAGTCATGAAACATATTTTTATTTTGGATACATGTGTATGTACTCCAAAGGATAAAGTCACGCTTAAAGGTCTTGTCTTTCGCCATCAAAAAGAGGATTCCATCTATTTCACCGAAATATGTTGTAGTTGCAGTCGAGAGACACGCATTCGGCAATTACAAGAGAATATGGATGAAATCTGGAAGATGGAGCAGGAGTGTAATGAATATCTTGAGGCGGAAAAAAGCGCATGGCTTCTTCGATATATCGATAAAAAATAACCCCGCGTATGTATCAGCGGGGTTTTTGTTTCTTGGGAACGTTGTATACTTAACACATATGTGGATGGTGTATGCTTTTCTTTCTGCAATTACCGCAGCACTTGTTGCAATTTTTGGTAAGCTCGGACTCAAAGGGATTGATTCCACACTTGCAACTACTATCCGCTCTTTTATTATGGCGGGATTCCTTTTGCTTACGAGTGTATTCCTCAATAAATGGAAGGGATTTTCGTTTGGTATATTGAGTGGAAGAGATTGGATACTCATTGTTCTTTCTGGGGTCGCAGGGGCACTTTCGTGGCTTTTCTACTTTTTTGCTTTGAAGTCAGGAGAGGCGGGGAAGGTGGTTGCTATTGATCGCTTAAGTATTGTATTTGTGGTTGTGCTCGCGGCACTTTTTCTTGGCGAATCATTTGGTTGGAAGACGGTTGGAGGCGCACTTCTTATGCTTGGAGGCGCACTTCTTATTACTCTTAAATAAAATAATTAAAAACCGCGCATAATGCGCGGTTTTTTTGATTACCAACCCGCTTCTTCGAGAAACTTCAGCGTTTTTTCATTGCTAAGCATTTCTTCTATATAATTTCGAAATGCTTCTGAGTCGGTATTGGGATAATGTGCTTGTGCGTGTTGGAGTTCTTTTTCAATTTCTTTTTCATCCGCTTTGATGCCTTCTTTTCTTGCGATAGCCTTGAGGATGAACTTCATCTTTAGTTGACGTTCAATCATCTCTTTCTTTTCTTTCATATATTCCTCTTCTGTTTTTTTTATAATCTTGAAATATTCTTCTTCACCCATTTTCCGTTTCTCAAGTTCTTGATGGAGTCGGCGGTGTGCGGTGTGAAGTTCATCCTCAATCATAAGAGAAGGGAGAATGAGTTTTGTTTCTTTCACGAGCTCCTGAGCGATTTGCTCATAACTTAAGCGTTGTGATTCAACCTCTTTTTCCTTTGTGATATTTTCCCGCATCTTGATCTTAAAGTCGGCAACATTTTCAAAAGGACCAAATGTTTTTACAAGTTCATCGGTAAGTTCTGGTACTTTTCCTTTCTCATCAATACGCATAGTAAGGATCTCTTTGATGATATCGTCCACATCCTTATCCGTTGCTTTTTCTACTACTTTTTTCTCTTTGATTGCTTTCGCAATTTTTTTGTAGTTAGGAAGTGAGATTTCTGGCTCAATGGCAACTGATATTTTAAATTCGAGTGCAGACCCTTCTGCAAGTTTTACAAAAGTAATGCGCGGAGAGCTTAATGGCTCAACATTGTTGTCGTGGAGGATATGTGGATAGGCGACATTGAGCGCCTCTTCAGCAGCATCTTCGAGGATGTGATTCATATTTACCTGCTTTAACACAATAGCTTCGGGTACATTTCCCTTGCGAAATCCCTGGACCTCAATTTCTTGGGATATTTCACGAAGTATCTCTTTGCGATGCAATTCCATAGTAGGCGCAGGAATTTCTCCCTCAATCTCAACTACCGAATCTTTTGGTTTCCCCACTTTTATATTGGTATACAATAATTTGGTTTCTTCCATAGTGTTGCTACTTTACTATATGGTTTTTTACTTCGCAAGCATTATATATTTTATCGTTCTTCGCTATAATAGACATAGTTATTGCATATGCTTATTGAACGAACCCAATTTCATTTTTTTGGAAAAACAGAACTAAACGCCCTTTATGCGACACTTGGGCTTATCTATTTTGGCGAGAGTTTAGTAAGTGTGTTTGTGCCTGTTTATTTATGGAAACTCGAATTTCCTCTATGGCAGATTCTTTTCTTTTACTTCCTTAATTCCTTATTTTTTGTACTCCTCACTTTTCTTGCGTTGCCTTGGCTTCGAAAGTTGAGTGATAAGATGATGATGTTTCTTAGTATTCCATTTCTTGTTGTTTATTTTCTTGTATTAAAGCTGATTTCTGATGTGCCAATTATGTTCTATGTGGCCCCGTTTCTTCTTGCGTGCAGTGGTTTGTTATTTAATGTGGGGTACAACCTCGATTTTTCAAAGGCAACCGATGACAAGAAGCTAGGACGCGAGGTAGGGACGCGTTATACCGTTGGAGCATTAACTCAATTTGCGGCCCCATTTCTCGGCGGCGTTCTTATTGCTTTTATTGGATTTTCTGGCACTTTTTTTGTGGCAGCGGTTGTTCTTTTTATTGCGGTATTTCCTCTTTTCTTTTTCCCTCATCATCATCTTCCTCTCAATCTTGAGAGAAAGGCCCTTGTTTCATTTCTTGAACATCCAAAACTTCTTACACTTAATTTGGCATGTGCCGGATATGCTATGGAAACGACGGTAGGACGAGTAATTTGGCCTTTCTTTATTTTTATTACTATAGGAGGCGTTGAAAATCTCGGTGGGGTGGTGTCGGCTGGACTCTTAGCGTCTGCGCTTGCCACCTATTTTGTAGGTTTTCTTTCTGATGGGGGCAGACGAAGAAAAGCACTTGCGTGGACTACAAGTCTTTTTTCGCTTGTATGGGTTTTGCGCCTTTTTTTTAAAAGTGTGCCGGCAGTGGTAGGGAGCAATGTTGGAGGGAATGTCATAAATGCGGCACTTATGGTGGCGTTTTCAAGTCAGTTGTATAAGATTACCCGTCTTGCTCCAAACCCAAGCCTTTTTATATTGAGTCGTGAGGTGCTCTATCAACTTGCGCGCGTGTTTTTCTTGCCGGTGCTTATGCTTCTTGCGTTTGTGCTTCCTATGGATATTTTCTTTTTGATAAGTTTTGGAATGGCTGCTATTCTCGCGCTTTCTTTTCTTTTTGCAAATAAATTTCATTCTCATATGATTGAAGAAACACGCATGCTATGAATAAGAAAAAAAACGAACAAACACTTTTCGAGGAGAAGCCACTTACGGTTTCTGAGTATATTGAACTTCTAAATACCGCACTCGCACGTGAGGAGGTGCGTCTGGTGGGTGAGGCGGCGGAGATAAAATCATATCCTTCAGGCCATGTTTATTTTTCTCTCAAAGATGAAAAAGCAAACGCAGTTATGAATTGTGTTATATGGAAAGGAAATTATGCGCGCTGTGGTGTGGTAATTGAAGCGGGGATGCGAGTCGTGCTTACGGGAATACCGAGTGTGTATGCACCAACAGGAAGGTTTTCATTTGTAGCAAGTATGGTGGAATTGCAGGGAGAGGGTGCTCTTAAAAAGGCATATGATGAATTAAAGAAAAAACTTGAGAGTGAGGGGCTTTTTGCAGTAGAGCGAAAGCGAGCACTTCCAGAATTACCGCATCGTATAGGGGTCGTGACTTCTCGCGAAGGCGCAGTGATTCACGATTTTATTAATAATCTTGGTCACTTCGGATTTGAGGTAAGTTTGGTAGATTCACGCGTGGAGGGACAGCAGGCAGTAACGCCACTCCTTCAAGCAATTCGCACGTTAAAGAAAAAAGACATCGAAGCGCTTGTAGTTATTCGTGGTGGAGGCTCATTTGAATCGCTTCAAGCGTTTAATAATGAGATGCTAGTACGAGAACTCGTCAATTTTCCTGTTCCTGTGATCGCGGGTATTGGGCACGATAAAGATGTACCACTTGCGGCGCTTGTTGCTGATTATATGGTTTCCACACCGACCGCAGCGGCACACCTTTTAAACGAATCGTGGGAAGGGGCATATGCAAAGATTCATCAAGTGCCTCATCTTCTTGCGCGTATTAAGCGCGAATTTGAAAGGATTCAAACAGATTTTAAAGTGGCCGAAGATGCCATGTTTGCGCACATTGAGGGAGGAATAGAATCGTTGCGACAAGTGTTGCACAATGCAGAGCAAGTAATTGCGCTGAATGATCCGGTGCGACAGCTGCGGCTAGGGTATGCGATTGTACGCAAAGAGGGAAAGATTGCAAAAACAATAAGAGATTTTTCAATTACAGAACGGGCGAGTATTCAAGTGAGTGACGGTATACTGCTTGCGCGCGTGGAAGAAAAAAGCGAATATAAGAATCATGGCAACAAAGGAAAATAAAAGTTTTAAACAGCAAATGGAGGAATTGAGCAAAATTCTTGCTTGGTTTGACGCAAGCGAAGAGCTTGACGTAGAAGCAGCCCTTAAAAAAGTGAAGCAGGCGGCTGACCTTATTCAGGCAAGTAAAAAGCGTCTTGCAGAAGTTGAGAACGAGTTTAAGGAGATAAAGAAGGAAATTGAAGAGTAGGGTGATGTGGCCGCTATTGCTTTTTTTATTTGATATGGTATAGTAGGCGCGTAAGTAGGTTTCTCAGTTGGTGTTTCCCTTAGCCTGTATAGTGTTTAAGGATGTATTACGAAGAGCGAAAGAGCACTTCGGAGTACGAGCCAAGGTGAGTGGTCGCCCTACAAGCAAGAAACACACATACACAAACGTACATGGCAAAGAGATTATATGTGGGAGGATTGCCGTATTCAACCACGGATGCCGAATTGAAAGAGGCTTTCGAAAAGGTGATACCGGTTCAATCTGCTTCAATCATCATCGACAAAATGTCGGGACGATCACGCGGATTCGGTTTCGTAGAGGTAGTAAACGACAATGATGTCGAGAAAGCTATCGAAACGATGAATGGCAAGGAATTCGGCGGACGCACACTCACGGTAAACGAGGCGCGCCCAATGGAATCCAGAGATTCCCGACCTCGTGGAGGTTCAGGTTTTGGCGGAGGAAGGAGAGATTACTAATTCCCCAAACTACAAAAAATCCCGTCGAAAGGCGGGGTTTTTGTTTTGCAGAACGATGCTACAATAGAGAAGAAATATGGGAAAATTCTATCGTGGCACAAGGGTGCGTAATGTGTTCAATCCAAACTCAAAAGAACCATTTCGTATTAGTCGCTCAAAGATTGATGATTTTTTGAATTGCCCTCGTTGTTTTTATCTTGATAGGCGTCTTGGTGTAGGAAAACCGCCTTCGTTTCCCTTTAATTTAAATAATGCAGTTGATACACTTTTAAAAAAAGAATTTGATATTCATCGCGCAAAACAGACTGCGCATCCGCTTATGAAGGCGTATGGCATTGATGCGGTTCCTTATGAACATGAAAAAATAGAGGAATGGAGAGATGCTCTTCGACGTGGGGTGCAATGTCTTCATGCGCCAACCAATCTTTTAATTACCGGAGGGGTAGATGACGTGTGGGTGAATCCGAAGGGCGAGCTTATCATCGCGGACTATAAAGCGACTTCAAAAGAAACAGAAGTGAACCTTGATGCTGAGTGGCAGATTGGATACAAGCGGCAGATGGAGGTGTATCAATGGCTTTTTAGACAAAACGGATTCAATGTCCAAAATGTAGGATATTTTGTGTATTGCAATGGTACCACCGACAGAGAAGCTTTTGATGGAAAACTTGAATTTGATATAACTCTTTTGCCGTACAAAGGAAATGATACGTGGGTAGAACCCACCCTCTTTCGTATTCATGAATGTCTTATGAGTGATGAGATGCCATTCTCAGGACCTGAGTGTGATCTATGTGAATATCGAATTGCGGCACGTGATGCAGAAGAGAAATAGCAAATATGGATATTTTGGATTTAGAAAAAAATACGCTCGCATTTGATTATTTTTGGTATAAAGCGAGGAGGAATTTAATTAGTGTTATTTTTTCGAAATACGACATAAAAAATATGTCGATTTTGGAGGTTGGTTGTGGAGCGGGGAGTCAATTAGAAAGTTTGTCTAGGAATAATAATAACGTCGTTGGTTCTGATATTAATCACAAAGCGTTAGCCGAGGAAGAAAAGAGAGGATTTTCTGTGTTTTATCAGGATATAGAAGAGCGAGTAACGAAGGGTGAACAATATGATGTGGTGTGTGCATTTGATGTTCTTGAACATATCAAAAATGACGAGGTAGCGATTCAAAATATATATGCACTATTGAAACCGAATGGTCTTTTTGTTTTTACCGTTCCCACATTTCAGTTTTTATTTAGTGGTCATGACAATTATTTGCAACACTATCGAAGATATGCAAAAAGAGAAATAGTGCAAAAACTTTTAAAGAATGATTTTGAAATAGTAGAGCTCAATTATTGGAATTTCATTTTGTTTCCTCTTATGGCAGTGAAAAGACTACTTTCTAAGCATAAATATCCCAAGTCCGATGTGGATAATCTTCCAAAGCCGCTTAATCAATTGTTATATGGCATTTTGCTATTTGAAAACAAACTTATTGAAAAAGGTGTACAACTTCCTTTTGGGTTGAGTGTAATAGGCGTTGCAAAAAAGAGATAGGATTTTATTAAGGAAATTTGGTATTCTATATGTATGACGAATCAATTAGTGTTTAGTCCTTCGCAGTGGGCGCTTTTGGGGATTGCACTTGCGTGGACATTTGCTTGGAAAGGGTTCGCACTTTGGAAAGCCGCAAGAAAAAGTGATAAGTGGTGGTTCATTGCGATGATATTACCAATTAATACACTCGGTATTCTCGAAATTTTTTACATTTTCTTTTTTAGCGAGAAAAAAAATATAAAGAAGGGCCCAAAGGAGGAAGTGAAAGAGTAAAAAAATATATTTTTCTTTTTTCTGTTGAGTTTTCCACAGGCACTGTCCATTGCAACAGTGTATACTAAGTACAGATGAGCAATTGTGAAATCCGGAAATCACAATGCGTGAGAGCGTGAAAGAAAATACGCTCCATATTCTCGAAAGGTCGAATACTAAAAAGAATTTTTATTCTCTCTATGGCAAAAAAAGTAAAAAAGGCAGCAAAGAAAGCAAAGCCGAAGTCAAAACCGAAAGCAAAGAAAGCTGCTAAGAAAGGAAAGAGAAAGTAATCACTAAAATTCCCCCGCGTACGCGAGGGAATTTTTATTTGCCCTGTAAGTCATGCCTTTTTGACTCATAAAAATGAGGAGGTAATGAATTTGCTTGAACTCTTGATTTTCTGGTACAATCGGCTCATATGAAAGAAGAAACAAAGAGCGGTGCAATGGGTATGGTATGTAGCCAAAAAAAGGTCGTGGTATATTCTCTTGTTTCATTACTTGTGGGCCTTCTTGTGGGTTGGATTATTTTCAGTCCTGCACGGCCAGCAACAGAAACAGGAGAAAATGAGGTGTCAGCAACACCCTTAGTATTGAGTGGAAAGAACGTTGTTTCGGTGGATGACCAACTTCCTGGCACTACCGTGACAATACAATCGGTGACTCTCGAAAATGCGGGGTGGGTAGCAATTCATGAGGATCGCGATGGAAAGCCGGGTAATATCCTTGGTGCTTCATGGTTTCCTGCAGGAACAAACTCAGGTTCGGTTGAGTTGTTAAGGACAACAACCGATGGAGGAACCTATTATGCGATGATGCATAACGATGACGGGAATAAGTTGTTTGATTACAAAGTCGATATGCCGCTTACTGATGAGTCTGGAAATCCGCTTATGGTGAAATTTATGACGACTGCAACGCCTGCAGCACAGCAATAATCATCTATACGCAAAATACTCCCTTCATAACGAAGGGAGTATTTATTTATAGAGAAGTCCAGGTACAATGAAGAAAACTATGAATGCGCGCGTAGAAGTATTAACAAAAAAAGTATATGCGTATTATCGTGCACACGGGCGGCATGCGATGCAGTGGCGACGAGCGCGTACGCCTTATCGCATAGTTATCTCAGAGGTAATGCTTCAGCAAACGCAGGTTTCTCGCGTAGAGAAAAAGTATCCAGAATTTATAAAACGATTTCCTACATTTCAATCACTTGCTGATGCGCGTACCACGGATGTATTAAAGGTATGGCAGGGGATGGGGTACAATCGGCGCGCACTTAATTTGAAGCGCGCCGCAGAAATAGTAGCAACTACCTATAAGGGGAAGTTGCCTCATAGTCCCAGTATTCTTGAAACACTTCCGGGAATTGGAAAAGCAACTGCGGGTTCTATCGCAGCATTCGCATTTAATAGACCCGTACCATTCATTGAAACAAATATTCGACGCGTCTTTATTCATTTTTTATTTTCACGAAAGAAAAAAGTGAGCGACGAAGAAATTATGAAGTATGTGGTAGGTACAATTGATACAAAAAATCCCCGTGAATGGTATTACGCACTTATGGATTATGGAGCAATGCTTGCAACGCAGAAAAAAGAAAATCCGAATCGAAAAAGTAACACGTACCGAACGCAATCGCGCTTTTCTGGTTCGCGCCGCGAGCTACGAGGAAAGATTCTCTCTCTTCTTCTTGCTCAAAAAACAGTTTTGAAAAAGGAAATACAACACGCTGTCAAGAGATCAAAAGAGGAAGTAGAGAGTATTCTTTCAGTGCTTGAAAAGGAGGGCTTCGTTACTCATCAGGGGGCGAAGTACACTGTGAAGGAGAAATAAAAGAATCCACAGGGGGTATTGATGAAGGGTGCCTTAATTTGATATGATTATTCTCAGAAATGAGATTCCGCTCTGTGAGGGAGTGAAATCGATTTTTTTAACGATGAACCCGCAAAGTAATTTGCGGGTTTTTCGTTTCCTATTTTCTCAAAGAACCTATTGTGATACGATAACAAAGAAGAACAACTAGAGTGAGACAACTTCGGATGAAGGTGTATTTTCTATCGTTTATCATTATTTAATTTATGGAAGATCAAGAGCAAACAACTGTAGGACAAGGAACAAAATCAAAGTATTGGAAATTTGTTGCAGGATTTCTCGTTATTATTATTCTTTCTATTGTGGCGCTTTTTGGCCTCTCAAAATATGAGCGGTATTTGAGTAGTAGAGAAGTAGATAAGATGGCGAGCGCATTAAATCAGCTTGAGAAGCAGGATTATGATGCTGCGATGGCGGATACCGTTGGTGGAAAGACGCCTCAGGAGACTCTCTCAATGTATATTGCTGCTGTTGAGAAAGGAGACTATGTCCTTGCAAGCAAGTATTTCATTGGGAGTAAGCAGGAGCAAGAGTTGAAGAGTTTTGAGGGAGCACCTCAAGCAAACATAGACAAGGTTATTGCCCTTCTTAAGAGCTCAACAAAGGATAGCGGAGTTTATGATGTTGATAAGAAGTATTTTAGTATTAGTAATCCTATCTCAGTTCGCATGAAGTTGTACCCCAACGGTACTTGGAAGATTATAGAAATTTAATATTAATAAAATAAATTATTATGACCAAGAAAGTTGTTTCTTGTGTTTTCGTTTTATTTTGTGCGTTCGCAAGTTTCGAATATGCGCATGCATATGATGATGAGACAACACACCCCGCACTCACAAGTGAGGTTATTAGCTTTTATAATTCAACTCATCCTGATAAATTATTTACAGAAGAGCAACGGAATTGGATTGTAGAGGGGAGCAAGCTTGAAGATGTGGCTCCGCGTTGGATAAATCATTTTTATGACCCCATCTTAAAAGAAGGATGGACTGGAGAGAAAACTGGGAGTATTGCCCCGCTTGCAGTACGTATGGTTGCAGAATTTGGCCTAGCCCAAGGGAAGCCACTTTCTGCGGTTGAGTGGGTAAATAATGATTTACGACAGGGAGATTATATTTGGTACGAAGGAAATAAGACATGGAAGAAAGCTCTTGATGAGTATGCGTCAGGAAATGAGAGAGAAGCATATATTGCACTCGGGCACGTGCTCCATCTTTTAGAAGACATGTCGGTGCCTGATCATACGCGCAATGATACGCATGCTCCACTTGGCGACCTAGTGGGAGATGAGGGTTCTCCTTTTGAAACCTATCTTGCAAAGTCAGAAACAAAACTTAATATTGCAAATGCACTTACAAGGTTAGATAAACAAGAAATACAAGAGTCATCTATTGAAGATCATCTTGCTGCTCTTGCTGTATATTCAAATAAATATTTCTTTTCAAAAGACACTATAAATGATCCAAAATATAGATTTCCGAAAATTTTAAAAGAAGACGTAGGATTCGGATACGGCCAAGATGAAGATGGACATTTTTTTCCACTTGTGAAAAGTGTAGTGCAAAAAAATATTGAATTTCAAACAAAAATAAATCATTTAATTGAGGAAACAGACAAGGATATTTTCAATGCGTACTTTTCCAGACTTTCAAAACAAGTAGTATTACATGGCGCAGGAGTGATAGATCTTTTTTATAAACAAGCGGAAGATGCAAAAATTAATAAGGAATTTCCTACACATATTGTGCAGTTTGATAAAGCATGGGGAAGGCTACCTATATTTTCTTTTGTGGGAGAGATTGTGAAGTTGAAAATTTCAATAAGTAATAGAATAAATTCAATTCGTTTATTTACGAATAAGGTATTAGGATATGAAAAACTTTTAAACAAAATGCAGAAAAAAGAGGTGATAACAAATTTAGAAGAAGAAGAAGCTACGGATTTTCCAAAAGAAGAAAGTGAAACTCCCATTATTGATATAGATGAGGGTGTTGCCAATAAAGTTGTTGAGTCGGTTCTTCTGGATACAGACGCATTGGAAAATGCTCAAAAGGACGAAGAGGTAGCGAATAATAATGTTTCAGAAGAAAATATAGCGAGTACAAATAGTAATAAGGTTAAAAACGAAATTAAATATACATCTTCTGGCGGTGGTAGTCCTTCAAATAATAGTGATTCGAACACTGAGTGGCTCTCGGCTGAAGTAAGGATTGTTGAGATTATGTACGATTTACCAGGAACTGATGAGAAAAGAGAGTGGATTGAGATTCTGAATGAAGGAAATTCGGGTGTTGTAGTTGAAAATATGAAATTCGTCGAGAAGGGAATAAATCATACTCTTTCACTTGTGCGTGGTACAAGTACCCTTCCTTCGAATGCATATGCGATTATTGCAAGTGATGCAGAACAATTTCTTATTGATCATCCCTCATTTCAAGGAACACTTCTTGACAGCACATTTTCATTGAGCAATGAGGGAGAGACGATTGCGCTTAAGGGAGGCACCCGCATTTTGAATGAAATTACATATGCCACAAGTACTGGTGCGCACGGGGATGGTAATTCTTTGCAATTAGTAGAAGGCGTGTGGCGCGCATTATCTCCTACGCCTGGAGAGAAAAATATATACACCCCTCCCCCAATGAATCAAGCACCAAATGTAGTGTTTCGTTATACTCCTCTTGATCCGCAGGTTGGAGATATTGTTCAGTTCGATGCCGCATCATCGACAGACACAGATGGCTCCATTATTTTCTATCAATGGAATTTTGGTGATAGCACCACTGCAAGTTCTTCATATGCTACTACTACTCACACATTTTCGGGTGCTGGGACATACATTTCAACACTTACTTTATATGATAATGAAAATTCATCATCAAGTCGTTCTGTATCTATAGCAGTTGCTCCGCGTGGGTCGCGTGGAGTTAATCATGTGATAATAAGCGAAATACAAGTTGGGGGCGTTGATGCGGGAGAGGAATTTATTGAGCTCTATAATCCCTCTGCTCAAGCCTTGGATCTTTCTCTGTGGTCCTTACAGTATGCGAGTGGAAGTGCAGAAAGCGTTTCGTCCTCGACAGTTTTTAAAAAGAATTTTTCTACAACATCAGTAATAAACCCAAATAAATTTTTTCTTATAGCACGCACAAAAAATGGAGAGGGGAAAGACGGATATACTGGTTTACAGATTCCTGATCTTTCTCATAGATCTTTTAGTCTCTCAGGTGCGGCAGCAGGAGGAAAGATTTTTCTGGTACGCAATCAGGACGAAATAGAAAGTGAAAGCGATCCCGATATTGTGGATATGGTCGATTATGCAGCTCAAGTGCCAGTAGAGGGTATGAGTATTGAACGGAAGGCGTGGGTATCAAATGCATGTGTATCATCACTCGCAGGAGGAGTAGGAGAATTTTTGGGTCATGGATGTGATAGTGATGAAATCATTGATTTTGAGGTACGAGCAAATCCGAACCCTCAAAATAGTACAAGTCTTTTAGAGCCACGAACGGCGCCTACGACTCCTATGGGTATCGATGGCACAACAACTAGTATTGTATCGTATAGCTCAAGCTCTCTTACTCTTTCTTTTCATTGGCAACCCTCAATAGATTTTGAAGGGGCTACATCATCTCTTTTTTATAAGTTATATGAGGTGAGTGGTTCTTCAACGTTAATTACTACGACTACAGAGCCCTCATATTCGATGAGTATTAAAGAAATTGGGCGCGTATACGCATTTGAACTCATTGCAGAAGATAGGGAGGGATTTCATTCCGCAACAAGTACTTTTAATATTGAAGTACCAAGTTTTTTTACTAGTCTCTATTTTTATCAGGATCCGACTAACGGGTCTCCTCAATATCTCACAAAAGCTTTTTTTGATGCATATCCATTCGTATCACAAAAATATATAGAGGGAGACGCTTCGAAGATGGTGGTCTTTTATGCGAATACAGACGCGGCTAAAAAAGAGATGATTACTCCTACGGATGCAGGTGCATTTAGTGATGTGCCGGGTGTGATTGGAATAACTACAAAAAGGTGTGGCGGCTCTATTTGGGAGAGTAGCTATTTGGTTTTGAGAGATGGAAACGATAATTGTGCATGGGGACCAACAGTAACGAGTGATGTAAGTCCTTCTCAACCACAGATTGAACCGACTCGGTTTTTGTTTTCTTTGGGAATGCCGAGCGGAGTTACTTATAGTTCATCAGATTATTTTACTGTTGCGTTCTATGATGCGTGGCCCTATGTTGGCCCTTGGGGGAGCCGCGCATATGAACTTGTGGCTGTAGACAAGAAGCATTATCAATTTGGCGTTGAGCCGCGCGTTGCGGCGCCGCATCTTCCTGATTCCGTTCGTGTTGATTACGATCGAACGAATTCAAAAATTACAGTGAATTGGGATAAGGCAACAGATGTCGATTCAATGGATTCAGAATTGTTGTATGAAATAAATATTTCACCGCGCGGAGGTCTTGATGAATCGAAGTGGCAGGCACAAGGAACAAAATTGAGTTATGTGCAAGAGGTAAATATAGAAGAAGCATTTTTGATTGCGGTGCGCGTAAAAGATGAATTTGGGAATGTGTCGGAGACACGTACAATTGAATGGCAGACACCATTAATTACTATGCATTTTTCACAAGGAGAAGTAAGTGGGTGGAGTGATAGATGGGGGACACTTAATCAGTATTCTTCTGATCCTACACGTGCAAGTTTTCAACGTATCGTGCCGCAGGAAGATTTTGCATTTAATACTGCCGCGGTGCGCCTTTCAATTGAAGGAGCTGGAGATCCAAGAATTGTTCGTCTCTCAGTATTTCCTGAGGATGGTTCTCATCAGATTGATTTTACAAATCCCCTCGCGCGTTCTTCAATAAATAATTTATCTACGACAAACAAAGAGAGTGATTCTATTTTTCCATTTGATTCTCCGGTCGTATTCACGAGCAGCACTCCATATTGGTTTGTGTTTGATGCTGCAGAATCTTCGAATTTGATTGGATTTTATCGAACCTCATTACAAAATGGTGTGGCGGTAGGAAATGTATATGGTGATGGGTATGCAGGATGGGGATATGCGCAGGGGCCAGATGCGGTGTGCTCTGCATCGTGCAGATTTGTAGCAGGAAATTCAGTAGGTGATAGCGATTGGTATTTGAAGCTCGGGATGAGGGAGTAGGCATTGACAAAAATAGACATATTGTATTATAATACTTTGCAGTTATTCCTGTGCGGAATTTTTACAACTCACTCACTTAATCACTAACAATGGAGGTTCATTATGTTCGATTTTCTTCGAGTTCTGCATCCGCAGATACTCAGTGTTGTTGTTTTTCTTCTCGTCCTCTGGATAGCAATTATTGTATCCCTGAAGATTGATAAGAGAAAAGATGTACAGAGAGTTTTGCCGAAAATTGGCCGATGGATTACCGGTCTTACGGTGTTAGGCTTTCTTATTTATGCACTTCAATTTGCAAGCGTGAATGAAACGCCACGTGCGGTCATTGATCGTTCTGCAACTGAAGAAGGAAAAAAGAATTTTGAGAAACGCATGCAAGAAGAAGCCAACAAACCAAAAATCACTGATTCCACCACCACACAGAAGGAAGTAAAATAATGAAAAAGTCACTCTTCGTTTCGTTCATTGCTATTTTCACTGCAATTCTTTTCATCGGCTGCAGTTCGGATGTGAAAAATATTCCTCCGGGCTATATTGCCAAGATTCTCACCCCCACGGGATGGGAAAAAGATGTAAGGGAAGCGGGACAGGTTGATATCGGTACTCTCGACAACGAGAAGCGTGGCAACACCCTTGTGCTCATGGAAGCAACATCTGTGACCATCAAAGAGCAATTCATGGAAGCAAATTCTCCCGAAAATCAAGACAAACAGGATCATCGCGTGATGCTTAAGGGGGGGACGCCGGTCGTTGTGGATATTTACGCCCAGGTGAGCGTGCCGGTCGATCCCGAGCTTCGGAATGCTGCGTTTGCGCAGATAACACCGAAATCGAGCGACAAAGATGAGCGCGTGAAGGTCATCAACCTCGGAGATATCTATGACCGATTCGCGAAGATGAGTATTCGCAGTTATACGCGAAGTATCTTTGCAAAATATCAGGACTACAATGAGGTGTTGCAAAATTATACCAAGATAAATGCTGAGATTTCCACCATGGTGATGAAAGTGTTCAAAGAGAACAAAGTTCCTCTTGAACTCATATCAGCAAGTCTTTCGAATGTGAAACCCGATCAGGCTATTTGGGAGGCGAGCAATAAGCAGTCTGCTGCCGCTTCGGAAGTTGCTGCCATCAATATGGTAGGAGATGCAATGAGAAAGAATCCCGGGTATCTGCAATTCAAGCAATGGGAAACCATTGAGAAAATTGCAGGCAAGGGTGTCAACCTTACTCTTATCGTTGGCGGTTCCGATAAACCCGTATATACAATACCGGTCGGAAAATGATTGAGTAGAAGGTAATATCAACAATAGCCGTGCGCGAGCAATCGCCACGGCTATTATTTTTTTGTTGGTATTGACGACCGGAGTAATATATGAGAATGTGGGGGCAGTATGAGGTCTATTAACAATTCAATATATATGAAAGGAGTATGCAATGACCAATATACGGTATGTGGACACACTTATCATTTCCGATGTGCACCTTGGCTCGGAGGTAAGCCGCTCAGCCGCACTTCTTGAACTTCTCAAGAGATTCCATTTCAAACGATTAGTTCTCTTGGGTGATATCTTTGATGACCTTAATTTCAAGCGAATCAATCGTGAACAGTGGAATCTTATCTCTCACATTCGTCTCCTTTCAAATCCAAAAAGGGAAGTGGAAGTGGTGTGGATTATAGGGAACCATGACGAAATGCTCGTTGATGTAATGAGCAGTCTTGTGGGTATTGATACAAGAGAAGAATATACATGGACATACCAGGGAAAAGTTTATTTCGCTATACATGGTCATCAATTTGACAGCTTTCTAAAAAATAATTGGTTGATTAGCGAAGTGGCAACAATTTTTTATAATTTTCTTCAGAAGCTTGATAAAAAGACACATCGTTTTAGTCGCTATGTGAAAAAGATGAGCAAGCAGTGGCTCAGAGTTTCTCGGCAGATTGCCGAAGGAGCAGTTCATTACAGCAAGCGGTATGGTGCGCACTATGTATTTTGTGGCCATACTCATCAAGAGCTTCACTGGACAATCGACAATGTTGAATATTTCAATTCCGGTTGTTGGACAAGTATACCTTCCGGATATATTACTATCGATGAAAACGGTACCGCAATAAATCAGGAGAACTAAACAATCCCGCCAAATGGCGGGGTTTTTATTATATGGCTGATATTTGACAGAGCGGCAGGGGTGGCACTACTCTAATAAAAGTTTCTTTTAATTGAGAGAAGAAAGGGAGTCGTATGGGAATTATCGGAATGATTTTTTGCGCGTGTGGTGTACACAAATGGGAGAAGATGCCTTCAGAAAAAGAAATTGTGAAAGGTACTGGAGTACACTTTATTTTTCTAAGTGAAGGGATACAGAAAGCAACACAACACTGCGTTCGGAAGGAATGCGCGGGTAAGCGAAGAGTGTATCGACAAGGGTGGGTAGGTTCTGGTGTGAAGGAACCAAAATGGGAAAGACTTTCCAAATCAAAGGAAGAATATATTGATTCTCTTCCTAATGTGTTTCAAGCATAGTGTGACCGCAGGACAATTCCTGCGGTTTTTATTTGTAATATTGACGCTCCGACTTTGGTGGAATAGACTCACCGTAGTAGCTTTTACTACGAATAAGAAAGGAAGCGTGAACTATGGGCGGTATTATTACTCCTCCCGGAATGGTGAAATTCACCGATGAATCAGAACATCTTATTCTTTTAGATGGACCCATCAAGGGTGCGCGTCATTGGCAGCGTACGGCGGCAAATGATATTTATCATGCAAACCCTGAATTATGGGTCGCATCTCCACGGCAAATGGCGCATGACACAGGTGATCGCGTGGGTATCTCAGAAGATGATCAAATAGATTGGACACACACGCATTTAACATTGGCAGGGGAACGTGGAGCGATACTTTTTTGGTTTCCACGGGAATATGTGCATACGTGTGAACAGGCGTACGCACAAACATCTCGCTTTGAGATAGGAGAGCATCTTGTGCTTAGTATTTATAAAAAATATAAAGTGGTGGTGGGTATTGAGCCTGGATTTTCTGGAGAACATTATCTTCGGCGCACGATTGCGAAGAAATATCCGCACATTCTTGTGCTTGATACGCTTCATGATACGTGTTGGTACGCAGCTCATATGCTGTATGAATAGTATTATTTCCCTCGCAGTGATGCGGGGGATTTTTATTGACACATAAGATTGCTCGTATTATATTGAGCACTCAAGCACCTTTACAAAGGGCCATTAGTTCAGCGGCGACGCCTGTGACATACGGACGTATGTTGCTTTCGGGCGGAGAACGCCTCATTGCTCGTGAGGAGGCCGAAGGTTCGAATCCTTCATGGTCCGCGATTGGAGCAGTAGCTCAGTTGGTGAGAGCGTCCCCGCTGTCCGCGGGGAAGGTCGGAGGTTCGATGCCTCCCTGCCCCACGACGTGGAAGTATTTTCGCTTCCACTATCCCACACATGGTTCTTTGGGAATCATGCGGAGATAGCCCGCTTATTCTAATTATGGAAAGTACCTTAAATGGGGAAAAAGTTGAGATTAGAGCTGAGGTGAAAGTCCTCGAGTGGGCAAATTGTTACGAGTCAGATATCCGACGTGAACGTGAGTGCGCGTTGCGCACAATACCGGGTTTCCGGATAATCTGCTTCGTTGTTCCACCCTCGCCACAATCGGCGGGGGTTTTTATTTATATTTTAGTTCCGTGATAGTATAAGCAGATGAAAGGAGAGATTATCGCAGTACTTCATAATATTCGGAGTATTCATAATGTAGGTTCAATATTTAGAACTGCTGATGCGGCAAGAGTTTCAAAACTTTATTTATGCGGTATTACCCCCGCGCCTTTAGATCGGTTTGGAAAAACCCGACAGGATTTTGCAAAAGTTTCTCTTGGTGCAGAAAAAACAGTCGCCTATGAATCTGTGCGTTCGATTTTGCCACTTCTCACTAAACTTAAAAAAGAAGGGTATGTTATTGTTGCGGTCGAGCTCGTAAAAGGAGCGGTACCTTATTATTCATTGCGGCGCACCCTTAACAATAAAAAAATAGTATTGGTACTAGGGAATGAAGTTGATGGGCTTTCAAAGAGCATTCTTACACGCACCGATATAATTACAGAAATTCCTATGCAAGGAAAAAAAGAGTCATTGAACGTAAGTGTTGCGTTTGGTATTGTTGCCTACGGTATTCAGTATTAGGATTCGCTATAATAGAAAGATATGGGAAACGCACTTGCAAAAACATTTCTTCTTTTCTTTGGTCTCCTCATCGGAGGGAGTATTTTTTTGGTTTCATTTTTAAATAAGGTAAATGTGGTAAAAAATAAGGCAGAGGTAAAAATTGGAACTCAAACGATTATTGCGGATGTTGCAAAAAATGATGCGGACAGGGAGAAAGGACTTGGAGGACGAGAATCTATTGGAATGAATGAAGGAATGCTTTTTATATTTGACAATGAGGATGAGTATCCTTTTTGGATGAAGGATATGAAATTTCCTATTGATGTAATTTGGATTCGTAATAATTATATTGTGGGATTTGCAGAAAATGTAGACCCAAAGATAGGTTCACAGCCCAGTGAAACGGTATTTAGCCCCCCTCAATCAATTGACCGCGCTCTCGAACTTCACGCGGGACGCGTGAAACTTTTACGTGTCCAGGTGGGTGATCAAGTGAAGTCGCGACCACTCGTTGATATAAGCGGTTCATGAACGAGCCCAAACCTATTTTAGGCCTTCCACGAAATATTTTTTTTCTTGGATTGGTTAGTATGTTTAATGATTTTTCGACTGAGATGGTGCAGTCGATTATGCCTATTTTTATTACTGTCGTACTTGGAGCACCTATTATTGCGGTAGGACTTATCGAGGGATTTGCGGATGCATTAGCGAGCATACTCAAGATTTTTTTTGGGTGGCTTTCTGATAAATTAAATCAACGAAAATCATTTGCGGTATATGGCTATCTTCTTTCGGTGAGTACGCGTCCCTTTTATGCACTTGCAACAACCTACGGACACGTATTTGGGTTACGTGCACTTGATCGGGTGGGAAAGGGTATGCGTGATGCGCCGCGTGATGCACTTATTTCTGAATCAACAACACCAGAAACAATTAGTCGTTCGTTTGGATATCATCGGATGATGGATAAATTTGGTGGTATATTGGGACCTCTGGCTGCATTTCTTATTCTTCCTCTTGTCTTTAATTCATACCATTTTATTTTTCTTATTGCGTTTGGAGTGGGTACGCTCTCAATCCTCAGTTTTCTTCTCGTAAAAGAAATTAAGCATCCTGAGAGTGAGAAAGCCCCAAAATTTGATTTGAAACTTTTACGTTCAAATCGACGTTTCGTTGTTTTTCTTATTTCAGTATTTGTATTTGGATTAGGGGCACTTCCTCTTCCTCTTCTTTTACTTCGCTCACCAGAAGTCGGCCTTGGAAATAGTTCGGTGCCGTTCTTTTATTTTGTTTCTAATTTTGCATTTGTATTAGCTTCAATTCCGTTTGGTCGTTTTGCAGATAGTTTTGGAAAGAGGAAGATTGTAAGTCTCGGATTTCTTGCCGCATTTCTCGCATATGTAGGACTTATTTTTGCTCACAGTTTTATTGCCCTTTTTATAATATTTATACTTTTTGGATTCTATGATGCCGCGACTGATGGAATTCAGCGCGCAATGGTGGCGCGTCTTGTGGATCCGCAAATTCGTGCTACCGGGCAGGGATTTCTCAATGCCGCAATTGGTATTTCCGCACTTCTTGCGGGTGGTATTGGTGGTGGTCTTTGGACCTATATAAGTGCTGAGGCTGCATTCGTGTATGCGGCTACAATGTCACTTGCAGGACTTACTCTTTTTCTTATTTTGATGAATGTGCGATTTAGGGAGCAGTAATTCTAATTTTGCACTCGACAACAACCTCACCGGGGTGACGAAGCGTCAGATGCGGCATCGGATTAATTATCGCACTCGACAGCAACCCTCGACAGGGTGATGCAGCATCAGATGAATTATCGTATAATAAATATATGGCAAATATTGCAATAAATGGATTTGGACGAATTGGGAGACTTTTTTTACAACACGCACTTCGGGAAGAAGGCATTAACGTAGTGGCAATCAATGATTTGGGAGACATTGAAAATCTCGCATACTTATTAAAATATGACACAGTATACGGCCGCTTTGCGGGCGAGGTGTCTCTTGTGGATAAGTTCCTTGTGATAAATGGCAAAAAGATTTTGTTTCTTCAGGAAAAAGACCCCACTAAACTTCCTTGGAAAGAATTTAATGTGGATATTGTGGTGGAATCTACGGGGGCTTTTGAATCATATGAAAAAGCAAAAGTGCATTTAGATGCGGGCGCAAAACGGACAATTATTACTGCTCCCGCGAAAGATGCAGATGGCACCTTTGGAGGGAAAACGATGCTTATTGGTGTGAATGAAAATGATGCAAAGGGAGTTACCCTTACTTCGAATGCATCGTGTACTACTAATGCGGTTTCTCCCGTAATTCAGGTTATGATGGAAAATCCTGGCATTGAAAAAGCAATTTTGAATACGGTGCACGCATATACCGGAACACAAAGTATTGTGGACAGTCCCACAAAAGGAAAAGATTATAGGAGGGGACGTGCTGCCGCACAAAATATTTCTCCTTCAACCACAGGGGCCGCGATTGCAGTGACTCGGGTCATTAAAGAACTTGAAGGAAAATTTGATGGTATTGCGATTCGTGTGCCGGTGCCGACGGGGTCGCTTGCAGATATCACGTTTGTAGCTAAGAGGAATACTTCAGTCGAGGAAATTAATTCAATTTTCAAAAAAGCCGCTGAAGACCCTCGATGGAAATCAATTCTTAAGGTAAGCGAGGAGCAGTTAGTATCTTCCGATATTATTAATGAGCCGTACGCGTCTATTGTAGACCTCGGATTTACTAAGGTAGTAGGTGGCAATCTTGTAAAAGTACTTGCGTGGTATGACAACGAGGCGGGGTATGTATCAACTCTTGTGAAACACGTGCTTCGTGTGGCAAGTTTCTTATAAATTAGATTACGAGGGAAGTACGTTATGCAAAAAATTTATTTTATTCTCTACGCGCTTCTTCTTATAGCGGTGCTCGGTGTTTTTCGTTTTTCATCAGTATTGTATGCTGAACTTTCTCGTGCCACTATCTCTTCCGCACTCGCGGATGTACTTGCTTCGCAGTATCAAAAAACAATGAGTGCAAAGATCGCGATTCTTGAGGAGGAGCAAAAAAACACCACATTGCTTTTTACGGGAGATGTAATGCTCTCACGAAGTGTAGGAAAAAAAATAAATGAGATGAATGACGTAACATTTCCGTTTCTTTTGATTGCGAGCACCACTCGCGCCGCCGATATGCTTATTGGTAATCTCGAAGGTCCCATTTCTTTACGAGGAAGGAATCAAGGAAGTATCTATTCGTTTCGCGCAAATCCTCAAACCATACAGGGGCTCACATTTGCGGGGTTTCGTGTTATGTCGCTTGCAAATAATCACATATGGGATTGGGGACGCGACGCACTCTCTGACTCCGTTTCTCTTTTAAGAGAGAGCGGAATTTTGACTGTGGGAGCAGGAAGGAATGAAGAGGAGGCAAATGCGCCTCTTGTGGTCGAAGTAAAAAAGAATCGCATTGGATTGCTCTCCTATACCAATCTTTATCCGAAGAGTTTAAATGCCGAAGGAAATACTCCAGGGATAAGCGCTTTTAACGAGGAACGTGTGCGCGAAGCAATAAAAAATCTTAAACAATCAGCTGACATTGCGGTAGTCCTTATACATTGGGGCGATGAATATAAGACAAAATCAAACAATGAACAGCAGAGACTCGCACACGCATTTATTGATGCCGGAGCAGACCTCGTGGTAGGAACTCATCCACATGTATCTGAAGAGGTGGAACAATACCATAACGGATGGATTGCCTATAGTCTCGGCAACTTTGTCTTTGACCAGACATTTTCTGAAGAAACGCGTCGTGGCACAATGTTTGCCGCCACCGTGAAAGATGCAAAGCTTGTGAATGTGGTTTCAATTCCCATCCGCATTAATGACAATTTTCAGCCGGAAGGTGTTCCGCTATAATAAAAGGAATGGTTATTTACATCGGCGCAGATCATCGTGGATTTAAACTGAAAGAATTTTTAAGCAGCTTATTAAAATATGGTGGTTATCCTGTCGTGGATGTAGGAAATG
>JBAYKY010000003.1:0-48767 GCA_041664385.1 Minisyncoccota bacterium
AATGCATAATATCCCCCTTCGCTTATAGGATCAGGAAAAAACACATTTATTCCTTGAAACAAAAGTACAAGGAAGCTCACTGCACTTGTATAGAGTGTGATAATCGCAAGAAGATGAATAAAAACATCTTTTGGCGAAACTTTTCCTACTGATGGTTGTTCAGCTTGTGTCATATATGCATTATACGCATATTAGAAGTACTTTCCATATGATTGACAGATACCAGTATTTTAGGCATTCTTTGCTTAGATCATCATTCATTTACCTATAGGAAGGCTGTGTATGAAAAAATTCTTTTCTACGTTCTTTATGAATCTTGCAGACTATGCAATGAGAATCTATTTCCTTTTTGCATCAATTGTAGGACTTGTCTTTATCGCGGCAGTAGCAGGAGCAGGAATTGCGCTTGTAGCAAGCTTCTTTCTTGCTCCAACTCCTGGATGGGACAAAGAAACATTTGTTGCTCTTTGGAAAGCGGCGACTATTATCTTTTCGCTCATTGAAGGATGTATGCTTCTCAAAGCATGTACGAGCTTCTTTACCAAAGAGCTCTCACCCCACTCCTCATATCATTTGTTTCGTTTATGAAACAAAAAACCCTTTCATTCCATGAAAGGGTTTTTTAAACCTTGAGAACTCCCCAATGAAGAAGACTGAGAAGTATATTCCCCACGAGTGCGGTCACAAGAATACCAAGAAGAAATGGCCATCCTAATGTGGTAAGTGTTTCTCGGAAGAAGATGAGACGAAAAAGAGATATACAAATTACAGAAAGGAACACAAAAGGAATAAGGATAACGATAAGTGGCCACCCCGCAAGAAGTGCAACTACGTACCCCAATTCTGTTTCTCCTTCCTCAAAAAAACGTTCATTATACCGCTTGAATATCACTAATAATTTATAGAACGCCCACGCTGCCACCAGAGAAAGGAGTGCGTTGAGCCAAAAGCGCCCCCATGAATAAAAAATGAAATACCCGAACTGATTTGAAAAAATCCATGGGGCATTTTTAATAATCGAAACAGGCACAGTGGCGTTAAGCGGTGAATCTAAAAAGAAAGTCCCCAACCCGCCGCCCGTGGCCCATATCATATACTGTGTGACGCTAAGAAGTCCTGCATACACAATACGAAAATAAACTGCCGCGCGTACCAATCCGCGCATGGTAAGAAATTGTTCATACCGCACACGAAGCGGCGAATTCCGAAATACATATAGTATGCACGCTCCCACGAAAATGGATATGAGAACCACGTAGGGAAGATACAAGACCAACAAGGATAAAAGAGAAAGATACGCCACAGGAAATAAGTATTATGAGTAAAGACGTATGAGCTCGTTGAATTTAAGCATCCTTTCTTTTACAGGGGCTCCAATTTTCACTCCGTCTGCATTTGCCGCTTTTGCAAGATGAATAATAAATGTATCTTCTGTCTCCCCTGAACGGTGGGAAACTATAATCTGCGCATGATGCATACGTGCCGCTTTTATAGCCGCGCATGTCTCACTCACGGTGCCAATCTGATTTGGTTTTATGATGACGCCATTCACCGCGCCTTCTGCAGTATGCGCTTCAATTTCTGCTTGATTGGTAGTGGTGAGATCATCCCCTATTATTATTTTATTAGGTACTGCTTTTCGAAGCGCAATAAATCCCTCAGAATCATTTTCACCAAAGGGGTCTTCGATTGAATAAAGGAGTTTTATTTTCTTGAAATACGATTCATAAAGTTCTACTAATGTTGCGCGTGTATATTCTTTTTTTTCAAATACATATGCTCCCTTATCTCCAAAATGAGATGCAGCCACATCAAGTCCAAGCATACATTCCTGTCCAAGATCATTTTCATTAATGCTCGCCTCCAGCATCGCAAGTGGCTCACTATTATTCAGAAAATCAAGTGAATATCCCCCTTCATCACCAATAGGAAGGTTTTTTACGTTATACTTCTTTTTTAAGAAATTGCCCGTTACACGATAGAGCTCAATAAGCTTCTCAGTGGTCACTGTGATAGAACCATTTGTCCGTGCAATTACAAGAAACTCCTGAATATCGAGATTGTTATTGGCGTGTGCTCCTCCATTTATAAAATTAGAAAAAATGAGAGGAGGCTTTGTATCTTTAATTTCTGCAAAATACTCTTCTCGGATTATCTCCCATAATTCTTTTTTTGCAGTGTGCGCGAATCCTCGGGCTGCTGCGATTGAAATGCCTAAAAGCACATTCCCTCCCAATTTTTCTTTTGTGGGAGTTGAGTCTTGTAATAACAAAAATGCATCAACTTCACCCACACTTTTAAAGTCGTGTGCAGTAATTGATTCTTTAATATGGTTCACCGCTTTTGTTGCTTCCTCAAACGTGAACACTGATGCCTCGCGCGTGCCTCTGCTTTTTCCCGAAGGAACTGCGGCACGATGAGAAAAACCTACCTTATCGTGTAGCTCTATCTCAATGGTCGGCTCACCACGAGAGTCAAAAATCTGACGAATACGTATATCGTTGATGTACATCCCGTTAAAAAATTACCTGTCTATATTCCTCGGCAAGGAACAATTGCATACGATAATATCTTAGTTTTTTAGAGAAATTCATACTTGTTAATTTTCTTACGGGATACATTAGGGAATGATATTTTTTGGGGTTCCGGCAATAAACCCTCCAATATTTTCAAGTGTGGTATGCAATATTCTTTCTAGCGCCTCTTGCGAATTAAATGCATTGTGAGGAGTAATAATCACATTCGGCATCCTCATAAGAATATGGTTTTGTAATATTGTTTTTAACTCTTCCTCGTGAAGTGCGTGTTCGCTCAAGAACCGCATCTCGTCTTTTGTCTCCCCTTCTTCCTCAAGTACATCGAGTCCCGCTCCTGCAAGAATTCCCTTTTCAAGCGCCTCGACAAGTGCGTCGGTTTCTACAATGCCTCCGCGCGCGGTATTGATAAGATACGCGCCTTTTTTAATTGCAGTAATATTTTTCCGATTAATGAGATGTTTTGTGATATCACTTAAAGGACAATGTAAGGTGATAATATCCGCATTTCCCAAAAGTTCATCAAGAGAAAAATAAGTAAATCCTAAAAGTGTCGCGGTCTCTCCATTGGGAAATGGATCGAATGCTATTACCTTCATACCAAATCCTGTTGCAATTTTAATTACCTCCTTACCAATACGTCCCGTACCTACCACCCCAAGAGTCTTTCCTTTTAAATCAAAGCCGCGAAGTCCTTTTTGTGAAAATGATTCATTCTCCTTTATCTGATCAATTGCCTGATACAACTTACGCGAAAGAGTAAGCATAAGCCCAAAAGCAAATTCTGCTACGGTATTGTCTCCATATCCTGGCACTGATGCCACCGCAATGCCACGTGCCTTACACGCAGCCACATCAATATGATCAAACCCTGTAGAACGTGTAGTAATAAGCTTGAGATTAGGAAAGTGTGTAAGTACCGCGGAAGTGATGCGAGAATCTACAAACACCGAGAGAATATCAAAATCATTCTGTGCGGGAAGTTCATTCTCAGTAATCTTTGTATTACTGAAACGTATTTCATGTCCTACAAATGTTTCGCGGATTATTTTCTCTTCCCATCCTTCAAGTTCAAAGAAACCTATTTTCATATGAGTAACTCAATTTTACCACACTATGCCCCACTAAAAAATGAACCCGCACTTCGCAATTGTGCAAAGTACGGGTTTTAAAAACGTTATGGAAAGTCGTCAGGAAAGATACGAAATCCTGCATGATGTGCTCGCTCGATGTAAAAATCGCGAACATTGGGACCAAGAGATTCTTTAATGAGTAAAATCTCCCCCGTGTTCAACACGCAGTATCGATTCCTTCCTCCAAGCCCATAGAGCATGTCGTTATTTCCTACATGAATTGCAAACTCAGGCCGCAGTTCAATAAATTTTTTGTCGGCCGCAAGTGCACTCCATTTTCGAAAAAAAGCGCCGAAAGAACAAAATCCGATATTATTTTGCTGCGCGCGATAGAGCGAACCTTCGACTTCGACAAGTTTTTCAAACGCATCAGAATCATAAATAGCTACAGGCATGGCTACCTCCTGCGATAATAATAAAAGTGAACTACTCTTAGTGTACCCCTATTTAATAAAAGGTAAAACCATACAAAAAGTGGCACAGAATGTGCCACTTTTTATTTCTATACCTCTTAAACAGATTTTTCTTTTGTCTTCTTTACTTTCTTTCCTAATGCCATAATCGTCTTTATTACCGTATCGGGATTTAGGGACATACTCTCTATTCCCTGCTCTATAAGGAATTGAGCAAATTCAGGATAATCAGATGGCGCCTGTCCGCAAATACCAATATATTTCTTCCGTGCTAAACATTTTGCAATAATTTCTGCAATAAGTTTTTTTACTGCTTCATTATTTTCATTTCCAATATGGGTAAGAATTCCCGAGTCACGGTCAAGGCCAAGTGCAAGTTGAGTAAGGTCATTAGACCCAATCGACATACCATCGAATATCTCAAGGAATTCGTCTGCAAGAAGAATATTCGAAGGAATTTCGCACATCACATACACTTTTAATTTTTTGTCTTTTACACGATCAAGGCCGTGCTCCGCCATTGAATCTACTACTTTTTTTCCTTCTTCAGGAGTTCTACAAAATGGCACCATCGGAATGACATTTTGAAGTCCCATTTCCTCACGCACTTTTTGAAATGCCTTACATTCAAGTCCAAACGCCTCCTTAAATTTTGGATCGTAGTACCGTGAAGCGCCACGCCATCCAAGCATAGGATTTTCTTCGTGCGGCTCGTACATATCACCTCCAATCAACTTGCTATACTCATTCGTTTTAAAATCCGAGAAACGAATAATAACATCGTTGGGATAAAATGCTGCAGCAATTTTTGCAATTCCCTCTGCGAGTTCATCTACATAAAATTGTGTTTTATCCTCGTATCCAGGAGTGAGTTTTTCTATCTCGTTCAACATTCTGCGCAACGCAAATGTTTTCGGTCCATGCTTCAATTTATGGAAATTAATAAGTGCGTTCGGATGAATACGAATATGCGATGCAATGATGAATTCGAGCCTTCCTAATCCGACACCCTTCACTGGTAAATAGTGGTGTTTAAATGCCTCATCAGGAGAGCCAATATTCACCATAATCTTGGTCTTAATACGAGGAATAGCATCTAAATGATGCTCTAGCACTTCAAAAGGAAGTACTCCTGCATATACCGTCCCCTTCTCGCCTGATGAACAATCCACCGTCACCTCTTCTCCACCACGAAGAATTTTTGTTGCATTTCGTGTACCTACAATACAAGGAATACCAAGTTCCCGAGACACAATTGCCGCATGTGATGTCCTCCCTCCTTTATCGGTCACGATTGCAGATGCAATTTTCATAATTGGCTCCCAATCAGGGTCGGTAATTTCGGTCACAAGTACTTCCCCCTTCTGGAAAGTGTTGATACTTTTTGCATCACGCAAAATACGCACTTTTCCTGAAGCTACTTTTGCTCCCACTGCAATACCCGAAACGCGCACCTCTCCTTTTTTACCAAGGCGATATTCTTTATAGACTGATTTGTCTTGTCCTGCGTGCACTGTTTCAGGACGTGCCTGCACGATAAAAAGCTCTCCCGTACGGCCATCCTTTGCCCACTCAATATCCATTGGTTGCAAATGTCCGCGCTTTTCTGAAAAATGCTTCTCAATCAACATACACCACTTTGCAAGAGTAATAACCTCTGTATCATTTAATGAAAATTTCTGTTCATCTTTCCACGGGACTGAGGTCTGTTTCGTACCATGGTTTGCATAGACTAACTTGATATTCTTCTTTCCTAAATCCTTCGCAATAATAGCGCTATATCCTTTTTCAAGGGTCGGCTTAAACACTACAAACTCATCAGGAATAACCTTCCCTTGCACAATGAATTCACCAAGACCATAAATACCATTAATGACTATCACCTTATCAAATCCAGATTCAGTATCGAGTGTAAATGCAACTCCAGAAGATGCGATGTCAGAACGAACCATGCGTTGTATCCCTACAGAAAGTGCGGTATCAAAATGTGAAAATCCCTTGTCTGCGCGATATGAAACAGCGCGATCAGTAAAGAGTGACGCAATACAACGCTTCGTCGAATAAAGTACGTTCCGAATACCCCGCACATTCAGATAGGTTTCCTGTTGACCCGCAAACGAAGCTCCAGGAAGGTCTTCAGCAGTTGCGGAAGAACGAACTGCCACATCAATATCTTTCCCATACTTCTCTTCCATCGTTGCATATGCTTTTGTAAGTGCCTCATTTAATGAGGGGGGAAGTTCTGCGGCAAGAATTGCCTCTCTTACTTTTTTTGCACGAACTTGGAGATTATGAAGATTATGAGTATCTAAATCTGAGAGAATTTCCCTTACCTGCTTGTCCAAACCTGTTTTTTCAAAAAAGAAACGATATGCCTCTGCAGTAAGTGCAAATCCATCAGGAATATTTACGCCAAGCGGTACAAGATTCGCATACATCTCGCCAAGTGCCGCGTTTTTCCCTCCTACGTGTGGCACATCTTCAATGCCAGTATTTGCAAACCACTTTATTAATTCTCCTGATGTTCCTTTTGTCATAATAATTATAATTTTACACCCACAAGAAGATCAGATACGTTCGAGCCAGTCGTTCCCGTCATGAGATAATCAAACTCATGCTCAAAAAAATAGTACGACATATTCTCTTTGAGGCATTTTGCCGCATCAAGTCCGAAGGTGAGCGCTTTTTCCTTTGTCATTATATCACAGAGTGCACCTGCAAAATCACAGTTATCACGCCCATCGGACGCAAGAGAAAGTACTAATTCTCCGGGAATAATTGATTGGAGTGCACTTAACACCAATTCAAGTCCACGACCCCCCTTCCCTGGTTTCGTTACCGTCACAGTAGGCTCTCCCCCGTAGAGGAAGACACTCCTTGAGGGTGCTTCGTGTAATTCTTTTACAATATGTTCTCCTATCTCACGCGCCTCACCTGAAAGTGTTGAGGTTCTTATTATGGGAGTAAACCCAAGTTCTTTTGCTTTCTCTGCCATGGCTGCAAGTGCAATTTCATTTGATACCACTGTGGTATTCCATACATTGGTAAAATACTTTTCATCTTTTGGTGTTTCAATGAGAGGAAGGGAGAGTTTTAATTCCTTCTCCATATCAAATTTTTCAAGAATGCGGCGCGCATCATCTACCATAGTTTCGTCCTTCACTGTTGGACCAGAAGCAATAAGTTCAATTTTATTTCCCGGCACATCAGAAAATGCGAGTGAGATTATTCGTGCAGGATATGCATACTGTGCAAGAAACCCACCACGCGCGGAAGAAAGATGTTTTCGTAACGTATTTATTTCCTCAATAGTGGCACCTTTTTCAAAAAGAATCTTGAGTGCGCGTGCCTCATTTTCATATGTTATTCCGCTCGGGGGCTGACAAAGAAGTGTTGAGCCACCTCCAGAAATGACGAAAAGCACGAGATCGTGCTCCGTCATTCCAGAGAGAAAGTGTATTAGTTCTGCAGTTGCCTCTATGTTTGCTGCACTCGGAAAGGGATGTGTACCTCGAAATGTTTTTATCTTCTTTAGTTGTGTATCATCAATACCAATCACTATCCCTCCCGTAAGGCGCTCCCCGAGTACTCGCTCGAGAACTTTTGCGGCATCAAGAGAACACTTCCCTGCGCCTACCACAAATATTCGTTTGATAGGTGCAAGAGAAATGTATTTTCCCTGAATGCTCAACACGTCACCTTGAAGCACTACTCGCTTTTCCATGACCGCCTCAGTATCAATAGCCTCAAGTCCCGTTTCGGCAATCATAAGTGCTACTTCTCGAATTCTATTTACTGCCAAGTCATGGAAATTCTTTATCTTCATACATTAATTTTCTGGAGGAGGAACCACACACCCACTTTCCTTTGCAAGTGTTTCAAGACTTTGCTCTCCAGGAAGTTTCTTGTCACCGCTATTACTTGGAACAATCCACGTAGGAAATCCCTCAATACCCTTTGCTTGGCACAGTTCTGTTTTTTCAGTGCATTCTACATAAGGCACATACGTAAATGCATCACCAAAAAGTGCTTTCTGCGCCTTACAATGACTGCACCAGTATGCACCGTACATAGTTACTTTTTTCTCTGCGAGACACTGTGCAAACGGCACAAGATTCACCGACGACTTCTTTGGTTGTGTGATATACCAAAGGCCAAAAATAAATGTGAACACTCCTATGATAAGCCCGAGGGTAATAAGAATGCTTTTGAGTTGATTATTCATCGCAGCAATTTACAAGTTTTTCTACAATGTCTTCGACTGACCATGGCTTTTTTGTTCCCTTCTCATCGTGCACATTTATTGCATCATCAGAGACCTTCTTCACTCCTTTCATATCTACTAATTTCAAACGAAGCGCCCAGAACATAGAATACAAATGATATGCTTTGCCAAACATTTCTTTTGCTTCTTCCTTTTTTCCATCTCCTTGTAATTTCGTAGCAACTTCCATTACGCGCATTGAGGCCGCAAGAAGATGTTTTGAAATGCACCACGTCTCCCCCTCATGCGAATCTATCATGCGTCCTAAAAGTGATTTACGAATTTCTCGAGTTTCTTCTAGAAGATTAAAGTATTCGTCTTTTTTCGTTTTTTCTGCAGTAAAAAAGAAGTGTTCCTCTAAACTTACCAGGTTCATAATAGCGATTGAGAGATCTTCCTCAAGAGAGAGGTCAACCGTGCCACTTTTTTTCATCTCATTCACCTTTGCAATGAGGTGTTCCATTTTTTTATCTTTTTCGTTCACCCCGTTAGAAATATTCATATGTTTTGTTTATTGTGATACCCAGTTATATATTCTACTACTGTAGAATTTCTAACGGGGTTCATATAGTTAGTTTACTATTTTTATGTTTATAATTCGATGTTTCATCTGACGCTGCATTAAAGCAGGAAGATAAGTATACCCAAAAGAATCATTACTACGCCGCTTGCAAACCTCATCTCCCCTGAGCTTGAGCTCTTCCATGCCTGTACTTTTTCGAGAAGTGTTGGATTTGATGCGATAAGCAATATTACGATAAGGGGTAATACAAAAAGAAGATTGTAATACAGTAGATATCCAAGACCTCCTACATAAGTGCCTGTATCGTGAAGTAGTCCAAGAATAAGAAGATAGGGACCTCCCGTGCATGGAAATTCACATAATCCTACAAACACACCAAGAAGAAATGCGGCAAAGACTGAGCTCTTTCCCATAAGTATTGCCATTGTCTTATGTGAGCCTGTAGGAATCTTCAATTTTATAGGAAACTCCGGGAAATACGTATTAATAAGATCAAGAATACCAAACACGATAATTATCGAAGCTCCCACCTTTCCCATAAATCCTGGAATATTGAAGAAGGAAAGAGCTCTCAAAATACCAAGTCCAATTAGTACATACACCACAAAGACTCCTGCAATATAGGTAGAGCCAATTACAAGTACTTTCTTCCTTAACTCACCCATGCTGAAAAGAAATGCGATAGTAAGAAGAAGAATTGAGAATGCACAAGGATTAATACTATCAAGAAGTGCGGAAACAGTTACCAATGGAAAAATAGGCATGCTCCCATTTGCCATCCGCGTAAGAAGATCAGCGCCGGTAAATTTCAAAAATCCCAAAATACCCAAAAACAAAAGAGCAAATACTATTATCAATCCGAATGATTTTTTTTTCATAGAATAATTAATACCAACCATCACCACAACACGCTTCTATGAAAAGGTGGGGCTTGTCTCGTGCAAAGCAACCCATCGAAGAAACGGAAAATATGATACTTGGGCGCGCGATACACGCTCTCCTACTACCAGTAATAATTGTTGAGACTGTAACGAAGAAAAAACAAAAAGTGCAAAAAATATAAAAAGAAAGAGAATTGCCTGTGCCAACCGCGCATACGCACTCAAATGAAAATTAACAAGTGAAAATGAATCAGCGGGACACGCACCTCCATTTATCGCGCGCGCCACACAGTCTGCTTGCCCTACCATACCAATGAGTGTCACCGCAGAAATACAAAATATACTTGCAATTGCAACTCCCGCAATGAGTTTTAAAAAAAGTGTTGAGTAGTTCATCGAATTTTACTACCAGGTGGTACCTCTCTCTCGGGCATAAGAAGCACGGGAGTCCCATCACTTGCCGCAAGAAGCATTCCTTGGCTTTCAAACCCCATAAGTGAACGAGGCTCAAGATTTGCGACGATTACAATATTTTTTCCTACAAGCACTGATGGCTCATAGGCAAGCACAATGCCTGCAAGAATTTGTCTTGTTTTTGCATTCCCCTCTTCATCTTTATCTCCTGCATTTACTTGAAGGCGCACTAATTTTTCTGAACCTTCCACCCGTTCTGCAGAAAGAATTGTTGCGGTTTTAAGCTCTATTTTTGAGAAATCTTCTATCGAGATCATTTGATTCATTTTATCACGACCCCACCGGAATGAACAACAATACTATCTCCTGAAATCTCTTCCTGAACAGCTTCGAATCATCAGAATAATTACTCTCCTGCGGAGTAATTTTCTTTTCGCTCAGCAATAAAAAATCCGCCTCTGCGGATTACCAACCTTTTATTGCTTGCGCAATATGCGATGTTTCATCGTGCCGTCGGGTGCTTCTCACCAATTCAGGAATAGATTAGTATGTGTTTTTTATTAATTTCCTGAATTCTGTGGAGTGGGGGTGGTAGAAAGATGGAATTGTGATGAACTCCAAGAGTCGCGTACAAAACTTGAACCTGCAGGTATCTCGCTCCACGCCGCCTCGTCTATCTTTGTGCCCGTTGCATCATAAAGAACGACTGCATTATTTCCTCCTGCAAGCGTGTATGAAGAAGGCCACACAACATCAGCAAGGGGCGCACCCGTATACCCTTTTTCATTTGCAAGTAAGATATAGCCGTGACTTGAAACTGTCTTTCCCTGAAGTCTTGTTTTTGCAACAAGCGATGATTCATTTCCTGTCGAACTTCGTTTTTTGAGCGACCACCCATCTAATTTCATGGACTTGTCACTATCATTATATAATTCAATAAATTCAAAATCTGCATCTTTCTCTTTTCCTGACATCACCTCACTCAACACAATTCTTCCTTCTTGTTTTTGTATTTCAGAAGAAATGGCTGATGTTGTAGTGATTTGTTCTTTTTGAACTATAGATGAGGAAGTGGAAACAACAAGAGGATTCACCACAGTTGTACTTGTCGCACGCACCGCAACCAAAGGAATTGAATTTTCTTTTCCTGGCGTTCCCCCACTTGTGGCTGATGTGTGCCATGTAAAATCCCTTCCTCGTTCTGCGGTCTTCCCTAATTTGTTATCACCCGCAGGCCAATGAGAACCCGCAATCACCTCATCTTCTACGCCACACATATCGCTAAAAAGAGTAAGTGTTTCATCCACATCATTAATAGTGCCCGAAAATCGTGCATCCGCATGCACATTGGGAATCATCTCTGTGCCACGCGCAAGCATATAAAAACCGTGAGGACTTATTTTCGTTCCCTCTGAAAACTTTACTTGAATTTTCTGACTTTTATCGAGAAGTTCCCAGCTAGAAATATCCACGGACGTTGCTGAGCTATTGTTAAGCTCAATCCACTCATGCTTTGTATTGCCGTTCATACCCATCCAAGCCACCTCACTTATGATGACGCGTTTTAAAGCAACTTTTTCTCTGCGTGTAGTTGCACAGTTTATTTTAGGTATCTCCTCAGGAATAACTACTCTTTTCTGTGTGTACGAAGAAGTAGCGTCAAAATTAATAATTTCTGAAGGCGGCTCGGTAAGTGAAAGAAGATTTGCAAAAAGTGGGCGCGTGCCACCACTTGCAGAGATTGAAAGAATTACAATCACTGCGACCGCAGCAATTGAAAATGCGATCTTCATATTTCTCCTCTATTATATCATTGCGCCAGAATACTACCGATGAGTTTTCGGAAATTCTCTACGGATAATATCACGCACTTGAATTACATCAGAAAATGTTTTGAGATAATCAATCCAGCGCACATGTGAAGCGGCATGATTCACCCATCGCACAGGAATTTCTTTAATACGAAATCCGAGTGCGCGCGCACGTGCGAGCACCTCAACATCAAATATCCAGCGCGGCGAACGAAGTTTTGGGAATATCTTCTCTGCGGCTTCTGCCCGAAAACACTTAAAACCGCACTGCGTATCGGAAATTCCTTTGAGCACAAGCGCTTGAATGATTTTATTTCCCAAGCGTCCAAGCGCTTGTTTATACCAAGGTTGCGGTGGCTCAAGTCTTGCCCCTAAAACACCGCGTGAGCCAATTACCACATCCGCACCTTGCTCAAAAAGTGGCAACATCTGTTCAATGTGAGAAATTGCAGTTGAGTTATCCGCATCCATAAAAAGCCTCAGTTTTCCACGCGCTGCAATCATTCCCTCTTTTACTGCCCACCCCTTCCCATGGTTGTGAGGATTGCGAAGAAAGTGCGCACCATGAGGTGAGACAAGATGTTGTTTCACTTCTTCTGTGGTGGCATCGGTTGACCCATCATCCACTACAATGATTTCCGTAGCATACGGCTGTAACAAAAAATATGCAGAAAGCGATGCAAGTGTTTTCCCTATTCTTCCCTCTTCATTCCATGCCGGAATAACTACTGAGAGAAAAATGGGTTCCGAATTATTGTTGCTTCGTAAAGACATAGGTGCGATAAGAGAAAAAATTCCAAATCATTAATATAAGAGTACCTACAAGCGAAGCAATGTTTGCCCACAAAGGGCCACTCACTGCCATGGGTCGCGGAATCACCTGTACTACAAATGCGGTAACTCCCACATTCACCACGGCACCAATAAGGGAAAGTATTACAAACAATGCATATTCTCGTTTTAAAATAGGAGCTCCGCTTCGAAACGTCCACACTTTATTAAAAAAATAACTATTGGTACTTGCGCATATATATGCAACCGTCTTTGCAATCACAAAAAATATTCCACTTGAAATTCCGGTGAGTAACATAAAAAGATTCAGAATTCCGAGATCAATGAATGAGTTGAGCGCTCCTACTGCCGTAAATTTCCCAAAATCTTGAATAGCGCAGTGCCGACGTCCGAGAATGCTACACCACAAGAGCCAAAGTGGCACAAATGCAGTAGCTCCTATCACGGTCACAATAATAACTGCGAGTGTAGGATGTACACCAAAATGCGACTCGGGAAAAAGTGCAAGCCATCCTATTACGAATCCAATAAGTGCCGCAATAATGTAATCGTTTCGTTTTCCCATATCACTTCTTTAGTATACTATTTTCTCTCCCCTATCTATTTTTATGAACTCGATAAATAAATACATGGGATGTCTCATATATCTTCTCAAAAAATGGACACGCTTGTGGTACAGGCAAATATATAATATCTCCTTCCATTTTTGTAATATATATTTTCTTTTCTTCGCAAGTGCCCACATTTAATGTGTTCAGTTCTTCCATATTAATACTTGCTGATACCGTCTGCGTAGTAAGCATATTCACTTTTGAAACAAGACGCGTAAGTGGAGTAATCACCGATCCTGGCGCGGTATTAGAAACCACCTTCATACCTCTCAATTCTTCTCTGCTTTTAAGCCACTGCATTGCAGTCGCATTTTCGGCATCAACAAGGGGAAAAAGATATGTTCCTTGAGGAAGGATAAAATATCCAGAAAAAAGTAAGAAAAAGATTCCTCCTCCTGTTGCCCCAATAACAGGGATTCTCCATTTGCCAAGATTTTTCCAAAAACCTAATTCAAAAAAATACGTAGTACCCACTGCCGCACAAGGAACGAGAAGAACGGAGAAAAGATAAAATGCGCGCTGATGGAACATCATAAACGAAACATTGCAAAACCAAATCAATATAAGATTTAATCCACATATCACCACGCCATAGAGGAGTGTGCGAGACCACGGTTTTTTTCGTAAGAAAAAGAAACCAGCCACACCCAAAACAAGAGTAGTAATTCCAATGACATTAGTGATGTTCAGAAAAATTCCTGCGGGACTTATAGTGGCTTGAATTGGAACAAAGAACGCCTGAATATATCGTGCAATAGGTTCATAAAGATGGGGCACTCCAGGCATCTTCCAATATTCTCGGTAAGGGCTTGCTGAAATACCAACCACAACAATTATTGCAATACAAAACCCAAGTAGTAATGCGAATATCCTTTTCCATTGGAACAATGTCTTTCGTACTGAAAAAAGAATGCTCATACCGGCTATTACAGCATAAGGAAAATACACAAGTGAAAGTGCTATAAATACCGTAAATGCCCACATCCTTCCTTGTAGACTTTCCACCCAATCTGAGAGGGAAAGAAGAAGAGGTAAAACAAGCACAAATGAAAACATTGAGGGCACAAAAAACCACCACCCAAGCATAAAAATATTTGAGCGCAATGCCGCAAAAAAGAAAGGTACACACCAAGAAGCCCACTTATTTCTTGTGTGACGAAACAAAAGAAGAGATATCACAAACGAGATAAGAAATATGTTAATTGAGGGAAGGTAAGGCCATGCATAAATTGGATTAGCACGAATTAAACTAAGAGATCCGGCTATATAGCTTGAAAATCCAGGCTTATCATTCGTAAGTGCCTCAAATGTATAAGGATGGACATTGAGTCCTCGACTCTCCTCTACATTTTGTATTGTTCCTACCACCCACCACTCATCAGCGTGGATAGGCCACTTATACTGCATATGAGGAATAAAAATAAACGCTGCAGCAAAAAGAGAGAACAATGCGGCAACCCCTATTTGTTTCCACTCATCACGAGAAGTGGCAACCACGTCTGAAATTATGGTATGTCGGCGCGCGCGAAGCATATACACTTCTCCCACAAGTAAGAGAATAAGAAAGAATGGAAAAACAAAATAAATTGATAATTTGAAAAGGGCAACAGCAAAACTTAAAATAATTCCGAATGTAATGCTGGTGACAAGTGAGAATGCAATTCTTGACGCGCTGTCTCGTACCCAGGGCATAAAGTAAGTCGCAAGATATCCGGGTGCGAAAAGGAGAAAAAGTGCAAAAGGGAATAAAATCGACATCATATGCCGTTTATTATACCCTATATTGAATGAATGAAACGAAGGTCTCAATTGTTCTCCCATGTCGAAATGAACGTGAATCTATCGCGGCCTGCATTCGTGAAATAAAGAAAGTAGCATCACCTATTTCTTATGAAATTATTGTGTCTGATTCATCAACTGATGGATCAAATATAATAGCGAAAGAAGAAGGTGCGCACATCATAAAACACGACAAAGAAGGATATGGCTTTGCAATTCGTGAAGGAGTGGCTCATGCGAATGGTGACATCGTCATATTTGCGGACAGCGACAACACTTATTCATTTACCGCGATTCCCTCTCTCCTTACTGCGCTCGAGAGCGCAGATCTTGTAATGGGGAGTAGATTACAAGGTGCTGTTGCGCCTCATGCAATGCCATTTGCGCATCACTATTTTGGCACTCCCCTTTTCAATATGCTTCTTTTTCTTTTCTTCGGTCTTACTGTTTCAGATAGCCAATCTGGTTTTCGTGCAATCCGACGCACCACCTTTCAAGCACTTAATCTCCAAACAAATGGGATGGAATTTGCAACTGAAATGCTTATCAAGGCACAACGCGCAAAACTTCGCATCCGCGAAATTCCTATATCATACGGGACAAGAAAAGGTACCTCAAAATTGCGTCGCTATCACGATGGATTTGCTCATCTCAAATATATTCTTCTTGAGGCGCCCCTTGTATGGTATGCCACACTTGGACTTCTTTTCTTAGGAATAGGGGGGGTTGGTCTCTCAGAAACACAAGGAGGATTCTTAAATTCTGCAACGATACGAGTTCTCTTCCCTATCCTCGGCGTACAAATACTTTTTTTTGGTCTCTTTGCAAAAACATATCTTGCAGTGCATTTCCACGAGTCAAATGCGTTTATACAAAAGCTCTATACTCATTACACCCTAAAAAGCGCCCTTTTGGTCAGCGCGATACTTATCCTTGTTTCTCTTGTATTTAAACTTCTTGAACCGTCTCTTCTTCCTTTCGATGCCCTTCTTGTATCAACAATCATAGGTCTTCAAATTGCGTTTAATTCTCTCACACTCTCAACACTTTCCATACAATAATGTGCTATGAAAAAACGGATACTTGTCCTTAATAAATTCTGCCCTCTTCACCCTTCTGCGGGAGGTGCCGAAAAAAATCTTCTTGAACTTTTTTCAAGACTTGAGACACGGTATGAAATCTATCTTCTTGCGGCGATGTTTCCAGGAGCACGGAGGCGAGAACTCTATCGTGGTATTACTATCATTCGAATAGGGAGCGAGAACTCGGAAAATATTATACGAATACACGCACTCATACCCTTTCTCCTTTGTCGTTATTTACGAGAATTAAAACCAGACATTCTTTTTGAAGATATTAGCGTGCTCCCCTTTTTTACTCCCCTTCTCTCTCCACATCATAAGAAGATAGTAATGATTCATGGATTTAATAGGCATTATTTGTTATCTTCGAGGCGCTATTTGTTTGCTTTTATTTCTTATATTACTGAGACGCTCTTTCTTCTTCTATATCGAAACGAGTTAGTGATTACGGTAAGTAATTGGATGAAAAAAGAACTTCTCCTCTCGCGCTTTACTAATGTGCATACCATACTCAATGGTGTAGACGAAAATCTCTTTGTGCTTCAAAAGCACTACACCCCCGAACCAACTGTTCTCTTCCTTGGTCGTCTTGAGGAGCGTAAAGGAGTCGATTTGTTTCTGGCCACCTACGCACTTGTGCGACAATCGATTCCCAATGTGCACTATATAATTGCAGGAAAAGATTTCTCTTTTGGAAATGCGCGACTGCATCATATTATAGGGCAATATAAAACTCGGTACACATCAGATAAAATCTCCTTTCTCGGGTTTATATCGGACGAACAAAAAAATATACTTCTTCAGAAAACGTGGCTCTCAGTGATGCCTTCGCGTACGGAAGGATATGGAATTGCCGCACTTGAAGCAAACGCAACAGGTACTTTTGTTATTGCGAACGATGTCGAAGGATTACAAGAATCGGTTCGCCAAAACGAAAGCGGAGTTCTCATAGATTGTAACAATACAGAACTATTTGCAAAAACAATCATTCAGTGGCTTGCTATTCAAAAACTTTCTGAAAAACAAACTACTGCACGCACATGGGCAAAAAACCACTCATGGGACAAAAGCGCAGACTCACTTGAAGCGCTTATGCATACTCGCGAGACTAGGGACGCTTGAAAAATATATATCGCTTGTCAGCTACGACAACAAGAAACGGAATAACAATAAGTGAAATAAGAGAAGCAACAATGCCCGCGCTAGTTGCACCATCAGGACCAAACGCAAGAGAAACGGATTCACCAGGTTTTGCTATTACAAGCATCTGACCTGGAGAAACTTCAAATACAGTTCGGTCAGAATGCCACACGGGAAAATAACCAAGATTTACTATCCACGGACGCGTACCAGTAGCAGCGCTCTTAAAACGTACCTCCTCCCCATTAAAAACTTCAAATGCAGCCGACATCTCTTTTTTTTCTTTCTGTTTCAATGCAATAAGTTCTCTATATAATTCTTCGCTTATTGAGGTGTAATTAATTATTCTTTTGCCCGTTTCTTGGATTCTCTTCATAAGTTCTTCATTCTGCGCAGTTTTTCCATTCACAATGAAAAAATCAAATGCACCAAGCTCTTCTTTTGAGACACTCTCCGCATCTTTTGTAAACGCTATTGGTAAATTATAAAGTTCGCGTCGCGCAAAAAGCATTTTTGAGAAATTCTTAAAATTTGTTCTCTTTTCAAAAGAAGTGTCAACAAAAAGACCCACGGATTCCTGAGGGGCGCGCGCAAGTGATATGGGATTTTTGAATCGATAGATTCGATAATTAAGAAGAGAGTATTGCATCCCTCTAGGAACTTCTCGTTCTGGACCATCAAATGCTGCCACCTCTTCTATTTCTGATCCAAGAAGCCCTATCCTATCAATAGCATCCTGTGAATGCACAATAAAGTAATCGACACCGAAAAGACGAAGCCGTCCAAGCGTTTCTCTAAATTGCGTAATGAAATCAAAATCATAGATAAGTGAATCTCCTCCGTACCCCCAAAGAAGAGTGTGGGAACTCCCATGGTACACAGGAATAAGGGAATCTGCCTGACTGCTTGATTCGAGGAAAAGCCCATTGAGAGTTGCTCTCCCCTTCAGATTTAACATCGTTGCAATCATATGAGGACTTCCTATTTTATAACTCGAATAAATATCACCCTCCACAAATATACGTTGCGTTTTTTCCTGCAATATTCGAGCAACAATTTTTTCTGCAAGTTTATTATCTGGGTATTGAGCAGGGTCTGAATAATAGGGTGCTATCGAAAAGTAAATATCTCTTCCCAAAAGCGGCGAAAGAAACATTGGTGGACCATCTCTTTTTCCTATAACCGCCCATCCCACAATGCCTATAATAAGCATTGCAATGCCTGCCCACACAATATGCAAAGAAAAACCAAATATATTTTTTTCTTCAAAAGAATGTGCGATGCCCGCAAGTGAGAGTGCAAGGAAAAAAATGAGTATAAATGGGGAGGCTCGATAATAATGGATTGTAATAAAAGGAAAAAGGTACGACATTGCATAACTAAAGAGCTGAAGTACAAGCAATCCAATAAAAAATGCCCAGAGAATGGTGAGTTTTTCATTCTTTATATGAGAAAGGTAGCCGCGTACGAAAAAGAGAAAGATACCAAGTGAACCCAAAAGAAGAAATGAATTTGCAACGCCCGAAAACGGAACAGACGCGTTTTTATATTCTGTGATGAGGGAGAGGAACGGTGCAAGTAATGCAACTAATGTTCCTGTGTTGTTATTAGGAAAAGATTGCGGTCTCGCCGATTGATATTCGTTATACGCAAGGAAAGGAACAATGAAAAATGAGAGAAGAAGAAACGTAGCAACTCCGATTGCCGCATGCAAGAGAAGCCACTTTTTTATTGAAAGAAACGTTGGTCTCTTTGCTGATAAAAGATAAAATGCCCAGAGAAATATCAAAAACACTGAGATAACGAGACTTGAAAGCACGTTAAGTGCGAGCAATACGATACTCAAAAAAAAGTATGTTTTCTTTCCTGTTTCTCTTATTTTCTCAAGACATACAAGAAAAAGAAGAGAAAATGCGACACCAAGTGCGGAAGTAAAAAGTCCGCCATTAAGCACTGCCGCGGAACCAATACCAAACGAGAAAAATGCTGAAGGGTAAAGTGCATACCATACCGCAAAAAGACCCGCATAGGGAAGGGCTTTCCGTGGAACAAAAGTACTCGAAAAAATCCAGAAGGCACACGCAGAGAAAAGTATTATAAGAAAATTGAGTATGCGCCACGCAAATGCGAGCGTCATCGTGCCCCCTCCCACCACCTTAATCAAAATACCAAGAAGATATGGAAAGGATGTATAAAAATAAAAAAGAGGAACACCTCCAAGCTGATTCACATCATACCCATGAACAATTCCCTTCCCCAAAAAATCAGCAAACTCTGTAAAATTATAAAAGTGAGCAACGGTGTCCCATCCTGCAAGCATTGTGTCATGAGGAACAAGCACAAATGAAAATAAAATTCCAAGAAAAAGAAGGGAGATGATGAGCGTAATAACTCCTAAATGTTTTCTAAACTCATGCATATATTTCGATATAATAGCTCACACTCGGATTTTATCAAACTATTTCTTATAAGGCGCTCCTTTAAGAGCTGACATTATTAACACACATATGCTTGGAATGGAGAGTATAAGAAGAGTAATCATCCATACTGATGCATCTTTATTAAAGATTCCTTGTGATGAAATAAGCATCGCAGAACTCACACAAAACCACACACACAACAAAATATGGAGAGCTATTGAACGCTTCTCGTGTTCAATTGTCCGCGTTTGAACAAATGGTTTCTTTGCATACACAAATGCAGTCCAGATAGCTCGTGAAATGGTCGGTGTTAAGCTTGCGCCGGCAATCATTGCCTTTATTATTCTCCCCCATTTCTTCGTAATACGTTCGCGATACGTTGCAACTACAATAAGTGCACGAGCAATAAGAAGAAAAATAATTGGATATAAAAACTGAACTGGCGGGAAAAAACGCTCGTCATACATAATAAGTGCACTCCCCAAGACTCCTAGAACTATAAATACTGGGTATAATCCTTCTGCAAACCAAGAAATCCATCCAAGTACAAATGAGGTTCTCTGTATTCTATTTAATTTTCCACGAAACCCAAGAAGTTCTCTCCAATATTTCATACTAATGCGCACCGCCCCATACACCCATCGAAAACGCTGTTTTTTGTAAGCTTCGAATGAAGGGGCTACTTCACCATAACCCAGCATTTCATTTACATAGTGCATTGAATACCCCGCATTAAGAATACGCAATCCCAACTCAGCATCCTCAGTAATCGACCATTCTCCCCATCCTCCAAGTTCGGTAAGCAAGGACTTCCTAATAAGGGTCATTGTCCCATGTTGAATAATGGCGTTCCTTTCATTTCGCTGAACCATTCCGATACCAAAAAATCCATTATATTCATCAAAAAGAAATGAACCTAGACTCGAAATATCTTTCTCGGTATGAGCTTGGGGCGCCTGCACCACTGCTATGGTTGTGTCTTCGAAATAAGGAAGGGTGCGCGAAAGCCAATGCGGCAAGACTTGATAATCAGCATCAATAACACCAATAACTTCTGTGCGTGGATCAGTTACGGTAAGCGCAAAATTTAAAGCTCCTGCCTTGAATCCCTTCATCTCATCAAAGTGATAGAATTTTACTTTCTCCTTATGCATCCTTGCGTATTCCTCAATTGGTTTCCACAACAACTCATCCAGAGTGTTATTATCAACTACTACAATTTCAAAATTCTCATATTCGAGTTCAAGAAGAGAATCGATCGCACGAATAACCTTCTCCGAATCCTCATTTCTGCATGGAAGATGGAGAGAAACGAATGGATGAAAACCATTTTGAAATACTCTTTGATTACGTTCCAGTTCTTTCCTTCCCACTACTTCCATCGCCTCAAATGTTTGAACTTCAAGCACCACAAAAAGCAAAATATAAGTAGGAACTATAAACAACCAAATAAAAGGCCGATGAAGCATATATTCACTTATCGTCGTCTGAAACATAAGTACAAAGAGAGTGAGAAATGCGAAAAAGATAAAAAACCCAAGAAGATATCCGTAAAAACGAATACGTTTAAACTTTAAAATGAGAAATATGCCAAATACAAAAAACACCAATGAAATAATACTTGCCCAGACATACCAAATCTCATCATTCGACACCGAACCAGTGAGAGAGGATTTTAAGGAACCATTCGCTTTCAAAATTCCCCAGTGCGCTCCCGCGCGTCCCTCATCAAACATTTTCCATGGCTGGTCAAATGCTTCAAAAAGATTGTAGTTAATACCTAAAGAATCCGCGCGTTGTATAAATGCAGTAATAAATTCTGCTTGGTTAATAAGACTCGGAACTGATGACTTCCTTTCGGGACCTTCTGATGGCCATCCCACTTCGCCAATAAATACTTCTTTCCCCTTGAAAAGGGATTTGATTTCAAAATATGTATTAAATGCCCAATCTAATGCGTTTCCGCTTCCCACCGAATCCCAGTACGGTAACGTATGAAGTGATATAAAATCAACTTCAGGAACAATTTCTGGAAAATATCTCCATAGCGCAGGATTTTCAGAAGTACTCACAGGAACACTCACTTTTGCGCGCACCTCCCGGATATGTGCAACAAGTGATGCAACAGACATTCGACCCCATTGCAACACTTCATTCCCCACGATGACCTCTTTTACATTTTTATTTGAGTTTGCAATATCAATAAGTGCTGCGATTTCTACTTTATCGTCTTCTGTTTTACTCTTCCCCTCGAGCCAGGCTCCCGCAATCACTTCAATCCCATACTTTGCTGCAATACGAGGAACTTCAGACATCCCCCCCACGGAACGATAGAGTCGAATACATTTTGTTAATTTCGAGATAATTTTCAAATCCCTATCAACCGCTTCTAAATCAACAGGGGTATTATCCCCACTCATATTATTTACATAAATATGGCGTGGATCGTAGCTTATACATTGAATATGCGTTACTGACCCCACCACACTCCTTTCTTTATACAAGAAATTCCATACAAAAAAATTCCCTACCACAATGAGAACTAATAAAATCCACACATAAACGCTCTTTTTTGTCATTGCTATTCAGCTATTTTTTTACACTCATCTTCTTAACATAATGCCACTCACTATAATTTCTCCATACCAAATGGCACTCCTGCATCATACTATATGCCCAAAAATACTCCCACAACACAATAAGACATATAATGATGTTTCGGATGTAAAAATGTATTATACTCACCTACATGCACGAGATGCAAAAGTACATAAATCTCACCTATGAACTCGCCCGAGCTGATTTTAAATTAAAATATTATGGCTCTTTTACTGGGCTTTTATGGAGCTTTCTTAAACCTTTTTTTATGCTTCTTATTCTCTATGGGGTGTTTTTTCACATTCTCAAAGTTAATATCCCTTATTATCCATGGTTTCTCTTACTCGGTATTATTGTGTGGAATTTTTTTGCTGATACCACAAAAGAAAGTATGCAAAGTATTTCTGCAAAGGCTCATATTTTAAGAAACGTAAACATCCCTCCTGTTATTGCGGTACTCAGTACCTTTCTTCATCTTCTCTGGACATTCGTGATTACCCTTGTCGTGTTTGGTATATTGCTAGGAATATTCGGAGTCCCTTTTTCAGGAAATATTTTTCTTGTGCTTTTTCTCCTTATGCTTCTTGTGCTAGTTACTCTAGGGATTTCTCTTTTTACGGCACCGCTTTTTACTCGCTTTAGGGATTTTGGCCACTTATGGGACATTCTCTTACAAATGTTTTTTTGGATTCTTCCCATTACCTACTCCCACACTCTCGTGCCTCAATCATATCGCGTATGGTACCTTGCAAATCCACTTACACGCATTATCATCTATCTCCGTGATTCGATTCTTTACCATAACACCCCTGATGTATCTGCGCTTCTCTATACCACCTTCTTATCGTTTACGCTCTTTCTAATAGGTGTTTTCTTTTTTATGCGTCAGCAAAAAATGCTTATTGAACATTTATGAAGAAAGTAATTGATATACACGCACTTACCAAGCTCTATAAAATACCGCACGAAAAACGTACTACTCTTTTTGAAACGGCGGTAGGATATATGAAACGCCAACTTTCTTACGAATCATTTTATGCACTTCAAGATATCAGTTTTTCAATACAAAGCGGGGAAATAATTGGGCTTATTGGTAAGAATGGAAGCGGCAAAACAACACTTCTCAAAATCTTGGGAGGAGTACTCCACCCCACCAGCGGTTCATGCGCAATCCAAGGCGTGGTAGCCCCATTCCTCAGTCTTGGGGTTGGCTTTCACCACGAACTTACCGCAGAAGAAAATCTCTATCTTTATGGCGCCATACTGGGACTCTCACGAAAAGAGATAAAGGAAAAAATGCCTGCAATCCTTGCGTTTGCAGAAGTGGAGCGATTCAAAGATATGAAATTGAAGCATTTTTCAGCAGGCATGACAGGAAGACTTGCTTTTGCACTTATGACACAGACGAATCCTGATATTCTTCTTATTGATGAGATATTTGCAGTTGGGGACAAGGATTTTACCCCCAAAAGCCTTTCTCTTCTTCAAAAATATCGCGATGAAGGAAAAACCGTTATTGTTGCAAGCCACAGCCTTGATCTCATTGCACAATATGCTGACCGCGTACTCTTATTAGAAAATGGGAAGATAAAAATGCTTGGGACTCCAAAAGAAGTTATTGTGCACTACCAATCTTCATGATGCAGAAGAAACAATATGAGATTGTAGTACTTATTCCCAGTTTTAATGGGAAACATCTTCTTGAAGAGTGCCTGCGCGCGCTCGAAGCACAAACATATCATACATTTCACATAGTCGTTGCGGATGATGCCTCCACAGACGGCACCCAAGAATATCTCCATTCACACTTCCCCCAGGTTGAGATTCTTACTCTTCCACAAAATCGTGGATTTTCTCATACAGTAAATGAGGGATTTTTATATATACAAAATAAATACAACCCTCCATTTGTAGCAATTCTCAACAACGACACCCACGCAGACACTAAATGGCTTGCATCACTTATAGCTACTGCGAAGTCTGATTCTTCTATCGCGGCGGTTACTTCAAATATGTTTTTCTGGAATCCTCCTCATCTTATTAATAGTCAGGGTGGCACTCTTGATTGGAATGGCGACGGATACGATATTCATTTTGGTCTTCCTGAAGAGAAAGGTAGTAGTGCTAATGCCGATGTGCTCGGTGCATGCTGGGGAGCTTCTCTTATCAATATGCACGCACTCAAAACCATTGGACCTCTCGATGAGACGTTTGGCGCTTATTTTGAAGACCTTGATTGGAGCTGGCGCGCAACCATAGTTGGATATCGAATTGTATTTGAAAAAAATGCTCGGATTCTTCACAGGCACAGTGCAAGCTACCGCACCGATGAGTATAGAAAACTTCTCTATTGCAAAAGAAATGCACTTCGTGCGGCAATTAAAAACTATGAAACACGGAGTCTCTCGCAACAAATTTCTTATATAGTTATCGGATATTGGTTTTCTATTGTTGGTTATTTCCAAACGAGCAAACATCAATTTCCTCTATGGAAAAAATTTTACTATAGCTCTATTCCTCTTATTGCACTTTTCTGGAATATGCTTCATATCTTTGGCACATTACGCGCAAGAAACGCAATACAAAAAATGAGAAAAAAAGATGATAAGTTTATTTTTGCACTCATTGCCCAAGACGCGACGCCCGTAAGAGAGTGGCTAACACAATGGCAACTACTTCCCTCTTCTACAGAAAAAAGGGGTATATTTCTTTCTCATTTCACACTTCAAACACAGTATGGGCTTTCTCTTTCAGAAATTTATTCGCTTGAAACAGTAGCCTCTCTTGTGGCACAAAAAAGCCTTTTTGATGTATCGGGCACTCCCTCCTCACTATTTCAGAAAATTGACGACAAAACGATAGAACATTTTCTTACAATTGCGCTTCAAAATCTTCCCTTCGCTGCAGCAAATATCAAAAGAAATGAGATGAGTGCACTACCCTCTTCACTTGTTATTGATGCCTGCCTTCTTTCATTCGGGCTCTCTCTTACACAAATACGTAGTAGATTTGCAACGATACCTCATAAAATTGAGGCGGCAACAAATGCAATAAACTCAAATGAAATAAATTGGGATGCCGCACTCGCCTACGCACGCACACACAATGCTCTCTCTCAACTTTATCTTTATCTCATCCTTGTGAATCGCTATGCGCCAAATACTGTTCCTCACGATGTACTTTTGAATGCAAAAAAAAATGGTTCTCGCCTCCAAAACATACTTATTCAATACATCAATTATAAAAAATTATTAAGAGGGAAACCCTCACTCGCGCTTCGCGCCTATCTTGCAATGTATTTTAAGCCTGGCCTCGTGCGTGCATACATGACGCGCCTTCACGCCTTGTATAATGGCAATGCCACGACCATTCAGGAAAAAACTGGAAAAAAAGTTCTTCCGTTTGGGGTAACTATATTTGGCTTTCTTGATTCCGAGAGCGGCGTGGGAGAAGCGGCACGCAGCCTTGCACGTGCAGTGCAACACACAAAGATACCTTATGCGCTTCTCAATAGTCCTCATGCGCCACACAGGAAAAAAGAAACCCAATTTTCAAAAAAATTTAGCACCACAGCTCCCTATGCAATAAACCTTATCTCCATTTTTGGTGATATGTTTGCACAGGAATGGAACTACTTCGGGAAAGAGGTGTTTGAAAATCACTATAATATTGCGTGTTGGACATGGGAACTCGAAACGCTCCCCCCTTCGTGGATTCCTCTTCTTGATCGAGTACAAGAAGTGTGGGTACCAAGTTCCTTTGCGGCACGCGCAATTCAAAAAGCACGAAACACTATACCAGTACATATTGTGCCGTATCCGATTGAGATACAAAATCATCCCTTTTCTCGCGCTCATTTCAACATTCCATCCGATAAGTTTGTGTTTCTCTTTATGTTTGATTTCTACAGTTATTTTGAAAGAAAAAATCCACTCGCAATAATTCGGGCATTTGAACGTGCCTTCCCTGGAAATGAAAAGGTGCGCCTCATTATCAAATGCTCAAATGCATCAGTTGACCAAATCCACTTTGATGAGCTTCAAAAAGCTGCGAACGATAGTCGTATTCAACTTATGAATACTTATTTGGACCGTGAGGAAGTAAATAGCCTTATTAATGTCTGTGATGCATACATATCGCTTCATCGTTCCGAAGGATTCGGCCTCACTATGGCAGAGGCGATGGCACTTAAAAAACCGGTCATAGGAACAAACTACTCTAGTAATACTGATTTTATGAACGAGGATAATAGTTTCCCTGTGCGTTATTCACTTATTCCTATACAAAAGGATTACGGAGTCTACACAAAAGGGAACTTCTGGGCTGACCCCGACGTTGCTCACGCTGCCGAACAAATGCGTGTTGTTTACGAGAATCCCGATGTGGCACTCCGCAAAGCTATGTTTGGAGCACGTGAAATCGCTATGCATTTCAGTTCTGGCGCAATAGCACAAATTGTTCAAAAAAGACTGAATGAATTGAGGGGCGCAAACCTTAACGTATCTTCATCTCAGAAAGAGAATGGGTCTTAATTCAAGCCTCCTTTCTATTCTTAATACAGTGCTCTATTGTAAATACAACATCCTATGATAACCACCATAAACGCTCTCAAAAAACACACCACGCTTCTTGTTGTAGGCGCTCTCGTAGTGCTTGGCATTATTGCATACGCAAATGCCCTTCCAAATAAATTTCTTTATGATGACAATGATGGAATTGTAAACAATACCTATATTAAAGATTGGCGCTTCTTTCCAAATTATTTTTCAGAAAACCTCATTGCAGGAGCAGGCGTGGTAAGCAACTACTGGCGCCCTGTACTCCTTATTACCTACAGTGTTGAGTGGCACTTATGGAAGGACTGGGTACCCGGCTATCACGCAGTCAATATTCTTGTACATATTGCTGATGCAATTCTTATCTTCTTCATTCTTTTTCATCTTTTTTCATTGCGAGGCCCCGCAGCAATCGCGGCACTGCTATTTGCCATTCATCCGCTCCAAACAGAATCTATTACATATATTTCAGGGCTTGGTGACCCACTGTCACTCTTCTTCATTCTTATAGGAACTTATTTTTTCTTAAAAGTGCGTGGCGCGCTCTCAGATGCAAAAGAAAATAATCTTTGGCTCAATTATGCAATAATTGTTATCTCGTTTCTCTTGGCACTTATGACAAAAGAGCGCAGCGTTGTGTTCCCTGCCATTCTTTTACTCGCCGATCTCTTCATCTGGAAAACGCGAGAGTCTTCTTTGTTATCATTTTGGAGTTTTATTAAGCAATCATTTATTCGTATTGCACCATTTGGCGCCATATCTCTTGGATATCTTATTCTCCGTGGCACACTCCTCAATTTTCAAAACACTTTCAATATTTATACAGTACCGAACTACTACACCGAGCATATCACCGCGCGTATCTTCACCTTCTTGAGTATTATTCCCACTTATTTCTCGCTCATCATCGCTCCTTTTGGTCTTCATATGGAGCGCTCAAATGAGATAGCTGCAGCAACTACATTCTTCAATCCTTTGGTGTTATTTGGCGCTGGCATTCTTCTTGCACTTAGCTTACTCGCAATCTACACGTGGAAAAAGCACCCCGCCTATACATTTGGAGTCTTGTGGTTCTTCTTTATGATTTTCCCTTCCTCTGGCATTGCAGCACCCGTCGCAGGAATCATATATGAGCACTATCTCTATGCACCGCTCATCGGCATTGCATGGCTCATTGGTCTCTTCTGGTTTTCGCTTTATGAATCTCACACAAACAAAATATGGACAATCGGCTTCATTATATTACTTATCGGAAGTTCCATTTTCTTAACTATGCGAAGAAATAGAGATTGGAAAGATGAAATAACATTCTTCAAAAATACCCTGGAATATGTCCCACAAAGCGACAGAATGTGGGATAACCTCGGAATAGCATATAAAAAATTAGGTGACGTCAAAAATGCCGAACACGCGTACACGACAGCATCTCAAATAAATCCGTATTCTCCCGCACCGCACTACAATCTAGGTAATATGTATGCTCAATTAAGTAAATGGGAAGAAGCAGAAAAAGAACTAGTAATAGCAATAAAATTAAGTCCAAATGCCCCACTTCCATATCAAGCACTCTTCACTGTGTATAAAGGAAAATATGGCAAAGAAAAAGCAAATAAACTTATGGAAGAAGGGTTTAGAATTGGCTTCTAAAAAGTTTAGCGACAAGCCTGGACTCTAGTAGTTATACCAGCTGAGTTACAGGCAGTAGCATTACCAATTGCCGCACAATTTACTGGAACTATATAGGTCTTTGAGTTGTGATTATTCCAACACACTGGTGCGCTTGAAGGAAGGGGGCTCATTTCATTCCAATCTGGAGAAATTGAACCATGATACCAATCAATAACCCAACCATCTCCTCCAAGGGTATAATTCGTAAAATAACCCGTTACAGTATCATCATTCACAATACAAGTAGAGTAAGGGGTCCAAAGACAATATGAAGGCGAATGATAATACGAATTATTACTTATGATAAAACCCTTTCCGAACATATGAGTATACTGATAATCTTGAGTCAACGATGAATTTGCAGATACTCCATCGCAGTTATAATCGTAGGTTCCATTGTTTGCGCTTGTGCCTCCCGTATCAACAATTGGAGTTGAAAAATAAGAAGTCTGGCCTGGATAGGTATTTGCATTATAATCATCACAATCATTATACGTAGCTGATGGAGTTTGATAATTGGCTCCTCCCGTTCCTTTGTTTGCAACATCCTTTACTCTTATATGACTCGCCCAGGAAGCGGTGGTATTTTCATAAACCTGGACGTTAGACACGCGAGTATCACCATCTATATCCGAATAATACATATTTGTCTGCTTTATAGAAGCCACTGAGCTTATAGGATTCACTGTGGTGCCAATCGCCCCTGTGCCAATCTGAATGCTTCCACTCGCGCCCCCATTAAATGCGAACATAGAGCCCGTCCCCGTAAGAATGACGGTATTCCCATTGAGAACTGCGTTAGCTCCATCAAACCCAATAACCTCGCCAGCTGCAGGATTGCAAGATGCGGTGATAAGGTTGCCAGCAAAATCAAAATTGCAGTTTGGGTCAGACCATGCAATAAGATATGAATTCTCACGCTTTACAGAATCCTGTGCAATAAATTTTGTATGATATGTTTTAGTATGAGTGTCTTCCACCTTCCATGAGCCTTCATAGATATACTGTGTTACAGGAGCCTTTGCTTCTGCTATTTTTATCAAATTCTGAATAGTAAAATTATTCCTTCCATTATTTATTACAAGATATCCTTTCTCATCTACAAGATAAGGCTCTTTTAACCTATCCGCCGCTGACACTATGGTAGTTGTTGATAAAGTAAGTTCAACCTTTCTTATACTATTATCAGTCTCAATTTCAGCCCAAACCCGGCTCACAAGTGAGTCCCCGTTTACCGCAATCATCATCTTCTGGGTATCTCCTACCTTCACATCAAGCGGACTAATGATTCCTGTAACTATTTTAGGATATACCTCCGCGGAAGCTACTTTAAATTGGTACTCCCCTTCAGGGATTGTCCATTCATCTCCTTGTGCATTTGCATATTTTACAACACCAGGATCTAATTTAGAGATTGGGGGGCGCTGTCTCCTTTCTTCGTTATTATTGTTTCTATTCTTTAGATAGAAAAAACCACTCATAGAACCCACAACCACAACAAGAGCTAAAAGAATGAGAATTGTTCTCTTTTTCATAGTTTTATTTATTGTATCACAATAATCACAGTATAGCTTGATTTTTTTATTCATTTATGCTATAATTTAGCTAGTAAATAATCATTAATAACTAAATATAAGAAAGGAGGGTAAGGTTATGAAACGCCTTATTCTATCTCTGTTTTTCGTAACATTATTTGTCTCCCTGGCATTCTCGGGAAATCCTCTTCTTTTGAAAGGAATTACAACTTCTTTGGGAATGGGGAATGCGAGATCGTTTGGGATATATGAAAAAAATTCATATATTCTCACATATGGGTATGTTTCAAGTCTCAGCAATCCTTATGTACAATTCGGATTTCTTGCATGCTTTGATTCCTCGCTCGGTCTGAAGTGGGAATACAAGGATTCTTCTTCTAGTCGCCCTTATATTTCCAGAGCACTATTTCTCTCAAATGGAAATGTACTTGCGGAGCTTCGTGATGGTAATCAAAATAACACTTCGCTTCTCTTTATTGATGGCACAGGGACATTCTTGAAGAAAATTTCAATGAGTGGAAATGTATCCATTGGTAACAATGGGAATGGAGTAATTGCGGTCACTGCAGGAAGTAATGGCACAGTATATTTTATGGATGAGAGTGGAACAATAGTAAGTCAATGGAATACAAGTTATACAAATGGAAATAAGGTAAAAATTTCTGTGCGTGGAGCTTCGCTCTGGCTTACTTCGTTCACCAATGCAGGAGCTTATACTGCAAAGCATAATCTTCTCACTGGCACGCTTCTCTGGCGCCGCATCAATCCAAATGGTTTCTTAGGGTATAGCGACGTTGACAGTGTAGAAAATACCTACTTTGGTTCAACACAACTTGTGCTGAACCCGGGAGCACCTGGATTCACCTATGCAAACCAATGGCACCTCGAAAAAATCGATTCTTCAGGAAATGTTACCTGGATTACCGAGTGGTACTCTCGTCCTACATGGGTGGGGCGGGTAAATGCCGCTATTACTACGATTGCTATTTATCCATCAAAAAACCTTGTGGTTGTGGGTGGAGAGATGCAAAAAGAAGAAACAGTGGCAAATGGCGACCGCATCAACTACCTTGCGGGATTCTCAATGGACAGCGGAAAGGTATCGTGGGAAAAGAAATGGGGATATAGCTCTGCTAGTGTATCTACAGTGTACGGAGTATGTTTCAACGAAAAAGGAAATATGCTTGTCACGGGTTACGAATACGGAGGAAACTTTGGCAATCTGCATCTTGAAAAATATGCAGTGGATAATGTAACAGGAGTGAAGGAAATTACACTCCCTACAGTTCCCAAAGTTTTTGCTCTTTCTCAAAACTATCCAAACCCATTCAATCCTTCGACCGTCATCCACTATGCAGTACCTCACACAAGTGAAGTATCGCTTATCGTCTATGACGCATTAGGCCGAGAGGTTGAGACACTCGTTCGCGAGAGAAAAAATGCAGGAGAATACGAGGTGCGATTTACTGCTTCCTCGCTCCCCTCGGGCATCTACTTCTACCGTCTGCAAACTGCAGATCGGACCGAAACCAAAAAAATGATTCTTCTTAAATAGAAGAATTCATCCCCCCACCAATGGTGGGGGTTATTTTTTATTAAAAACCCTCATCGGGATGATGAGGATTTTTGTAAAAGAATAATTTTGGAAATATTTAATACTATCTAAAATCGAGAGAGCTCAATTATGGTTTTGCAGGAGGAAGCGTTGGTGTTGAAGCAGAGACAGAAATTGAAGACGCTTCAAAGCTTGCTTCTGTTTTAATATTTTTATCTGCACTCACTGCAACGATATCCCCTACTTTTATGTCAGATACCGAGATATCAACCTGCTTCGTGGGTGAGGGCATCATCGGATAACCTCCTGAGGGCAATAATGCCGGTTTTCCTGAAGTCATTGCTGCCTGCTGTTCCTTCTGGAACTTTTGCACCGCAACCTGATACGCATTATTTAGTTTCTGATACTCTTCTCCAGGGATTGCTTCATTTTTAGTAACTTTTGTATTGGTTCCTACCGTAATCTCACGCACTTTCGGTACATCTTCAAAAGGATTTCCGTAGGTCTGCGTTTCAATAGTAATTACTTTTCCGCTCACTGATTTCACCGTCCCTGAAATTATACGTATATCAGGCATAGAAGGAAAAAGTTTACTTACTGCCTCTATTTTTGAAGCATAACTTGCAGTGACCGCCTTTCCGCCTTGGGAAACACCCACTAAATACCCTACTACCAATGCCACTACCCCCACTCCTACTAACGCTACTAATGATTTTTGTTCCATATTATTTTTTTATTTTTACTATTTTGCGCCTCTTTATTAAATCTACTTCAATAATTTATCAAGATTGAATCCTTCTGATTTATCCGACATTGGGCGAATACTGCCATATGTTGTCACTCCCTCTTTTACAAATTCTGAACCCTCATGATCAAAACGAGGAGCGGTCAGTCTATATGAAATTTCTAATGACAAATTTCTAATTTCTAATGCGGGACTAGGAATAGCGGAAATGACTATCTTGCCGTCTTTCTTTTCATACCATGCTTTTCCATCGAAATTCGGAGTAAGAAGTACTGTTACATTATCCAATCCCTCTTGTGCGAGATTCGTAGTTTTACCAAATAACCAAATATCGCTCCCTTTTTCGGCATCTTCAAAATTAATTGTATATTCGTAATCCTTTATTCCTGATTTCTTACTCAAAGTAACTACACCCGATGTCTCTTCTTTTACACCCGTCATGCTCGCCATATACGTCGCGTATTTCTTTCCTTCAATAGTATAAGGAGGATCAACAGTACCCGTATTCACCTTACCATCTCCTGATGCCCCAACAGTTAACGTGGCAGTGCTAGGAGCAAACGTAAGTGTATTACTATTGTATACTCCGCCATATCCTGTTGTATTTACGGTCTGATTTGTCCAAGCAATGTTATATGGACCAGGACCCGACTGCCAATTTGTAGTATATACATTATTTGCATATGTTGCTGTACCACCATTGGCTGGTGCACTACCAGCAGTATCTGCATACCCAGCACTTATTTTATTCCATGCTGTCCACACTCCAGCCTCCAAAAATCGAACTGAATAATATGGAGTACTTACATTTCTCGCAAGAGTTGTCTGCATCCCATATTGAGATGTGCTGTATTGGGATCCTAATGATTGAAATTGCTGATAATGTTGAACAGCGCCATCCCACGATGCACAATTAGTAGAACCTTGCACATAAGTAGCACCCCATTGATTGATTGTGTTGCAATCCGTATAAGTACCATGAGCATCATGTTGTCCCCAATTACCTGCCCACGTCTTCGCATTATATCCAGGAACCGATGTAATACCTGACCAAGGAACGGCCGAGGCATTGGTGGCATTTGTCGCGTTAGTTGCATTGGTAGCGTTAGTAGCATTGGTTGGCACGATACTTGCGCCGCTTCCTACAAGTGCAGCAATAGGAACAGTCCCATTGCTTAATCCTGCTCCAGAACCATTGAATTGGGTGGCGGTTACAGTGCCGGTGACATCAAGTTTTGTTTGTGGGTTTGAATTGCCAACACCAACATTGCCATCTGACTTCAATGATATATATGCGCCCGCATTCACAGTATTATCTACATCCATGCCAAGCGTAATTGCGGTAGCGCTATTCCACGCGGAACCAGAACCCACACGATAAGCTCGAATGCCAAGACTTGATTGGTTAGTAGATGTAAAACCAATATTTGCTAAAGTAAGTGTATTTCCTGAAGTAGTTCCCAATGCTCCCGCATTAGTAATAAATGTTGTACCAAGTGCGCTGCCGGTCATAAGAGTACCTACTGTTAAATCTGCATTCGGTAGTGTCGTCCCGATGCCGACGTTGCCACCTGTGATATACGAGGTTCCTACCGCCGTTGATTGGATAAGGCCAGTAATAGTTCCCGCAGCAGTGATGTAGCCAGGCCCGTTTGTTAACTGATTCAAATTAGTAAGCGATGCTTGTGTCCACGCGGTACCAGTAACACCAGCTGCAGGGATTGAGGTAAGTCCTGCTCCAGAACCATTGAATTGAGTGGCAGTCACGGCACCCGCAAAAACACCCGCACCAGTATTTTGTAACGTAAGTAATGGAGTCCCCCAAGTTATATCAGTATCAGCTCCAGTTCCATTTGCCTTAATAGGGGCCGTTCTGAATTCCCAAGCACCACTATTCGAAACGAAGTTCATAGCACCCGCAGTAAAGCTGTTTACTGTTCCATTATTCGAATATGCAGTATTTCCGGTGGTGAACAAATAGGTGTCTGGAGTGCCGGGAGTCTGGGTTGCTTTCTTGTATGCATTAAAAAGTATTGCTCGTGTTTCTCCCCATCCAGTAGCCTCAAATCGAACGCTACCATAACTTGTGGAACCCTGACCGCCATCTGCTGGGGAATTGATTGCAAGTGCAGCTTGAGTTGCAAGTGCATTTTTTGCGCCATTTATATTTAATTGCCCGCTTAACGTACCTCCAGTTAAAGGCAGCTTTGTAGAATCAGTACCAGTCACACCTGTAAGACCTGCGCCATTACCAAAGAATGAAGCGGCAGTTATATTGTTGGCGGAAATATCTGCGTTGCCATTATCAGCACCATTTCTAAATCGATATGTGCTGCTCGCATTATCCCATTTCAAGTTAGAGAGAACTGCGACGCCAGGATTAACGAAAGCAATGGAATATGTATAAGGTACCTCAATACCAGTAAGCGCCGAATTCCCAATATAAAATTTTGTATTGCCATTTACAGAGATGCCAACAGCTCCATCAGATCCATTCGTAAAAGTAGTATAGTGTGTAGCATCATAACTCAATCTCAATGATGCTCCTGTATTCCTCACTTCTAACCCGGCATTTGGTATTGCCGTTCCTACTCCTACCCTTCCATTTTGAGCATCGGTGTAGAGAAGTGCCGCACTACTTGTAGTGTTAAATTGATAATTTGAATTAGAACCAAAAGTACCTGAAGTCACGCTTGCGGCAGGAGTAGTGCCCACGAACGTACCAGAAAGAGCGCCCGCGATAGTGCCTCCTACGTTTAGGTTTCCAGAAATAGTCGAGCTGCCAGTAACGTTTAATGCATATGACCCTGGGTTTGTATTTCCGATACTCACGTTGCCACCGTTCGGATTTAATAAAAGAGGATATTCTATTGCTAAATTAGTTCTATCAGTAGATTGAATCCATGCCTTCCCCGTGCTTGGACCTTCTTGTCCAATATCTATCACGCTTCCATACGCATCGCCAGGAGATAAACGCAACATACCAACCTGTGTCGTTCCTGAAACTGCAGGCAACCCAGTTGTTCCCACGATGTTTGTTTTTAATGCGGGCGTTGTTGTTCCAATACCAACATTACCTCCAGTTTTTTGCAAAACAAGATTATTACTACCGCCATATGTCTCTAGAGTTCCATATGCATTTGCTGGTGTCGCATTGTATGTCCAATTGAAAAGAAGTCCATGAGTTGAATCTTGACCAAGAAGAAGATGGCTTCTCCCTGAAGTATTCCCGATGGTTAATTTAGTTTCATTTGTGCCTACATTTTGGGCAATGTCGTCGCCTATTACCACAGAGCTACTTGTTGCCGTTGCACTTTTTGCAGGTACGTGAAGTGGCGCGTTTGGTGCTGTCGTTCCGATGCCAACTTCACCAGTTGCATTTTGAATGGTAATCCTTGTTGTTCCACCAGTCTGCAAAGCAAGGTCATTTGTCGAGTAACTAGAAAGAATGCCATTCCCTAAAGTAATTGTTTGTCCAAAATAAAAACTTGTTCTGTCTGTTTGGAAATGAGCCCAACTTGTATTTTGAGGACCAATATCAACATAACCATTCCCTGTATCAATTCTTAGTGCTCCTCCAGAACCACTACCACGAACAGAACCAATTACGTGGAGTGCAACAGCGGGGGTTGTCGTCCCAATGCCCACATATCCATTAGACTTTATAGTCATTCTTACCTTGCTTTCACTCTGAAAATTGTCATTGGCATCCTGGGTATAAAATTGAAGGTCGTTTGCATAGTTGCTCGCACAATTAACCCTTTTTGCTCTTATGGCAGCCTGTAAAGAATTTGAATCTGCGAATAAGATGCCTTGTGAAGAAGCGCAAGTAGAATTATGCAAAACAAGAGTATCGCTATAAGTTTTATTTGCAGTATTTTCAACCTGCAACTTACCTTCTCCATCCGAAGGACTATAAGGAGCGGCATTCGCTGTTTGTAAAATTCCTGGCGTCGCGGTTCCTACGCCAACTCTTTTATTAGCTGCATCGGTATAAAGTAATACCGCACCACCAGAGTCATTAAAACGATAGAAAGCGTTTGAGCCGAACACACCTGAGGTTACGCTTGCGGCAGGAGTAGTGCCCACGAACGTACCAGAAAGAGCACCCGCGATAGTGCCTCCTACATTTAGGTTTCCAGAAATAGTCGAGCTACCAGTAATACTTAATTTGTATGCACCCCCATTAGTATTACCAATACCAAGATTGTTTGAAGTATCAATATAAAGTCCACTTCCTGTCGCTGCATTCCTTGAGGTTATATTAATAGCTCCTCCGTTAGTAGAGGTTGAAGTAATATCAAACTGACTAGTGGTATCACTCTGAATCTCGTTTTGTGAACCACTCAAAAAATGCATATCGGTGAGTGCGGCACCAAATGCCTTAAATCCGCCCGTCAAAAAAAGTGAAAGAGAAATAACAAGAACTCCCCCGATGTACACAATCTTCTTAAAAGATCTCTTTTCCATTTATTTTATTTATAAGCGTTTATTCGCAATCAACAAACCTTCAGTTGTATTTGCACACACCTTTGCATCGCAGAAAATTTTGTACTGACCAAAATCATATCCTTGAAAATTGATGGCCTTCGTATCCCCCTTCTTCACGGTTTGTGTTACTCCAAAATCAGAGATTGAAAAGTTATAATCTGCATCTACCGCAGTAAATTTTACTTCTACGACATCTCCTGCATCAATCACCATAGTAGATGGTACAAATTTTCCGCCCTCCCCTTTTATTTCAAATTTGCGATAGGTAAATTTTCCAATAGGTGACATCGCAATCGGTACCGCAACATCTGCTGAAACTCCCGTCTCTCCAAGTCCTGGCGTTTTGATATCTTTTGATACTGTTTCGCGAGTACCTCCTTGCACTGTCTCAAGCGCTTGTGCATTGTCAGGACGAAATGCGTCAGCTCCTTTTACGGTTGTAGAGGCTCCCAAGCCCCCCACATTCCCATTATTTACTGTGGAAGTTTTTGAATTTATTGCCCATATAATACCTACAATTACAAGGATGCCTACGACTCCTGCAATTATTTTTTTATTATTCATTTGGGTTTCCATATTGTCATTATTATAACATATTCCTATAGGGAGATTAGAATTTCTAATGACTAATTGCGCTAATTTCTAATCAATAACCAATGTCCTAATGCCTAGTTCTTATTTTTCAGTTTATTTACTATCGCATTAAAAATCAGGTTTAGCTCTTTCGCTTCTTGCCACAATACTTGAGCCTCTTCTTTTAATTGAGGGACTGCTATTACTATCATTCTAAACCAGTGTTTTGTTTCTCTTGCTTCTTTCTTACAAATTCCAATTTTGTGGTTAAAGTCCTTCCCTGTTTCGGCATCATCTGCCTCACAATAATTGGCACCAACGCTCGTGCCAGATCTTACTAGCTGAGAAATAAGTGGAATAGTGACAACATCTTTTGGTATTTTTTTCGCAAATATAATTACGTCTTCACCAAATTTAGCTGTTCTTTCTTCTAAATCATATTTGCTCTTGATCATTTCATTATTGGTTATTGTGATTTGATTAGAAATTAGATTAATTAGAAATTTTATTGGAGTCCCTTCTTCAATGCATAATTTATCTCAATCTGACCAAAATAAGGGGAGAGGAATTGATTTGTCGGTGCTTCGACACGAATGCGCCAAAACAATTTATCTCCCTGTGTGTTGGCGAAAGTAACTGATTTCCCCAGTTCTGCATTTTCCCAGCTCACTCCATCATTCGAAAGAAAATATTCTATTTTTTCACCCGCATCTGAATACTCAAGGTTTGCAATTGAACCAAACACTACTGGTAAAATACGATTGGTCAGACTCGCAGAAACAAGCTCTCGTGACGAAGTAATATCAAATCCCTCATCAGTAAAACGCCAATATTCTTGCGCGCCATCACGTATCATTTTTATAACAAGAGTATGCACGTCAGAGGTGGGAGCCACATACATTGAGGTGACGCTCGTAAGATTTGCTCCAAATTCATTTGAGAGATCAATTGCTCCCGCAATCTCATTTGTGCCATTTTGGAAAAGCTTTACAAGTTTTGGTGAACCATTTTTATTCCACACAAACCAGGTTGCTTCTCGCCCAGAACCAACTCGAGTGATTTCGGGGTCAATGCCTCCCGCCATTACACGAATACCAAAAAAACGAGAAACGTCGCTAATCTCACTTCCCCTTACGTGTACTGCTTTTCCTTCATACGCGCCATACACTGCCATCCAGTCGCTATCGGTTCCCCCAAAACCAATTGTCCCTGCATAATGAGATATAAATATATCTTTCCCTTCACGTTGCACATTACTAAATACATCTCCATCAAAAGTGAAAATCCATCCCTCATAATCCTCTCCGTTTTTTACTGTTACCCCTACCGCCCACATCTTTTCAAGTACACCTATGGATACATTCACCACCTCACTTCTTCGGACACTCTCAGGAAGTGAAAGTTTACTGCCCTGAAATGTAAGAGTGCTTCCTTGCACCTTCAAACAGCGTCCACGAATACAACGTTCATCACTTCCATCCTGTTTTCTTTCAACAAATTGCTCATTTGTTGCTGTTGCTTTTACGAGTAAGAACTTTGGAGGAAAAAGAAATGCGGTTGTCATTCTTTCTTGATAGAGCGTCGTTCTTCCCTGATCAATCCACCCATTTCCAGAAAAAATATCATAAAACGTCTCATATCCTAAGCTTTCTTGAGAAGTTGTGGGTGCCGTCTTATTAGGGATTATGGTAAAAAGTGACTTTTCTTTTTGTATATTAAAAAGATCAATAAGTGGGTTTTTTGCATGTGATAATGGCGTGGTTGCTTGTGGTGCGGTCGTCGTTGACTCTGTTGGAATATTTAAACGGAAAAGCGCCGATTCGAGAATGTAGCGCTCGAACCAATTCCGTATTACAAAAGAACCAAATAAAATAAAGCCAACCAACCCAATAGTTGCTATCATCACTGAAAATGCAACACCAAGACCCCAAAAAATATTCTTTTCTTTTGAGATTTTTCTAAAAAATTTAGTGAGTGATTTCAATACATTTTATTATAACAAAAAGGTAAGGCCAATTTTTGTCCCTTCGGGACATCTCCCGCAGGGAGAAAATTTCTAATATCTAATTACACTAATTTCTAATCAATAACCAATATCCAAATTTCTAATACCGCGAAAATTTTTAATGATGGGTATCTAAATTCCTAATCAAATCACAATACAAAAATACCAATAGCTCATTTAAAACTTGAGGATTGGATATTATTTAGAGCAATTAGAAATTAGGTTAATTAAAAATTCTCCCGCCAGGGGCGGGAGAAAACCTTTATTTCACTATCATCTTTCCTGTCTCACCTCGTCCTGTATGTCCTGGGACGTCGCAACGAAATGCATATTCTCCTTTCGCAGGTGCATTAAACGTAATCATACGTGTCTCCTGCGGACCGAGACCAAGCGCTACCGCAGAAAGTGAAGCGTCATTAAACATAAAAATGTGCGTTTGTGTATCACCTGATGTCACTGAAAGCGTCACTGCGCTTCCTGCCTTCACTTCAAATGAGCTTGGAGTAAATCCTCCGCTTGTTACCTGAAGTTTTATCGCACTTGGAGGAATATCAACTACCGCTACTGGATTTGATGATTTTGGCGCCTCAACCGCTCCCGGTGTTACATTATTTTTTACCTCCTTTCCTTCCGCGGTAACTACCTTCCCCTCTTCATTCACGGGGCTCGTACCTGACACAGGCGTAGTAATTGGTGGTTTTGTAACTGCTGGTGTTGATGTCTTACTATTACTCATCATCACGAGCCCTACAAAAATACCCACCACAACTAATGCAACAATCCCCCATCCTACCATTTTTTTTGTATCTTCGTTCATAATTATTATTTATATTTTTATTCTTTCGACTTTATTTTACTATCATTTTTCCCACCTCACCTCGCTCTGCATGATTTGGTAAACCGCATCGGAACACATACTCGCCTTTCCCAGGAGCGTTGAATTCTATCGTCCGCGTCTGCCCCGCCGAAACTCCTACTGAAAAATTGGAAAGCGAAGGATTGTCGAATGAAAAAGTATGGGTAAATTCATCACCTGTTATTGCAATCATTACCCTATCCCCCGCATCTATCGTAAAAGAACTTGGAGAGAAACCAGAGGAAGATATTGAAAGTTTTACTGCCTTTGAGGGTATCTCACCCACATTAATAGGCTCCGATGCTTTGGGAACTTCGATGCTTTGCGCAGGAGCCCCCGTTGGTCTTTCTGTTACTTCATTAGCTGGAGTAGACGAGGTGGGCACTCCTCCTCCAACCGTGGTTGTATTTAATCCTCCTCTCACACCGAGATACACAATAATTGCAGCACCAACAAGCCCTATTACAACCCACAATGTTATTTTTTGTTTCTCAGTCATATTGTAATTATTGTAGCATACGACACGTGGCTAATTTCTAATATCTAATTACACTAATTTCTAATCAAATCACAATGCACAACTACCAATGACTAATTCAAAACTTAGGGATTGGATATTATTTAGAGCAATTAGAAATTAGGTTAATTAGAAATTATACTTTACTTCAGAATAAAGCTTGGGGTCTCTGTTTGGTCTTTTATGTAGGTTGGCCATTTTTCCCAATCATGGCGCTTTCCAATTAGACGATAGGAGAATTCGGCAGGCTTGTCGCCATAAAATGAGATTGTAGCACCATCAATTTTATAATATATATCCGCCGACATACCATATGAAGTTACAAATGCTTCTACATTATCTTTCGAGAAATCAACGGCATGCTTCCAGACCCAGAGGTCACTCCCCTGTTCAACTTTATCGAAATTAATGGAATATTCGTACAATCCAGAAATTTTCAATTTACAATTTTCAATTTTCAATTTATTTCCACAATTCGTCATTGGAGCGATAAGTGCACCACGGCCGATATATTCTTCCTTCACACCACCCGCAATAGATGCTGCAAACGTTGCATATTTTCTACCATCAATACTATAAAGAGGGTCAATAGTCTGTACAGTGAGTTTTGTTACAGAACCAACATTACCGCCATTCATAGCAATATTATTTGTTTTCATATCCAAACTACCACCAAAAGTAACATTGCCATTCACATGGAGCATGGTGGCAGGAGTGGTAGTACCAATACCTACATAGCCATTATCCAAATCCATTCTCATATACTCGATCATATTGTCATCCTCTAGTGCAGCCCCCACCTTTCCAAAACTCAAAAATCTACTTGCTTGGTTTGGACCAAACATCATTGTTCCATATTCTGAACCTGTGTATTGAAGTTTCAATCCGTATGCAGTCGTTCCACTCTTATATACATAATAACCACGATTAAGGGACCCCGCAGCAGTTAATGCTTGGTTATTTAGGTTCACATCACCTACCACATCCAATCGTGCTCCTGGTGCTCCTGATCCTCCAATAAGTACATCACCCGCAGTCTTCATAGAAGTAGCTGCACTTGGATCTATAAAATAAGCAGCATTGTTTATGTCATAAAGAGCTGCGCCAGTTATAACTCCTGTGCCATCGGTATAAAGATTTCCAGAATCGGAACCAAACGTACCAAAAACTTGAAGTTTCTTAGAGGGGGTTGAGGTACCAACACCGACGTTACCTGCATTGTTGTTATATATATTTGCACCTGAGCCAGTCCAGTAACCAACCGAGGACGTGCTGAATAACCCATCTACATATCCACGTGTTGCGGCATCGGTTGCTACAATTGGAGTACCAAGATTTGTAATACGCCCTGAATTTACATCAATAGAAATGCCGCTCACTGGTGCTACATCAAGAGGGTATGAAGGAGTTGAAGTGCCAATACCTATATAACCTGAATTCGTGATGCGCATTCTCTCAGTGGTTCTCGTTCCGAATACAAGAACACTTTCATCTATTCCGGTATTGTTATATCCAGTTAAATCAATATACGAACGATATGCTCCCGTTCCTCCACCAGCACTCAATCTTAATAATCCACCATCGCTTCCCAATGATGCATTTGTATCATAACCATGAATTTCACCCGCTATTAATGGAGTGCTCACTGCGGGACGACTTGCAGTTGTTCCTATTGCTCCGTATAACCCAACACTCCCTTCAACAGCAAGTCCATTTGTAATGGCTGTATACGCATCGGCATTTGCACCAATACTCATACCTCCATCTACATGGAGTTTCTTTCCAGCTACATTTGCACCACCACCCCCAATTGCAAATGTCCCATTGCCACCGTTATACCAAATAGTATCATTCACCGCTCCCGAATCATCAAAAGTTATTCCCGTCCACGTATCACCACTCTTAAGTGTAATCTGACTATCAGCGGTCGTTTGAAAATATGCCGCGGTTCCCGCTCCTGCTTGGATTTCAAGTGCGTATCCAGGGTTAAATACAGTTGTTCCAATGCCCAGTCTTCCCTGTGCAAATTCATAATAATTAGGGAGATACTCCGCAATAAAACCAGCGGTGACCGCAGCCGCCTGTGGTTGTGGTGTGGTTGCCACCGAATTCATAGTGCCTGTCCCCCACCACGTTACTGTTACAGGAAATGTATCTTGCCACGATGTACCAAATTGAACCCAAACTTCAAATACATTATTAGCAGACCCAACACCACTTCGAAGGACGAGCGAAACATTTTTCACACTCGGAGTAGCAGAATTTTTTTGATGAAAATATGAATTCGCTGACTCAAGTGCCCCCACACCATTTCTCGCCTGTACATAAAATTCAAAGGGATTTCCTTCTGCTGTGCCACCCGAGATTCTTCCTCCTCCTGTCACATTCATTCTCATTGCTTGGTAATCACCATTCAAAGTAAATTGCGCCACCTGTATCCAGTAATTAGCAGAGACACCACCCACCATATTATTCGCGCCCCAATTTCCATATACCGTCTTAACACTTGTACCAAAAGTACTTGTCGCACTCGTAGGTACATTTATACCACCATCAAATTGGGCAGCGCCTCCCGCTACATGTAATTCATATCCTGGGCTCGCCGTCCCCACACCTACCCTTCCGTTTGTTGCATCGATATAGAGTTGTGGATTTCCTCCCGAATCATTAAATCTATAATTTGCATTAGAACCAAAAGTACCCGCAGTTACGCTTGCGGCAGGAGTAGTACCCACAAAGGTACCTGAAAGAGAACCGGAGATAGTGCCTCCCACACTAAGGTTGCCAGAGATAGTGGAAGTTCCAATTACGTGAAGTGTGGTTGCAGGAGTGGTAGTACCGATGCCAACCCTACCAGACAGTACGGCAAGATGAGAATCTGTCCCAGAATAAAGATTTCCTGAGGTCTGAATACCATAGGCTCCCGCATCTGCCGAACCTTGTCGTATCTCACCATCAACGCGCAATACACTCGGTGTATACACTCCATTTGTCCATGAAGAACTTTGATTAAGACGGAGCCAGTTGTCGGCAGTTTCTCCAGTCATTGCCGCCTTACCATCCAACCAATATCCATCGGTAGTAAGCGCAGAGGCAACATCAAGGGCTCCCCCAGGAGCACCCGTATTAACTCCAACCTTTCCAGGGGAACTAAAAATTAAATTGTTTGCCGAAGTTGTATAAAGCGTAGAATACTGATTCTGGTCAGTTAAGTTTGTGCTTGAAAAATAATTACCTACGATTACAGGGTCTTTTGTTAAGCGCTTTAGGGTTACATGATCAAGCAAGGTTACTGCATCACCTGACGCAGTATAGTTTATCAACCCTAAAACTCGCACATAACGCGTTCCTACAGGAAAATTAGGAGCAACAGCCCCCTCGCCTACAGTCGTTGCTGAAAGTTTATGCCAGGCAGCATCAGCAGGAAGTACAAATCCAGATGCTGCAAAATAACAGTAGGTACCACAAGGAGCAGTAGTCACCGCAACCTTACTCGCGTTGTATGCAATATAACCAAAATATAAAACTCCAGGTGTTACTCCCGCAACCGATTTCTTTGCCCACGCCTCTAACTGGAACACATCTCTTGTAGGATCAACAGGAATATAATCATCACTTAATACTTGAACACTCCCTGTAAATTGGAGCGCGTAATTTCCCGAATACCCTCCCGCAACTACCACTCCGTTATCCCAGCCATACTTATCTCCCATTTCAAAATCACCATTCACCAACAAATTGTCAGTAGCTGCATCAGATAAATTGTATCCGTTTTCTCCTGCAATACCTCCTTGCACATCGAGCTTGTCTACAGGACTTACTGTTCCAATACCAACCCTACTATTAGTTGCGTCGGTATAAAGCAATACTGCACCTCCTGAATTGTTAAAACGATAATTTGAATTAGAACCAAAAGTGCCCGCAGTTACGCTTGCAGCAGGAGTGGTACCCACAAAGGTACCAGAAAGAGAACCGGAAATAGTGCCTCCCACACTAAGGTTGCCAGAGATAGTGGAAGTTCCAATTACGTGAAGTGTGGTTGCGGGAGTGGTAGTACCGATGCCCACATTGCCATTATTTAAAATAGCTAGTTTCCCAAAAGCCCCTCCGATTCTAAATTCATAAGCATTTGCATCAAGAACTAATGCTGCGTTGCCTACACCACCAACATTGGTTAGCGTTAGAGACGCATTAGGATAACCAACTCTCGAAAAACCAAATGTGTTTCCACCACCAACTTCAAGACCATAAGAAGGAGTTGTGGTGCCAATACCCACATGAGCACTTCCTGGCATAAGTAAGATGTCATCACCTACCGCACCACTGCTATAAAGTGAGAGTTTATTGCCGTTTTCCGCCTTGATACAAAACTCATCGTTAATACTAGAACAACCAGACCACGACCCATCCCAAAGCATTATTCCTTGGCGAGTGGTGCCAGAGTAATATCCAACGTATTCGTAGTTTGTATCATCTGTCCCCCCTTGAAATCTAGAAATAATTCCTTGCGCAGTATTTACTACATCCAATTTTGCGCTAGGAGTAGTTGTGCCGATACCAAAATTACCTGCACTTGTAAGTCTCACGTCTTCCGTGTCTGCGGTAGAAAGTGTAAGATACCCCGTGCCTCGCGTATTAATATCAAGATTTTGATTTGAAGAAGTTCTGATTTGGTTTGCGCCAGGAGTACTGTCATACGAGGTGCCAAGCAATAACCCACCAAAAGAACCTACCTGTGCACCATTTGCATCAGTATAAAAACTAAATCCAGACCCGCCATACATCGCACCGGTATTCGTCCTTATAGGACCGGTTACATCAAGGGTCTTTGTCGGGCCCGCAGTTCCTACACCCACTCGCGTATTCGTAGTATCTACATTCAACACCGCCCCTCCTACGGCTGTTTGTACTGCAAACATACCCGTACTATTTACTTGTGGCCTAAAAATGTATTGACTATTACTTGAAGTTGCACTTGAACCAAAAATTCCTTGCGTAACCGTAGCGGCACTTACCTGTGTTACACCACCACTCCCCGTGATAATAGGATCCGCCGTAGTACCATTACAAATAAGAAGCTGATTAGATGCATCCATATAGAGAGTCCCTGTGGAAGATGCATTACACGTAGGCGAGGCCGCGAGAAATGTAATTGAAGAGAGTGCGCCCGCATTTACAAAATTAATGGAATGCACAAACACCACACCTATCACTATCACCACAACTCCAAATCCGATTTTAGGTATAGTTAATTTCATCTATTTCTTATTGATAATTAATGTTCCCTTCATTTCATTGCCACAATCCATACACGTAAATTGGTATTGTCCGTATTGTGTTGCTTGGAATTGTGCCTTCCCACTACTTCCCTTCCCTGCGTTAATAAGTACTGCAAAGTCTGGAAAATAAAGATTGTAATTTGTATCAACTGCTTCAAATGTTAAATCAATAATATCAAGTTCATTTACTACAATAGTGGAAGGAATAAATTTATTACCCTCTCCTCGAATTATGAATTTCCGAAACCCAAGACCCCCCGTAGGAATCACCTCAGTAGGAATTGCAACGTCTTTTAACGAAGGTGAAGCTGCGCCAGAGCCAGGAGTTGGGATATTCATTTCCACTGCAGTTCGAGTACCACCCTCAACGGTGGGTAGTGCATTTGTACTACTTGATACGTATCCCTCATTTGTTGCACCTATTCTCTTATTATCTGAAGTAGGTTGTGTATCTTTTTTCACGGGAACAAAAAATACAAACGCGGCAATAACAAAAATTGCTGCAACAACCGCAATACCTATAATTTTTTTATTTTCAGCAAGCATCTCTGTTTTATTTTAGCACAATCTGGAAGATACAGAATTAAGAATAATGAATTACGAATTATGAGCAAATTCTTTTGACTTTTTTATAAGTCCGTTGATTATTTTGTGAGTTGAAATAGATTGAGGATATAACTCATCAAACTTCTCTTGGGTTACATAATGTACATCTCGCGCAATAATCAATTGATTTTGTAATTCGGTAGTTGATCCCTGTGCAATTGAATAAAACTGAACTTTTTCCTTATATGACTGACGACTAAATCCCTCTGCGATGTTCGAGGTTATAGAAACCGCGCATCTTCTCATTTGATTTGTGAGGCCGAAAAGCTCATCTTTCGGAAACTGTTGTGTTAGCCGATATATCATTACAGTTAATTTATGACCCTCCTTCCACGCATTGAGATCAGTAAAATTCTTTATTTCTCCTTTCATTATTCCCTATTCGTTATTCTTTATTCATTCCTACATCTTCTTCGATTTGATAACAAATGATGGGGTTTCTTTTTGATCTTTTGCAAACGTTGGCCAATTTTTCCAATCGTGCCGCTTTGCAATCAAACGATAGCTGAATGAGATTGAATCAGGGATACCGAGCGATGAATTACTATCCGCAGAGGCGTGGAAGACTATTGTGTTCCCTACTATTTCATATGCTATTGGGATTGCGGTCTTCACTGGAGTTACTAGAACCTCTACGTTCTCATCTGAAAAATCGACTGCGTTATACCAGACCCACAAGTCAGAACCTCGTTCCACTTTGTTGAAATCAATTACATATTCCCGAGATTCCGAAATTTTCAATTTACAATTTTCAATTTTCAATTTATCTTCACAATTTGAAATTGGAACAGCAGGAAATGTACCGCGCCCAACAAACTCTTCTTTCACACCACCCGCAATAGAAGCGGCGTACGTTGCGTATTTTCCTCCATCAATACTATAAAGAGGGTCGATTGCGGTCACGGTCAATTTGCCCACATTGCCAATATTACCACCATTCATAGCAATATTATTCGTGAGCATATCTAAACTGCCAGCAAAAGTAACAGCGCCATTCACATACAATTTGCTTGTGCCCGGCGATACAGTTCCAATACCTACATTACCAGAAGGAAATGCAGTTATTCTCGTTGCACCACGAATGAATTGAATATGAGATTGCATATCCGTCCAATTTGATTGGAACGAAAGGACAGTGGTGCTCGCAATTTCTTGGAATAATGTCCCACCATTTGCACCCGTCCAACTTCGTGTAAATCCATTTGTTGCAGCCCAATCTCCCGCATTTTGAGTGAGAGAATAAGCTCCCGACGAAAGACTTCCAATATTCACATTGCCTACCACATCCAATCTTGCTCCTGGTGCTCCTGATCCTCCGATAAGTACATCACCCGCAGTCTTCATAGAAGTAGCTGCACTTGGATCTATGAAATAAGCAGCATTGTTTATGTCATAAAGAGCTGCACCAGTTATAACTCCTGTGCCATCGGTATAAAGATTTCCAGAATCGGAACCAAACGTACCAAAAACTTGAAGTTTCTTAGAGGGGGTTGAGGTACCAACACCGACGTTACTTCCTGATGAGTTATAAAGATTTGAACCAACAAGCGTCCAATACCCGACCGCGGTACCGCTTCCCCCAGTTACAGAACTATCGACGTAGCTTTTTGTTGCGGCATCGGTTGCAACAAGTGGAGTACCGAGGCGCTGAATGCGTCCCGTTGCCATATCAGCTGAAACTGCACCTATCGGATTTACTGTAATGCGTGCAGTTGAAGTTGGAACAGAAGTTCCAAAACCAATAGTGCCATCATAACTAATTCTCATCTTCTCAGTTGGGGTTGAAGTCGACGTTGAATCAGGAACAGTTTGAAATATCATTGCACTTCCTGTATTTGTCACCGAATCATCAGTGAGCACCGTTGCAATTCTCCCCAAGGTTCTCACTGTGCCGTTTGAATATGTTCTCCCTCTAAACGCTATGCCTTGTCCAAACCCATTGTATGGTTGAGCTGCGGTATTTGCTGTTTCTAGCGTAAGGACATC
>JBAYKY010000004.1:0-47885 GCA_041664385.1 Minisyncoccota bacterium
AACCTCGATTACAAGATCCGCAATCTTGCGTCCTATCCGTTGAACGACGAGGGCAGAGAACTTACCTAGCGATTATACACAGTTTCCTAAAAATTAGAAGCCTAAAAGCTCCGTAAAGACATCGATGAGCGTTTCCTTATATTCCACCTCAGGAAGGCGTGTAATAAGAAATGAACGGACATCCTTTGCCAATTTTCCCTCTATGGGAATGTGTACGTAGGGGTTTGCCTGTGTCTTTTTCTTAATAATAAGTTCATGCAACTTCCCGTGCTTCTCTAAAAATGCGAAGTTTTCAATACTTCCAAGTGGATATAATTTTTTCCCTATCGTTATTCCCCGCGAGTCAATCGCAAAATCATAAATAGTCGGCTCTTGCTTACCAAAGAAAAACACGAGTCCTGCCGCAAGAATAATGAAAAGTCCGAAAAAGAAATCCTGTTTCCAGAATGCAACAACTACAATTCCAAATGCAATCGCACCCATGATTGAAAACCATTTCGAATCTTTTTCAAAATGCTCATATTCTGGCGCACTCCACGAAAACGATGTCTTCTCCTTTTTGATTTTATCAGCGTAGTCCATGTGATAATTAATTACCTTATAAGTATACCGTTTTCGTGTGTGAAGTGTAGTATCCGGTAGTGGAAAACCGCTCAATCAATTCCTAATTCTTCATGCTTTTGTTTAAAAATTAGAAATTGAACATTAAAAATTAATAAAGACTCACTAAATAGTGAGTCTTTATTATGCTGTAGCCCCAAGGGGGATCGAACCCCTGTTTATGCCGTGAAAGGGCATTGTCCTAGCCACTAGACGATAGGGCCATATTGCTTAGAGATTTCCGAGCAACCTCTGCTGTAATAATCTATCACTCAGAACCAAAAATGTAAATTTTGAATACGCGAGAAATTAAGAAAGGTTCGCCTCTCCCTATAAGCGATGTCTCACCCCTATGAAAATCTGGCTTGATGATTAAACAAGTAAATCCGCTTAGTCCCCACTCACTGTATTACAAAATTAGTTACAAATTTTCAATTTTCCACCCAACCAGACAAAAAGAGGACCGGTTATTGCAAGTGAAACTGGGTACCAATGATTGCCCAAATTCCATCCATTAATCGCACCAGCTACACCACCCAATCCGCCAAGAATCATAAGCACATAAATATGCCGCATTGGATTTTGCGGCGCTACCTTTGCCGTTACATATCCGCCAACTATTGTATAGATACTGCGATAAAAAAGTGCGAACGCGAGCATCCACGTGACATATGCGCCCGGATTAGTTTGTGGAGGAAGAATGCCAAGTGATTCCAACACAAAATCTGTCGCGATTGATAAAATAGCAACTGTGAAAAATCCCGCAACGACAGCTCCAGTGCTCTTGAAAATGGTTTTGTTCATATATTTATATTACCAAAATATGCTAGCGCGCCAAAAAACCATCATGCAAGATGATGGTTTTTATATTAGCGGAGTGTGGGGAGGTTTAGAATTGCGCCATTTCAATCAGTATAGGCATCCCTTGGGGTCTGTTCGAGTTTTGAAATTGGGGTATCGGGGTCGGAGTCTTTTTAGTGTTAATTTAAATAAAGTCGGCTAACGCCAATGGCAAGAAGTATGAGGACCACAACACATAGACCCATAGAAATATATTTCGTAGCAAATCTAATTTTTGTGAGAAAGGCCGCTTTATTATGTAATCGAACCCCTTCCCTCTTATTTGTATCCCATTCTCTTTTAGTTTGCGCGAATAAGCTCGTAATTATATGAGAGAGTAGGTTTGTGAGGGGCGATAAAATTATAATGGCAACTAATGACCATACAGAAATTTTTATTAAAATGACCGTCAGTGGATCTACGATGGAAGCAATTTCCTTAATGAAGTTAAAAAGAAGGGTTAGGATCGTTAAAGCAAAGCCAGCAATATACCAATGTAGCTGTTCATGCCCCGCCCTAGTTTCTTCCATCTTTTTTTCGAACTCTTCTTCGTTCATGTGATTGTTGCGTCAATAATAGATTTAAATAATATCAAGGTTTCTACAATACTACTGTCTAGAATGCGGAGGCGGAAGGATTCGCCTCTCCCTTCGGTCGAGACCTCATTACTTCGTAATTTCGGCCACGGTTCGAATCCTTTCCTCCATCATAGCGCCAAAAAACCATCATGCAAAATGATGGTTTTCTGTCGTTGCGGAGGCGGAAGGATTCGAACCTTCGGAGGGGTTCCCCCCTCGACTTCTTAGCAGGAAGCCGCTTTCGACCGCTCAGCCACGCCTCCCTACCCAATTCGCAATTCGGATTGAATTACAGATAGGTAAGTTCCTATAGCTTACGGCATTTTTCTCGTTGCTTCAAGTTTTTCAGCATAATTGCTCATTTTCCTTGTATTCACCTCTTACTTCTGTTAGTTTCAATACAGATGAAGCAATCTCGACCCCCAATTGTTGTAGTAATGGGACATGTGGATCACGGGAAAACCACGCTTCTTGACCATATCCGAAAAACAACCGTAGCGAGCAAAGAAGCGGGGGGCATTACCCAATCTATTGGCGCCTATGAAATTGAACACACTCCTGCGGGCTCAAAAGAAGCGAAGAGAATTACTTTCATTGATACTCCAGGACATGAGGCGTTTTCTAAAATGCGAGAACGCGGCGCAAAAATTGCCGACCTCGCTATTCTTGTGGTCGCTGCAGATGATAGTGTGAAACCCCAGACGAAAAATGCACTTAAATACATTCAAGAAGAAAAGGTTCCTTTTATTGTTGCAATAAATAAAATTGATAAGCCGGGTGCAGACATTGAAAAAGTGGTGAATGACCTTATGCAGCTTGGCATCTACCTTGAAGGAAAAGGAGGTGATGTTTCATGGCATGCTGTTTCTGCAAAGACCGGCGAAGGAGTAAATGAGCTTCTCGACCTTATTCTTCTCACTTCTGAACTCGAGGATATTCATTGTATTGGCGATAATGTTGCTTCGGGAGTTGTGATTTCCGTAAGAATGGATTCAAAGCGGGGTTTAGTTGCGGGCGTCATCATTAAAGAGGGTATGCTTATGCAAGGATATACGATTGCGACTCACAGCACCTCAGGCAAGGTGCGTACTCTTGAGAACTTCATGGGAAAAGCAATACAACAACTGGAACCAAGTGCGCCCGCACTTATTATAGGATTTGAAAAAGCTCCGCAAATTGGTGAAATATTCTGTGCACACAAAGATGAAAAAGTACTTCATGAATCTCTCATCAAGCTTGAGAAGATGTTGCCAAACGAAAATAAAAATACATCATTTGAAAAGGGTGAAAAGCGCCTCGCAATAGTGCTCAAAGCTGATGAGGCAGGAACTCTCGAAGTCTTGAATGAGGTGATGGGACGTCTCGCAAAAACGCTTCCTCTCGCTATTGTAAAATCTTCAGTGGGACCCGTAACTGAGGGAGATGTAAAAGATGCAGACAGCATGAAAGCGGCAATTATTGGATTTCACACGAAGATGGATCGTGCTGCAGAAAATATGGCACTCGCAAAAAAAATCTTATTCTTCAACTCCCCTATTATTTACGAACTTGAAAAACAAGTTGCGGAACATGCAGAAAAATTAACTACAAAAGAATTCCGCACAATTGAAATCTTGGGAGTATTCGGCGGCGCAAAAGGAAAGGAGCGGGTGGTGGGTGGTCGCGTTGCATTAGGCCCCATTAAAAATCAGGAGTCTTTCGAAATTTGGTTTGATACAAAACTCATTGGAAAAGGAAAGATTCTCAACCTCCAATCAGGACGCAAAGACATTGCCGAAGCAGAGACTGGCATAGAAGTGGGGCTTCTTGTAGAAAGTGATGACCCAATTCGCGTAGGCAATCGCCTCGTATTCGCATATCCTTAATTTATTATGAAGCCTTTTCGCAATCTTAAAGCGGGGTCGCTCATCGAAGAAGAACTCGGAAAGATTCTTACGCGTGATTATAATTTTGAAGGAGCACTCGTAACTATTACTGATGTGCTTGTTGATGAAAAGTTATTGCACGCCACCATCAAAATTGGTATTATTCCGTTTGCGAAGAGCCCCGTGGTCTATCGCGCGCTCACTAATAGTGCGAGTAGTCTTCGTCAGAAGTTACTTAAAAAAATGAATATCAAACCGATGCCATTTTTGAAATTTGAAATTGATACGAGTGGTATGACCGAGCAGGAAAAGAGTGGTACCTTGATGCTTGAAGATGAGGCAATTCAGTAATTAGTTATTCACAATATACTATATGGCCTGGTAGCCAAGTGGTAAGGCAAGGGTCTGCAAAACCCTTATACGTGGGTTCGAGTCCCACCCAGGCCTCCAAAATGAGGACACATTACTTGCTTGATATGTGTTCTTTTTTTTGTTTCAATAAATGCATTGTTCTTTTACAAAAAGGCGGGGTGGCCAAGTGGTAAGGCGTAGGTCTGCAAAACCTATATGCGTGGGTTCGAGTCCCACCCTCGCTTCGATGCCCGTTGTGGCATTTATTCATTTCATTACTCGTGCGAGTAATGATGTTATATACCGCAGCAATATTGCTGCGGTATTTTTATTTGAAAAAATCATATTTCGATGTAGAATCTACCCATAGCTCGGGTGGCGGAATGGTATACGCGAGGGACTTAAAATCCCTTGACCGTAATAGGTCGTGTGGGTTCGAGTCCCACCCCGAGCACTATGAAGAAGATTCTTATTATCACCTCCGCATATGGGAGTGGACATAAAGTACCCGCAGAAGCACTTCAAGAGGAATTATTACATCGCGGCTACGCGGTAAGTGTTTTAGATTTTAAAGATATTATTGGAACCGATCCCGAACGCATCAGTAAAAAGATATACGAGCTTTCAGCAGAGCACCTCCCTCTTCTTTATCAAGGAATTGCCTCAATTACTGACTCAGAAAAAATACTTAATCGTATTTCCTCCCTTCTTCCTCCCTCATCACTTAAAAAGTTTGAGCAGCTGCTCCAAAAAACTAAGCCAGATATTATTGTTACCACCTACCCCGCCGCCAATCGTCTCATTACGATGTATAAGAAAAAAATGGGATTTTCTCTTGTTACTGTGGTTACCGATCTTAAAAGTCTTCATCGATACTGGATTGCACCTGGCACCGACGCCTATCTCGTTCCTCTTCGTGAAACAAAAATAGCGCTTCGGGCCCTTGGTGTTCCCGCACGCCTTATTCATGTTCTTGGATTTCCTCTTCGTCCTGTGTTCACGAAGAAAAAGGATAATAGAGTATTGCGACAAAATTTCTCCATCTCTACACGCGCATTCGTTGTTCTTTATATGCTTCACACAGGACCGGATCACTTTGCATTACCACTTGCGCGGAAAATTGAAATGATGCCAAACACTCAATTGGTTGTAATATGTGGGAAAAACGAAAAGTTGCGCACTCAACTCGTACGAAAACTTCCTCACGCGCACGTGCTTGGATTTGTCTCAAATATTGATGAATATCTCCGCATTGCCAACGTGGCAATGGGAAAAGCAGGAACGGGCTTTCTTATGGAGTCAGCTACCATGGGCTGCCCCGTTATTATTACTAAATATCTAAAACCACAAGAAGAAGGAAACGCACAATTGTTTGAGGAAAAAGGAATTGGTTTTATAGAAACAAGCACTACAAAAATTCTAAAACGCCTTGAAGAGATGGAGAAAACAGGAGAGAAAAAAGAAGTATCAAAAACAAAAACTCCTCTCATTCATAACCTCAATGCCACTCGAAGAATTGTGAATTACATAACCTCACTCTAATTGACATTTTATTTCGTACATTGTATTTTATAGGCACTGTTCATTAATAATTCTTAGAGGTATCTCTATGCTTAGAGGGCTTGAGAGTCTTTTCAGTATATTCTCAAAAAAGGGTATTAACCCCAAAGAAACGCGCTATACTATCCCGCATCCGAAAGATGCCGCCTTTGCAGAATTTGCAGCGCTCCACCACCTTTCTGCTCAACAAATCCAGGATATTATACGAACAATAGGAGAGCAGATTGAATTGAGTAGGAAGTTTGATCTTTTTGTTGAGTGGGGGCACTATCAAAAAGAAGTTGCATTTATTCTTGTATTTCTAGACCAGATGGGAGGGCCATCTACCATACGAGAAAGATATCTTTTCAATGATGCAAAATATCTTCTCACCGAAATGATGGATGCACACTTTCTCAATGAGTTGAGTCATTATTTTACACAATGCTCTAATCAGGGTGGTATAAAAAATAAATACGCACTTCACCTTGAGTCTATCCGCGGAAGAATACTAAATAATATTTATAACAAAGAATTGTAAACCCCGATTATTCGGGGTTTTTATTTCCTACATAGAGCGGAGGGGGTGAGATTCGAACTCACGATGCCTTGCGGCATACCGCATTTCAAGTGCGGCGCGTTCGACCGCTCTGCCACCCCTCCGCTCTATGCACGACTATTTCCACATCCAATACAGCACCAGTCTACCTTAAACCCATCTTGCTGTAAATAAAAGGAAACGGCTAGTTGCATATAATGTGATTTTGATTTATTGTAAATGCGCATGAACAAGAAGAGAAAAGTAGTCCGCAAAAAACATAGTAAAAAAGCAGGAAAGAAAAGAAACCTGCGTCATCGTTAAAAACACCCCGTATGGGGTGTTTTTTTACTCATACTGCGCGCATATTTTCTTAATCTCGTTCTCTAAATACTCCCCCCTCCATCTATCTTTCTTCGATAAAAGAGTCACGAGGTGTTCCGCGAGTGGAATATAATATTTCTTTGTCTCTTCAACCTGTTCTTTTTGTTTACTTATTGTACATCCATCAAGCGTCCGCAAATTATGAAGTCGGTCACAAAGCTTTACACTAAGCGTCTTTGCGGTTGCGTATGTTTTTAGACGCTTTAAATATCCCTCCTTGGGTTGTTTCGTAAGAAGTTTTAACCCCACTACTACCTCCTTTCCAAAATTGAGCTCGATGCGATACGGCGAAAGGATATGAGAATCTTCGAGCACATCGTGCAAAAGCGCCATTACAATTGTCTGTGCATCGGCAACTTTCAACTCATCAACAAGAATCCATGCCACCGTTTTAGGATGCTCAAAATAACGTACGTGACCATTATCCCTCATCTGATCTCGATGGCCATATTTTGCGAGTACGTACGCCGTCTCTATCATTTCTAAATCACGCGGAGAAAGAATGGGCTGAAGCTTGCTCATAAACTCCCTTCTGTCGATATTCGCATATCCCGCAAATGCTTTTTGTTTTTTCATATACTTTTTTGTTGTGGACCTATGGGGAATCGAACCCCAACCTCCTCCATGCCATGGAGGCATAATACCATTTTACTATAGGCCCATTATATCCAGTATCTAAATCTATGTGGGCGATAGAGGACTCTCCCTCGCCTCTTAGCTCGTCGCCACTCGCTTCGGGCTGGGCACCGCCTCAATGAGCACATTGACCTACTGGGTCGCGGTGCATTCTGCTGAATGTATATCGTTCCGGCATTCTCGTCCTCTCGCGAGACAATCAATTGTCTCGCTCAGTGTGGGCGATAGAGGACTCGAACCTCTGACCTTCACAATGTCAATGTGACGCTCTAACCAGCTGAGCTAATCGCCCGCAATCCAACCATGCACATCATACAAAAAGTGAGGAAAAATAACAACTTTTCTTTACAGAAAACATGAAAAAGCGTATAAGAAATGGCTCTAAGAAGGAGCCCCTGTAGTTCAATGGATAGAACAGATCCGTCCTAAGGATAAAATGAGGGTTCGATTCCTTCCGGGGGCACACACAGAAATTGGAGGGTTGGCAGAGTGGTCGAACGCGCCGCACTCGAAATGCGGTTGGGGAGAAATCCCCTCGGAGGTTCAAATCCTCCACCCTCCGCAATTTAAAGTAATACTCGCATAGAGTATTACTTTAATATTAAGAGGATTTGAACCGAAGAAAGAGGTAAATCTTCCCTGTTTTCTTAATAAGCGAAGCGAGTTTAGAAAACAGCAATCCCGCACCGCGGGGCTCCACCCTCCGCACTAACAAAAACAACACTTTTAGAAGTGTTGTTTTTTATATCGGGGGGATTTGAACCACGCGTTGTGGGTTTCTCTGGTACAATAAACATTATGGGAAATGAAAGTAAAAAAATTGTAAAAATTGTTCGTAATGTTATGCCTTCAGTGGTCTCGATTGTTCTTTCAAAAAAACTTGAAGAACTAGAGAGTGAGTTGAATAAAGAAAACGCGCAACAAGGGAAACATCATTCCCCTATTCATATCCCTCTTGAAAAAATTGATGCTCGCGGCATGGTTGAAGTGGGGGGCGGTTCTGGATTTATTGTTGATGCAACCGGAATCATTCTCACTAATAAGCACGTTATTGAGGAAACAAATGTAGAATATACGGTAATCACGAATGACGACACACATTACTCTGCTGAGATTCTTGCGTGTGATCCTGTTGACGACGTCGCGATTCTAAAAATTAATCCTACAAAAAAACTTCCTGAAGTAACCTTAGGTGATTCAACTCAGGTGGAACTCGGACAAACCGCACTTGCGTTCGGTAATGCACTCGGTATTTTCAAAAACACCGTTTCTCGAGGTATTATTTCAGGCCTTTTAAGATCGGTATCGGCCCATGCGGGCGCTTCAGCTCCTCTTCAAGAAATGCGTGGTCTCATTCAAACTGATGCCGCTATTAACCCAGGCAACTCAGGAGGCCCTCTTGTCGACACCCATGGAAGAGTGGTTGGTATTAATGCTGCGGTTGTCGCTGGCGCAGAAAATATTGGTTTTGCAATTCCTATCAATACTGCGCGAAGAGACCTTCAAGATGTAAAAAAATATGGCCGCGTGCGCAGGCCTCTTCTCGGTATACGCTACCTTACCATCACTCCCGATTTTAAGGAGAAATTTAAACTTTCTGTAGACTACGGAGCACTGGTGACCCGAGAATATCCGAAAGATCTCGCCGTCGTTGTGGGAAGTCCTGCTGATATTGCGGGTATTCGAGAAGATGATATCGTCCTTCGATGGAATGGGAAAAAGATAGAAACAAAGAAAACGATTCAAGACTTTTTAGAAGATTGTAATGTGGGAGATATTATCACCCTTTCCCTTCTTCGCGACGGGAAGGAAATTGAAACAAACGTGACTCTTACTGAACGGAAATAAAAATACCCCGCACTATGCGGGGTATTTTTTAGTATATATATTCGTTTACGACGCGTCCTTCCTTATCAAGAAGAATGAGTCGATCATGAAGTGTGTCGAAAAACATAAACTCATTCAACCACACTCGCCACTCGCGAGAAAAGAAATCAGTCTCGTTTCTATGTACTCTGTAGCAACTCCCATAATTTTGTTGATCAATAATGGTTCTGCATTCACCATCAAGTGGCCCTGTAAATTGATTTATTTCGTTTGCGGTAGGAATCCTACAAGAACTGAGGGACCGTAAAAAATTCTGACATTGTCCCGTGAATACTGCCATGCGTGCACTTTCTACACGCGGACACTCATTCGGAAGACTTGGGGAAAAAGCATATAAATCATTCAAAAATCCCGTGCACTTATTTAGACGAATATTGGGTACCCCGCTATCTTTTCTCCAACTATACATAGTTACGCTCTGTCCGCTCCCAAGTTTAATATCACCTTTCTGAAATCCATAGGGGGGGTTAATATCTGCGATGGCTTGAGGAATTACTACCTCACTTCCTTTTCGATTTCCTCTTACTCTCCATCCCGTTACTGAGATTGATTCTGCATTGTTCGATTCTGCTTCAATTACAAAAGAAGAATCTAATTCTTGAAACCCACTTGGAGGCCTTACCGAACTTATTCTCACTTTCTTATAATACGGAGAAAGGTCAGACTCTTTATATCCTTCTGGCGGTATTACCTTTGGTTTTTCAGGCTCTGTAGGCGTAGACACGGGAGTATTCCCTTGCGAAGAAATGGGGGGTTGTTTCACCTGTATTGTCGAAGATGTTGACCAGGGCGGTTTAAAAAGCGTCGCAATTCCCTCTAATTTCACGCCTCCTCCTACTACTTGTGCGACAGCAAATATTAAAAGCGCAATAAAGAAGAGAACGATAACAGAACTAAAACCCTTATTGTTCATATGATGCATTATATAACGAAATTAATAAGTCGATCAGGTACAAAAATTACTTTCTTTACCATCTTGCCCCCGAATGCATTGCTTACGGCTCCTTCTTTTAATGCAATATTTTTTGCATCCTTTTCGGTGATACCTCGTGGAACTATGATAGTAAGGCGAAATTTTCCATTTACCTGGACTACAAGTGAAAATGAATCCTCGATTATCTTTTTCGAATCAAATACAGGCCACAAGGATGTGTGTATTGATTTTTTGTTTCCACATTTTTTCCATAATTCCTCTGTAATGTGTGGAGCAAATGGGGCTAAAAGTTTTAATATTATTTCTACCTCTTTTTGTCCCACGTCTTTCTTTTCCATCTCATTCAAAAGAACCATAAGCGCACTAATTGCAGTATTGTATTGTAATGATTCAATGTCTTCCGTAACCTTTTTTATAGTCTTATGCAGTATTCTCTCTATTCCCTCGTCTTTTGTGCTTTTCTTTTTAAGAGTGATTACTTTTTCTCCTAATTTCCACACGCGATCAAGAAAACGTGTAATACCTAAAATGCCCGCATCACGAAAATCACCTCCTTGCTCAAAAGGCGCCAAAAACATGAGATACATCCGAAGTGCATCACCACCAAAACGTTTTACATAATCATCTGGATTTACTACATTTCCCTTTGACTTTGACATCTTTGCGCCATCTTTAATAAGAAGTCCGTGTGCGCGGAATTTCGTAAATGGTTCATCAAAATGGACAATACCAAGATCGTATAGCGCCATAGTGACAAAGCGCGAATAAAGAAGATGTAATACAGAATGCTCAGCACCCCCTGTGTACATATTTACAGGGAACCACTTTTTCGTAATTGCCTTATTCCACGGCACCTTCTTTTCTCCTACACTTGGATAACGCAAGAAATACCACGCAGAATCAAGAAAGGTATCTGATACGTCTGTTTCGCGACGCGCCTTTCCTCCACAATGCGGGCACTTCGTTACATAAAATGATTTTATTGATGCAAGTGGTGACTCGCCCTTTCCTTCTGGACGAAATTCTTTTACAAAAGGAAGTCTTACAGGAAGTTCTTTTTCGGGTACTGCATACCACCCTGGCATATCAGGTTGTTCTCCTTTTTTTTCGTTTGCACACGCTTCGCAAAATACCATTGGGATAGGAGGACTCCAATAACGCTGACGAGATACGAGCCAATCTCGAAGACGGAATTGCACCTTTCTTTCTCCCCCTACAAATTTGGTGATTGCCCACTTTGCATCCTCCACGGTCATGCCATCAAACTTTCCTGAATTCGTAAGTCGTCCTTCTCCTATATATGCCTTCTCCAACGGCTCGCTTGCCTTACTATTTTCTCCCTTAATAACGATTGGAATGGGAAGGTGAAAACGTTTTGCAAATGCAAAATCGCGCTCATCATGAGCAGGCACTGCCATAATAGCGCCCGTGCCGTACGTCGAAAGCACATAATCTGCGATAAATACTGGTATTGGCTTTCCTGTAGCTGGATTTATTGCTCGTAATCCTTTCAATTCTACGCCGGTTTTTTCCTGTGCCTGACCTATTGAGCTATCTCCTACTCGCTCCTCTTCTGACTTTGCTTTCGCAGCTTCACGATAAGCGAGTGCTTCATTCTTGTTTTTTATTTTCTCTTGCATCTCATCAACAAGCGAATGTTCTGGCGCAAGAACGACATACGTTGCACCAAAAATGGTGTCGGGACGCGTCGTAAATACTTTTATTCTTGTCTTCGCACCACGAGGAGAAGAAGACATGCATTCCTCATCACAAAAAATTGAAAATTCGATATGCGCTCCCTCCGAACGCCCTATCCAATTTTTTTGTGCAATAACCACGCGCTCTGACCAATCAATTTTTTCGAGGTTGCGCAAAAGACGTTCCGCATAATTCGTAATACGAAAAAACCATTGTTCCAGATTCTTTTTTTCTGCAACGCTCGAACAACGCTCGCACTTCCCCGCAATTACTTGTTCATCAGCAAGTACTGTGCGACAACTTGGACACCAATTCACTGGCTGCTTCTTCCGATACGCAAGGCCCGCGCGCCACATCTGAATAAAAATCCACTGTGTCCATTTGTAATATTCTGGGTCGTATGTTTCGAGGCGCTCATTCCATGCAAATCCATTCCCTAAAAATTCGAGTTGTTTATAAAATCGCTTCTCAGAAATTTTTGATTGGGTAAGTGGATGCGTCCCAATCTTCATCGCATAATTCTCAGAATGGATACCAAATCCATCCAATCCAATGGGTTCGAATACGTCGTACCCTTCCATGCGCTTGAAACGACCATAAATATCAGCTCCCGTAAATGCGTACATATTTCCTACATGCAATCCCTCCGCAGAAGGATACGGAAACATCATAAGGTTATAAAAAGGCTTTTTTGCCGTCTTTAATTTGGGCTCATAAAGCTTCTCTTTTTGCCAAATTTTTTGCCATCGTTTCTCTATTTTTGAGAAATCATACTTGGACATGATAGTTCCATTCTACCTAAAAAAATGGATTTACCCAAACGTTACCTGAAATACCTCTTCTGCGTTCTTTATAATTTGAATTCTCATTTCTTCTTGTGATAACCCTTTTACTTCTGCGAGTTTCTTTTCGACTTCAATCACATACGAAGGCTCATTTCTCTTTCCTCGATATGGCACGGGGGTTACGTAGGGCGCGTCTGTTTCAGAAAGTATCTTGTCCTGAGGAATAAGCTTTATCACCTCATCATATTCACGAGCAAACGTAATCACGCCTCCGAATGTAAATGAAAATCCAAGTGCAAGAAGTTTTTTTGCCTCCGTTTCTGTACCAGTGAAAAAATGAATGATTCCTGCACGATGAGGAATGAGAAGCGATGAATTCCGAGTCAGAATTTCAATTAAGTCGGGAAATGCGTCGCGACAATGAATCATAAGCGGCTTCTGAACTTCGTGTACAAGTTTAATTTGTGCCTCAAAAACCTGCTTCTGCTTTTCCTTTATTTCTAGTTTGTTGTTCTCCATTCTGAAGTAGTCGAGTCCGCACTCTCCTATGGCTACTACTTTTGGATCACGCGCGAGTTTTTGATACGCCTCATAATCAAATTTTTCTATCACTTCAAAATCTTCCTCTCTGTGCTCGTCTTCGTCGTGATATTCACTTGGCGTTGCATGAACAGGATGGTGCCCAACACATGCATAGGTGTTTGCATGTGTGTGTGCGAGCTTTACCGCATCAACCGAGGTTTCATAGTCGGTGCCTACATTTATCATACCTACCCCCGCGTTATATGCGCGATGCATTACCTCAGCTCTATCGACATCATATGCAGCAAATTGCGCGTGCGTATGTGCATCAAAATGAATGATTTTCATATCTTCTTACACTCGTGGAAAAAGAGGCTCAAGAGGAACTTCTACATGAATAATCGCATTGTGTATTTTTGTGCTTGTTTCTGGCAAAAAAGGAGCGAGCATTTTCTGTATCTCATCTAACTGACACAAAAGGGTCGCGATGTCTTTTTTTGCTACTTCTGGGTCGGTCTTTATTCTTTTAAATGGTTCGGTCTTCTGAATAAATCTATCTGTTTCTGCAATCGTTTCCCATACGACATTCGCCGCTTCTTTTATATCATGCCTATTGAGTGCAGCATGATACTTTTTTAAAATTGCGTCTGTGTTTTCTAAAAGAGATGCGCTATCAAGGTTTGCACTATTGAATACTACTCCACTATTTGCCGCCATCTTTATAATTCTACTTACAAGATTTCCAAGTCCATTTGCAAGACCACCATTATAACTTTCTTTGAATTTTTCCCATGTAAAATCACCATCTTCAAATGTGTTCATCTCCCGCGTAAGCCAATACCGAAGTGCATCAGTACTGTATTGCTCTACTACTGCATAAGGATCGATTACATTGCCCGCACTCTTCGACATCTTCTGCCCTCCACTCGTAATAAATCCATGAATAATAACCTGTTTTGAAAGGGGGAGATCTGCCGATAAAAGCATCGCTTGCCACATTGCTGACTGTTGACGAAGATTATCTTTCCCTGCAATCTGCACCGCCAAACGCTCATTTTTACTTCCCCAATACGCATTAAAATTTACCTCATTTTCAGGCCAACCAAGCGTTGAAATATAATTAATAAGCGCATCAAACCACACATACATAACTTGTGTGTCATCTCCTGGCACGGGAATACCCCACGGCATCTTTTCCTTAAGCCGCGAAATACTAAAATCGGCAAGACCCTGCGTCACAAAATTTGTGATTTCATGAAACCGAAAGTCAGGAATTACAAAGTCAGGATTTTTTGCATAAAAATCCAAAAGTGGCTTTTGATAGTTTGAGAAACGAAAAAAATAATTTTCCTCATCAATTTCTTTTAATATGAGGTTGGGATGTATCGGACATTTGCCCTCTACGAGTTCGGAATCTGTCTTTTCAAGTTCGCATCCCACACAATACTTTATCTTGTATGTTTTTTTATAAATATCTCCTTTCGTTTCGCACCGCTTCCAAAATTCCTGTGCGGCCACGATATGATGCATATCGGTTGTGCGAATAAAATGAATTTCGGGAAGAATGTTTAGTTTTATAAGTATCACTTTAAACTTTGCCGCATACTCATCACAATAGACTTGAGGCTCTTTCTTTTCTTCAAGTGCTTTTTCATAAATCTTTTGTCCGTGCTCATCGGTACCCGTATTAAAAAAAAGGTCTTTCCCAAGCGACTTCTGATATCGCGCAATAACATCTGCCTGCACAAACTCAAGTGCATGACCCATATGTGGAGCGGCGTTCACGTACGGAAGTGTCGTCGTGATATAAAATTTCTTTGCGTCCATACGTTAGATAAGCGCTGATTTATTTCTCTTCTGTTCCGCAAAATAAAGAATGATTTCCTGTAAAAAAACGGCGATGGGCACTGCAAGAATCATTCCAATAAATCCCGCAACAACACCTCCTGTAAGAATGGAGATAATAGTCATAAGAGGATGGACTTTCATGGCGCGTCCCATTACGAGTGGAATAAGGACATTATTCTCAAGTTGTTGTACGAGCATATAGAAAATAAGTGTATAAAGACCGAGAGAAAAGGTGTCAGTGATTGCTACAAGAAATGACACGCTTCCCGCAATAACAGGACCAATCATTGGCACAAGTTCAAAAATTGCCGCGAGAATACCAAGCACAAATGCATACTTTACTCCAAGAAGCCACATGCCGAATCCAGAAACAGTTCCCACCACAATGCTCAAAAATAATTGTGCAGAAAACCACCGTCTAATTTTTACCTTAAACGCGGAAAAAACTGAAAGCATTCCTCGCTCATGCGAGTCTGGTAAAATTGCTTTCAAAAAACGTTCTGCTCCGTCTTTTTCTACCGTCAAATAAAAAGACATCATAATAGTTGCAATTACGAATGTGCCTCGAAGAAAAATACTTCCAATGGCACCGCCAATGGCACCGCCAATTGACGCTCCAGAAACACCAAAAAATCCAAATGCACTATTTAAACTTGTACGAACATCGCTTAGCGAAAAACTAGGAATATCAATTTTAAGGAGCGTAGAAAGATGTTCGCTCACATAGGAGGCAAAGTTACCTACCTCACTAATACCAAAAGGAACTACAAAATACATTGCTGACGCAATAATAGTAAGACCAATAAGAAATGTGATAAATGAACCAAGAAGGCGGGGAAATTTTAATCGTTCTAAGAAAGTTACAAATGGATCAAGTCCAAGCGAAATCACTACCGACACCAGGAAGACGCCTACCACCATACGCGCTTGAATTAACACATATACCACAATAGCAAACACTAATACGCGCCATAACGTTTCCCATCCGATTTCAATTTTTTTCATCTCAAACATATTATATCGAAAGTATATCACCGAATGAGGGCTTACGAAACGGTCCCACAACTGCAACATTAAGCGCCTTCTCCTTAAAGAGTTGGCGCGCAACGCTACGAATCTCTTCTGCGGTAACTGTCTTAATACATGCCGCAACTCGCTTGGGGTCTCTTAATTTCATATTCATTACCTCCTGACCGCCATAAAAATAGCCTATTTCATCTGATGTTTCTAGAGAAAGGAAGAAATTGCCAATTAAATGGTCTTTGGCACGCTGAAGTTCCTTTGGTAATACTAATTCTTTCTTTAGACGTGCAAATTCTTCAAGTCCAGCTTTTACTACCTCGCGTGCTTTTTCGTGGTGAACCCCCGCAGACATTGCAACCATACCATGATCAGTAAAAAGATCTGAACCAACGCCCACATAATATGCCGCACCCATTTCTTCACGAACTCGTTGCCAGAGACGAGAGCTCATACCCCCGCCTAAAATATCACAAAGTACTTGAAGCGCGTAGCGTCGTTCATCATAGGTATCAAATGCGCGAAATCCCATCATAAGATGTGTCTGATCTGATTCCTTAAAGTGATTTTTTTCGCGTGGACTTTGTTGTTCTTCTTTTACTTTTACTTTTTTACCCTTCGCGCTTCGATGAAGGTGCATAAATTGTTTTTCGATTTTCTGGATAATATTCTTCTCATCAAATCCTCCCGCTACCACAAGTGAAGTTGCTTGCCCTACATAGTGTTTTCCACGATAGGTAAGGAAATCTTTCTGAGTAAATTTTTTTACCGTTTCTTTCGGTCCTATAATATTCCATCCTGCGGGTTGGTCCCCATACAATAACTCCATAAATACCTCCCATACTTTCTGTTGGGGCATATCTTCCCGCATATTTATTTCTCCTTCAATCACTCCCTTCTCCTTTTCAATTTCAAGAGCATCGAACGTGGGGTTTAAATAAAGATCTGAGAGTATTTCAAGTGTTTCATCAAAAACTTCGTTGCGCGCCTTAATGAAATAACTTGTGTACTCATGACTTGTAAATGCGTTATATTCTGCACCAAGTCCATCTAAGTCTTTTGCGATGTCCATAGGACGAGGACGCTTCGTGGTGCCCTTAAAACACATATGCTCAAGAAAATGGGAAACGCCATTTATATTTTTGCTTTCATATTTTGAGCCCGCCTCCACGAGCACTGCCGCCATGGTCGCAAGGCTTTCTTTTTGTGGCACAAGAATTACTCTCATACCATTTTTCAATACTACGCGTTTGAATTCGTGCATATAGCTCATACTACTTGAGTACAAAAAAACAGCAACCGGAGTTGCTATTTTTATTTCTTATCGTGATTTTTCGATAAGTGTTTTTAACTGACCCACCATATGCTGCAACTCATTTTTTGCCGCATTAAACACTGATGCAGAATAAAGAGATTCCTGATTTGTTGAGGGCACGGCACTTACCGGACTCTCATAAATGCACGCCTCATCATAATAACTATCGAACGAGCCATCATCAAAACATTGCTGCTGATATCTGTTCGTACAGCGATAATTCATATATCCGCCTGGCTCAACTGGAATGTGCTCCTTACGATTTATCCAATTATCACTGCATGCTTTATAAAGACGTAAGACCGCAGTCGGCATTTTAGGATTTGAAGCACCATACAATACTGGATTTGGCACATAACCGTTATTACCAATTGGGTTTACTCCATACTCCTCTGGATGTGCGCGATAATTTTCTAAAATCTGCGCACTATGATCAGCACCAAGAGGTGAGGTAAAATCATCCCAACCATAATTCCATGCTGCAGGACCGTGTGGATGGCTCGTAGTACTTGTGGTAATGATAGTGCTTGTAACTGTTACGATAGAAAAATAAGGTGAATATGCATTAGCTGAATCTTTTCCCTGTATGGGACTTATCCTAATCTGATAATTACTACCAGCAACTATTGTGCTCGCCAAAGTAAAAGACTCTTTATCTTGGTCCGCACTCTTGCCGGTCACTCTTCCAAGAAGAGTGCTGTAAGTGTTGCTTATGAGAAAAACATCATACTGGCTTCCAATCGCATAATTTGTGAATGCAACAGTGATAGGACCCCCCGCAGTAAATGACATTCCCGCGGTCGGATATGTTATTGTTACCGGAGAGATTTGAGAAAGCGGATTCACAAAAATCTGAGTAGTATTACTATTTGGTATCGCTCCTCCAATCGTTTCTATCTGAATCGTATATGTTCCCGCTTTAAGAGACGTCGGAAGAGTAAAGGTCATCTGCATACCATTTGAAGACACATTCACATTGTTCGGACTCGTGTCATATCCCGTTCCATCATTACTACGACCCGTGAGACTTACTATTTGCGAACCATCCCCTCTAAATCCGATACCAGTAAGTGTAATTTGTGTTGTATCATCCCCCACATTCACCATTCCAGGATATGTTGAAAAGATTCTAGGTTGCGTCGAAGTCGTAGTTACAAAATTATTTCCGCTTAGCGAAAAATATCCGCTATATGCCACGGCCGCAGGCCCTCCTTTTTCCGATGATGCTATTTGTATCTGATAACTTCCATTGGGAATTGTGGAATCGTATTTCCATGCATAAGTTCCTGTATTTGGGATATCCGAAGCAATACCATTAAACGTTGATCCATTGCTATTGATGAGATTGATATTGATTCCATAATTTCCAAGATTCAAACTAGACCATTGAATATTGGCAATAATACCACTGTCCTTCCCGCCGCTGTTATCAAGAGCATACCCCGCAAGCGGATGAATAACGGTAATCAAAGACTGAGTCGAGGTTGTTTGGGGAGGCAAAATAACTGGAGGCTCAGGAATTTCAAAAATCTGCTTTATGTCTTTTGTGGTGCGACACTCTTCAAAATATTCTTTTACACTTCCATCTAATTTACTTGCGGACACGCGATCAAGGCGCCCAGTAACTGGAAGGTTATTTCCACTTTGAAAATTTCTCACTGCAGCTTCCGTAAGTTTTCCGTAATATCCAGTAATAAGTCCATCCTTATAATATCCTGCTTTATAGAGAGCTATTTGAAGTAAATTTACCTCATCTTTTTTTTCGGCAGGCAGAAGCTCAGGAAGGGTGCATGAGACTTGAGGACTATTTGGTAATTCTTGGAGAACAATATATCCACTCCCTTGAGGATTAGAGGGTGCTGCGGATGTGGCCGATGATTCGATTGGTACTACTGAGGTTGAATACGGAGTGGTTGATATTGTTTTTGTCTGGGATAATATCTCACTCTGTTTAATTAACTCATCAAGCTGAACGCGTAGAGCGCTCAATTGAGCTCTCAAGTCATCAAAAAAAGATGCGTGAGTAATCGATGGTGTGAGCATGCTCAAAGCGACTAACATGCTAAAACTTACGACGAGTACTTTTTTCATACGTTATTTGAATTACTATACCACAAAAAAGTGATATGGGACGTACTAAAGAAATATCCTGCCAAAGGCAGGATATTTCTTTTATACAAGTTTCTTTCTTAAAAAATCTTTGAGGTCGGCGATCTTTACTCGTTCTTGTGTCATGGTGTCGCGGTCGCGTACCGTCACGTCCTGATTCTCTAAACTTTCAAAGTCTATCGTGAAACAATATGGGGTTCCCGCTTCATCTTGCGCACGATAACGCTTGCCGATATTGCCGCGTGCATCCCATGCAATCATCCAATCTTGTTTTAAGTCCTTATAAATGCCTTCTGCGAGTTTCACAAGTTCTGGCTTGTTCGAAAGAAGAGGAAAGACAGCCGCTTTATAAGGCGCGAGTTTTGGATGAAGTTTTAATACTACGCGCGTCTCTCCTGGTTTTGTCTCCTCTTCGCGATATGCATCCATAAGAAAGAAGAGCGTTGCGCGATCTACACCGCCTGAGGTCTCAATGACCATTGGGGTATACCGTTCTTTTGTTTCTTCATCGAAATAGGTCAAATCCTGTTTTGAAAATTGTTCATGACGAGAGAGGTCCCATGTACCACGATGGTGAATACCCTCCATTTCCTTCCAATCACCTCCTGCATTATATTCCACGTCATAGGCCGCTTTCGCATAATGTGCGAGCTTCACATGTTTCTTAAAATGAAGATTCTCTTCACGCATTCCGAGTGATAAATACCACTTTCGGCGCTCCTCTTTCCAATATTCAAACCACTTCATTGACTCCTCTTCGTTCGGTTTCACATAAAACTGGAGTTCCATCTGCTCGAATTCACGTGAACGAAAAGTAAACTCACCCGGTGTAATTTCATTTCTGAATGCCTTTCCAATCTGTGCAATACCAAACGGTAATTTCACCCGTGAAGAATCAAGCACATTTTTAAAATTCACATGCACGCCTTGTGTAATCTCCCCGCGAAGATAGGTTTTTAACTTCTCTCCTTCAATCACCCCAAGATAGGTTTCTACAAGCGTACTAAATCGTTTTGGCTCTGTAAGTGCGCCACCACAATCGGGGCATTTATAATCCGCGATATCAAATTTCTCAGCATTAAATAATTCTTCTGGAATAATAGTGTCAGCACGAAATCGATGATGACATTTTTTACACTCTGAAAGTGGATCTGCGAATGATTCTAAGTGACCCGACGCTTCCCATACTTTGGGAGCCATAATAATAGCCGCATCAATACCCACCACATCACTACGCATCTGTACCATCGTTTTCCAATACTCATTCTTAATGTTACGTTTTAATTCAACGCCAAGCGGCCCGTAATCCCAAGTACCTGCAAGACCTCCGTAAATATCGGAACCTGGATAGATGAATCCGCGTCGTTTTGCGAGTGAAGTAATTGTCTCGAAAATGTCCATATACATATAACCTACAACAAAAATCGAAAAACGTACAAATAAAAACTGCCACATTTCTGTGACAGTAGCAGTTGGTCTGCCTAGTCCTTATTGAACTCCAAAAAATTCTCTTGCAACCGTAGTCCACTTTATATGGCCTACAGGAGGATTTATTCCTGACTCAATACCCTCATTCCATCGAATAACCAGCCCTATCTTTGCGGCAATTGGATCAAGATTGTAATTAATCTCACAAGAAGAATATCCATTGGGGTAAGCGGTGATTAATCCTAACTTTTCATTTATTGCAACCACACTATACCACTCTCCTCCAAATTGGATAAAATCACCTTTCTGAACTTTTGTAAGTTCTTCCCGAAGCCCAGAGTAGTTGGTTGATTCCACTTTTTGAGACGTTTTCGAAGTATTGGCGGATTTAACAGTATTTTTAAGCAACTCACCGCCCGCAATAATGACAAAAAGAACAACAAATAAAGTAGTCGCTACTACTGCTCGTGTAGACATGACAATCTCCTATTTAATTTGAAATAAATTGATTTAATTAGGATCGCTAACTTCTGTTCCGCATATTTCACACTTATATGTAGCAAGAACATCGCGGTAATATCCATCGAATTTCATTACCATACCGTCTTTTGGGCAAGTTGGTGGTGTTTTTATAAAACGACGATATATGTACGGTCCAAATACCGCGAGAAGTAGCGCAATAGCCACAATAACCAAAGCAACTAAACCACAGTGTTGATTGAGAAATCCCATACAACCTCCTTATTTAATTTGAAATAAATTAATTAGATTTAACTGTTCGAATTATAGCACATATTTATACTATTTGTCAATATACCTTTCTTTTTCTCACAATAGGACAATTTAGTTTCTTCTCGAGGGAATATTGCTAAAACGTACTTGAAAATCCGCACAAGAGACCGCTGTATAAATCCCCCGCCTTGAAGGCGGGGTTGAGTTCGGTGAATTTTGTAGCGAATGACGATGAACGAACTTTGATTTTGGTATAAGGAGGCGTATGAGCGAAAAAAGAAATTAAATTACGGCACTACCCTTCCTCCCTCCTGCCCCACCGTCTTGTCATCGGGCAATGCAGTTGAAACGCCCACATCACGACTCGTGAGCTCGAGTCCTGTAAATTCGTCAGTTGCGGTAAGAATTGATTCACCAAGAATTGGTTGGAACTGCCCTACTTGCGCTGCAGTTGGCGTCGCACGCACTTGAAACACTGCCTCAAATAAATCGCTACTCACTCCTTTTCCTGCAGGAACGCGATCAATAGCCCACACTATCTGACCTTTTTCAGAATCATAGACTGGAGGTTTTTCACCCGAACCTTCTACCGCTCCCACAAATGTCACCCCAGAACCCAAACTTGCGCGCACTTCTATGTTTGAAATATCCGTTGCAAAATTTCGTAAAACCCAATGTACTGAATACTCTGTTGCTTGCCCTACTTTGGGTGGAAAAGGACCCGCATTAAAAACTGACACTGCCGTATCGCGATAAAAAAGTTGTGTGTCCAACGCCGCAAGCCCCGCCACCTTTGTTTCGAGCCCTGCCTCTGCAACTGTCTTTGCCGCTTGAAGATACGGCGGTACCGAAGGAGAATTAAGTGTCGCATGCGCACGGAGAGAATAATTTTTATCACCGAGACGCTTTAAAGGGAAGAGATTTTTGAGATGCGCGGTTACCATCACATCACCTGATGCGCCCGCATCAAGGAGACGAAATGCAGGAACATTTGATGCGTTCCAAATAAATTCACTCGTCATTGGATCAAGTAACGCGTTCGTATTTATTGTAGTAGCATTCAACATCTCTCCTACAATAGTTGCGCGCACCACCACGTCAGCAAGTGCAATACCACTCTTATTTTCATAATGTATTGAATAGGTAAGAGTATCTCCTACACGCGCCACATAGGCCGATTGATTATTCACAAGAATTTGAAGATCAACTGGTGCGGGCCCAAAGGAAAGTGCGGACGCCGACTCTACCACTGGATAATCATGACCAGAAAAAGTAGCAAGTATTGTGATAGGAACTGAAATATCTGACGTATCCGCACCATCATAAGTGCCCTTCACAAAAAGAGTACCCGAGGATCCTGCGCGTACCTCATGAAGACTCCAAAGGTTGTCTAATGACTCTGGAGGGATTGGCACCGAACTAGAAAATTTAAACATAGTAGGATACTTCGCCTGAAGCACTACATCAGGAAAATCAAATCTTGATGTATTGGTGTATTTTATTTCAATCTCAAATGGTGCACCTCGAAGCACGTGATCGGGCGTTTTTACTTCAAGCTTAAAGGGCATACTTGTTACGCGCACTTCCTTTGTATCATCTAATTCAAACCCGGTGTTTCTTCCAGAAGTGTAATTAATGCTCGCCTTCAATTTTTCGGTAGAGCCTACAGGACCCACCGCAATAAACTTGAATGTTCGTCGCGCGAGACTTCCTGCGCCAATATCACCAATCTCCTCAGTCACCAACTGATTTTGTCCATTAATACCTCCCACATTAATGATGGTAGAAGGAAGATTAATCCGCACTACCGCATTAGTAAGAATGCTCTCTTGTCCATTTGATGCGGTTACCGCAACTTCGAATGGAACTCCGCGAGTTATTTCACTTGGAATGACAAGTGCAAAATCAACATGAGTAGAACCGTTTCCCGACAATACTGAATAGAGAAAAATTCCCGCACCAAGAAGTACTGCTGCAAAAAAACCTATCGCGATAAAAAGTATTTTGCGTATACGAGTGTGACGGGCTTCGTCTATATCGTCATACAAAGATTCAGGAATGCGCTCAATCTCTTTATCTGGAAGAACTTCTTCAGAAGGAGGGGGGGGTTGAGAAGAGTTTATTTTTTTCCGAACGGGGTTTCTTAATTTTTTTTCAAGCGCGCGAAGTGACATAACACACAATTAATTATGTATTAATAGTATCCTATTTTCAGGGAGTTTTGTACTGCAAAGAAGGCAAATAAATTCATGGGTATCGACGGTAATAAAAGCAACATTGCGCGCAGCACACATTGCGCACGTTGCATGACGAATATCGTATCCCGCATGAATAAGAAAATCGTTCATTTTAATTTCTCCTGTCTCTAATGCCTTAAGAAGCGTGTCCCAGAGACGCGTATCAGAAACGTTTTCAGGAAAAAAATACTGTATAAAAAAAAGTACGCGAAGCGCGCGCCCCAACTTTTCTGAATTGTTTCGTATAATAAGAAACCGATCTTTGGTAAGAGCATCGGTAAGCGTATACCCATTTTTCTTTGCAAGACGCACCTCTACTAATGATCCAGGATCAAGATGAGGAGCGAATTTTGAGAGAATTTTTAACCCCCCCACAGCACGCACATGAATATATCCCGCTTCCTTTGTAAGAAGTGCCACAGTTCTATCACTTCCTCGCGAAGGTTCTCTTCCTAAGACAATTGCCTCACTTACTAATTCTTTCATATGGTGTGGCTAATTATGAGTTCTCTTTCGTGAGAACTCCTTTCGGTGTTACCCAATAACTAAGCCTGAATTTTCCTCCCAGCATAAGTCGTGTTTGTGATTCGAGTGCGGGTATTGCACTAAACATGACAAGCACAAATGGCATCGCAACCCATTGTACAAAATACCACACAGGGGAATACCATCGCACACCACGTGCCGCTCGTTTTGGAGAAAGAAGTCGTATGCTTAAAAATGCGGAAATAACAATCCCTAATAAACTGATATTCATAATAAGACTCGTAATTTTAGGAAGGTTGTACGATACAATCGAAGAACGAAATCCGGCTCCTCCTATTACATTAGGGAGAAAACCAAAGAAAAAAATGACGAGTGCGCTTACCGCCCAAGAATGAAACGTATCAAAGAAATTTAAAATCCACATTATCTTCTTTTTCCATGGGAATGCCTTATTGTGAAATGAGGAGGTAATTAAAAATGATACATTCTCCACTCCCCAGGCCCATCGGCGTTGTTGCTTATAAAGGTTTCGCGCGGCGCTTATAAACGAATGCCCCGAAACCGCATCGGTCATTACGGGATAATACACTGGGGTTACTTTCCAATCTCCCGAATAATGCACAAGACACTGATAGAAAATGCGCGCATCTTCCGCAATCACATACGGGTGCCAAAAACCTACATCAATAAGCGCTTGAAGAGGGAGGCTATAACATGAGAATGTGGTTAATCGGTGAGGACGATTTTGTTGGATGAGGCCCCAAAATGTACATGAGAAACCAGAAAGGCGAGCAAAAATTGGCACCTCATATGCATTTGCAAAAAGAATAACTGGCTGATATCCCGAACGTAATGCATTCGGGGTAGTAAGAAATGTTGAAGTAAGTGCGCCAAAATATCCATTCGTGGGATGTGTATCTGCATCAAACACAGTCACAAGCACATCATGCACTGCGATGGCGGTATTTTTAATTTCTCGCTCATAGACCTCGCGCACTGACCACGCTTCATTGGATGCCTTTCCTGGAATCTCTCCGGGAAGCCCTCCGGGATGCACGGTAATAACTACTTTCCCAAAGGTTTGTTCGAATTCGCTCTTAATTTTTTCTGCAATCGCAACGTCCTCTTCACCACCACGAGCCTCGAGTGCAAGCACAAGAATAATGTTACTAAGAGGATAATTTATCTCTGCAAGACTCCGCACGCTTGCACGCACCACCTCATAGGGTTCTTTATATATCGTAAATACCGCAACATGATGCACGTGTTCCCAAGGTATTCCTGAATTTTTTAAACGTGCGAGCCAATCTATTTTTAAATTCTCATTCATCTTCCGAAACGAAAAATGAAGATGCACAAAAAAGTAGGTTGTTTTTAACAACCAAAAAAGGTCATATAGCACAATAAAGATAGCCACCGCAAAAGGTGCCTTCCATGATAAAAAGAGAAGCCCAAAAAGGGTTCCCCATGAAAGTATTCCTGGTAATGTCTCAATCACTCGGTTCATGAAACGTATGCCGATATCGTATACCTGTATCTCTTTTTCTTCAAGAATTTTATTTTGCAGAGAAAAGAAAAAAATCTGTCTCTCAATTAACTCTACAAAATAGAAATATTAAAAATCTGATCAAATCCCCACGCGCCGCTTCCTACGAGCGCAAACATACAAGCAACGGCCGCAATCAATAATTCAAATTCGTATCCCTCTACAAATCCACGACCCCATTTTACCTTAACCACTACTACAAAAAACTGAATCGCGAGCATAAAAGCAATTATCTGTGTAAAAAATCCCACCACAAGAAAAATACCTCCTACAAACTCTACCAACGCTACTAGCGTTCCCCAAAACATACCGGGCACAAAATCCATCATTTCAAAATTCTCTGCGGTCCGTTTTAAATCTTTCATTTTTGGCCATCCGTGTGCAATGAGAATTGCACCGAGCACTATGCGAAGCACCAAAAGTCCCCAATCGGAGAACATAAATAATGATTGAATCATACTTTAATATTATCACAATAAAGTCATATTTATAAAAAGAAGTATTGAGCCAAATAAAGAAGTGGGGTAGGATACGACGTATGAGAATCCTCGCAATCGAGACTTCCTGCGATGAGACCGCACTCGCACTTCTTGAAGCAACGGGTGGGCTTACCTCCCCCAAATTTGTAATACAAAAAAATATTATTTCCTCCCAAATTGCTATTCATCGTCCTTTTGGCGGCGTAGTCCCCAATCTTGCAAAACGCGAACATTTAAAAAATCTTCCGATTCTTTTTGAAGAAATGGAAAAGGAAATTGGAAAAAAGAAAATAGATATTCTTGCGGTGACCGTAGGCCCCGGCCTCGAACCTGCTCTTTGGACAGGCGTTGAATTTTCAAAAAAAGTTTTAAAAAAATTGAGGGTTCGAAATCCAAAACTAGAATTTATTGGCACCAATCATATGGAAGGACACCTTTACAGTTTTTTACTCTCGCAAAAAACTGTAAATTCTAAATTTGAAATTCTAAATTCTAAATTAAAGAAACTTTTTCCGGCTATTGCGCTTGTGGTAAGCGGAGGACACACCATTATTCTTCGCGTAGACTCACTTACCCATTGGAAAAAACTTGGTGAAACACGTGACGATGCAGTAGGTGAAGCATTCGATAAGGTGGCTCGTGTGCTTGGACTTCCCTATCCTGGTGGGCCAGAGATAGAAAAACACGCACGAAAAGGTAATCCGACTTTTATTTCCTTTCCTCGCCCCATGCTTCACTCTCCTGATTATGAATTTAGTTTTTCAGGACTTAAGACTTCAGTACTCTATTATATGAGGGACAACAAGAATGCAAATATAGATGATGTAGCCGCAAGCTTCCAAGCAGCTGCACTAGATGTACTCGTAAAGAAAACCGAACGTGCAGTCCGTGGATTTAGTGCACAATCGATATTTTTATCTGGCGGTGTAGCGGCAAATACCGCGCTTCGCGAGGCACTTTCCGCAAAAGCAAAGGAATTTCGTATTCCCTTTCTTGCTCCCGCGCTTATGTTTAATACCGATAATGCCTCAATGATTGGAGTAGCTGCATATATGAGCCATCTTCGCAAAAAGAATAGGCGTATCACTGCACAGGCACACCTTAGTCTCTAACTGTCACAATCTTGTCATCTTCCTTCTTTGTGGTACACTATTCGCGTAAGGTCGAGATCCCGCTTGTGAGCGGGATATATTTTTAAAAAATTGAGTAAAAAACTAAATAACAATTAAATAACATGATGAATCTAAAAGAACTTGGTAATGCAGTACAGCAAATCGCGTCAGAAAAAGGAATCGCGCCAGAGCGAGTAATGGGTGCGATTGAAGCAGCTATTGCGGCAGCATATAAGAAAGAATACAGAAAGCGAAGTGAGGTTATCCGTGCGAAGTTTGATGCAAAAACGGGCGAATTAAAATTCTGGCAGGTAAAAACGGTGGTTGATCCTGCAGAAGTACGTATTATAGAAGAAACAGAAGAAGAATCAGAAAAAGATGAGCGTGCATTTCGTGGACGCGTGCACATCGAAAGAAAAGAAGAAGAGGAAGAAGGAGTACTTCCTCGCTATAATGCCGATCGCCATATTTTTCTTGCAGATGCAAAGAAAATAAAGAAAGATGCGGTAGTCACTGAAGAGCTCGAATTCCCACTTGAAACTCATTCTGATTTCGGCCGTATTGCGGCACAAACCGCAAAACAAGTCGTACTTCAAAACATCCGCGATGCAGAACGAGCATCCGTACAACAGGAGTTCACCGACAAAGCAAATGAAATTGTGAGTGGCATCATTCAACGTTTTGAGCGAGGCAATGTCTATGTCGATTTGGGGCGTGCGATTGGTATTATGTTCCGTAATGAAGGTATTCCTGGCGAACATTATCGCGTAGGAGAGCGCATGCGCTTCTTTGTACTTGCGGTTCAACAAGATACTCGTTTCCCCGGCATCGTCCTCTCACGTGCTCATCCTAAATTTGTTGCAAAACTTTTTGAACTTGAGGTTCCTGAGATTGCTGACGGCGTGGTAGAAATTAAACATATTGCGCGCGAACCAGGAAGTCGCACTAAAATTGCGGTTCACTCAAAAGAAGAAGGCGTAGACCCAGTTGGTTCCGCGGTCGGTCAGCGTGGCACACGTGTAATGGCAGTTACGAATGAACTCGGTAACGAGAAAATTGATATTATCGAATATTCTGATGATCCCGCAAAATTCATTGCGAGTGCTATTTCACCCGCAAAAGCAAAACTTGTAGAAATTCTTGAGCGTCGTGAAGCGCGGGTACTCGTTCCTGAAGACCAGCTTTCTCTTGCAATTGGAAAAGGTGGACAAAACGTGCGTCTCGCCGCAAAACTTACCGGATGGAAAATTGATGTACGTTCTCAATCAAATCCCGATGCCGCACTCGAAGGAGGTGTTGCAGTTGCCGCAGACGAAGCAGTTACAGAAGAAAATAAACCAGAAAAAGAATAATTAACATAAAAAGGAGATACCATGAAATTACTTATTAAATCACTTACTTCATTCATGGCATTCGTCATGATGGTCGTTGCATTTGCAACTCCCACCGTACATGCAAGTGAAGCAGAATTACTTCTTCCCGATTTTCGGGCGACATCGTTTTTGAATGGAATAAACGGCCATACCCTTCTCTTGTGGGGCATCCTTATTTCAGTACTTGGCATCGCGTTTGGTCTTTTTACCTTTATCCGCGTACAACGCCTTCCGGTGCATCGCGCCATGAAGGAGATTTCGGAGCTTATTTATGAGACGTGTAAAACATACCTCATCACACAAGGAAAATTCCTTATAATCCTTGAATTATTTATTGGCGTCATTATTGTCGCGTATTTCGGTTATTTGCGTCACTTTGAAATAGCGAAGGTTCTCACTATTCTTCTTTTCAGTATTATTGGTATTTTGGGAAGTTATAGTGTCGCGTGGTTTGGTATTCGCATCAATACCTTTGCGAATTCACGTACCGCGTTTGCAAGTCTCCGAGGGAAACCCTATCCCACCTATGAAATTCCTATACGCGCGGGAATGAGCGTGGGGACGCTTCTCATTAGCGTTGAGCTTCTTATCATGCTCGTGATTCTTCTTTTCGTACCTGGAGGATATGCGGGTGCATGTCTCATTGGGTTCGCAATTGGTGAATCGCTTGGTGCTGCAGCGCTCCGCGTTGCCGGAGGTATCTTCACAAAGATTGCGGATATTGGTTCTGATCTTATGAAAATCTTCTTCGGTATTAAGGAAGACGATGCGCGCAACCCTGGCGTAATTGCCGACTGTACAGGAGATAACGCAGGAGATTCAGTAGGTCCTACCGCCGATGGCTTTGAAACATATGGGGTCACCGGCGTGGCACTTATCACCTTCATTCTTCTCGCGGTCAGTGCCGCGTTAGTACAAATCCAACTTTTAGTTTGGATATTTGCGATGCGCATTATGATGGTTGTTACAAGTGTGGCCGCATATCACATTAACCAAATAATTGCGCGCACGAGATATCTGAATGCTGACAAGATGAATTTTGAGACACCTCTCACCACACTTGTCTGGCTCACTTCAATTATTTCTATCGGGGTTACTTTCCTTGTTTCTTATCTTTTAATTCCAACGCTCGGCGATGGAACACTCTGGTGGAAACTTGCCTCCATTATCAGTTGTGGCACGCTTGCAGGCGCACTTATCCCTGAAATGGTAAAAGTGTTCACCTCAACAAACTCAGTACACGTAAAGGAGATTGTAAGTTCCTCGCGTGAGGGTGGTGCATCGCTTACTATTCTCTCAGGACTTACTGCGGGTAATTTCAGTGCTTATTGGACAGGACTTTCTATTGTGGCACTTATGGGCATTGCCTACGGCATCAGCACCTTGGGATTTGCATCTCTTATGCTCGCGCCCGCCGTCTTCGCATTTGGTCTCGTCGCATTTGGATTTTTAGGCCTTGGTCCTGTAACTATTGCCGTCGATTCATATGGTCCTGTGACCGACAATGCACAATCGGTATATGAGCTCTCAATGATTGAAACGCTTCCTCATATAAAGGAGGAGATTAAAAAAGAATTTGGATTTGAACCAAACTTTGCGAAAGCAAAAGATTTTCTTGAAGAAAATGATGGTGCAGGAAATACGTTCAAAGCAACTGCAAAGCCAGTTCTTATTGGCACTGCGGTAGTAGGAGCAACCACACTTATTTTCTCCATCATCATGCTTCTTACCGAAGGACTAAAACCAGAATTATTGAGTAACCTCTCTATTCTCTACCCTCCTTTCTTCTTGGGGCTTATTACAGGAGGAGCGGTCATCTACTGGTTTACAGGAGCTTCAATGCAGGCAGTCGTTACTGGCGCTTATCGTGCGGTTGCATTTATCAAAGAGAAAATAAAACTTGATGATACAAATAAAAAAGCGTCAATTGAAGACTCAAAACGCGTGGTAGAAATATGCACGCAATTTGCTCAGAAAGGAATGTTCAACATCTTCCTTGTGGTCTTCTTCTCGACACTTGCCTTTGCTTCACTTGAGCCCTACTTCTTCATTGGATATCTCATTTCCATTGCACTCTTTGGTCTCTATCAAGCCATCTTTATGGCGAATGCGGGAGGTGCATGGGACAATGCAAAGAAGCTTGTGGAAACCGAACTCAAAGAGAAAGGAACTCCGCTTCATGACGCAACCGTCGTTGGTGATACCGTAGGCGATCCTTTCAAGGACACCTCATCGGTCGCCATGAACCCGATTATTAAATTCACTACTCTCTTCGGTCTTCTTGCGGTAGAGCTTGCAATCACCCTTCCTCGTGGAACAAGTCTTGTTCTCTCAGGAATCTTCTTTGTAATCTCACTCGTCTTTGTGTGGCGCTCATTCTACGCAATGCGTATTAAGTAAAAATATTGAGATAAAAATGTCCCGCACTGTGCGGGACATTTTTATTTTGAACATTCTCCCATTGTTAATTTTTCTGTACGGAAGGAACGGCCAACACATTATTTATCCCCTTCTCTTTTTCTTTATTTTGTATGCTTTTTCCTAAAAAGAGGAGAGTAGAAATTATTCCTAAAAGAAACACAATAATAAAAATAAGGATTACACACGGATTGATTCCTTTCTTTGTGCGCTCCTCCATATCTTTGTAGTACCAGAACCGCTATTACATTCTTTCTACGTATACTTGATTTATTCGTCCTTACGTGGTATAATCTTGTCCAGAAGCTTAATAACAACTGAGAAATGAGGGTAAGACCATGTCACTCACAATGCGAGACCAATGGGATAGAGACAGACAAGAACGCTTGATGAAAGAACAAGCCGACCGAATTATTCGTGGAAATAAAGAAGCAGAAAAAGAACGCACGAATAGAGAGGAAAAATACAGAAAAGAAAAAGATGATACCGCGCGGAAGGAAAAACATGAGAAAGAAATGGAAGAACTGAATGAATGGCATAGAATGCAAAAAACGCCGACTCTTAGTGAGAGGGTTCATGCGCGCATAGCAGCTGAAGAGAAGCTTAATCCAAAGCCTAAATACACGCCTCCCCCCGTAGAACCATTTTGGGAAAAAGTCGTGGGAAATATTGTAGGAGTTATTGGTTTTATTGTCATAATGTATGTGGCTGTAACTATACAAAAAAATTATGACTTTTTTTCTGGTTTAATTTCTAAATTCTTTTCTAAAATTTTTTAATTAATGTCATGCATTCCCGAAAGGAGCTTTAATGAAAACAGAGGAAAAACCCAAATTCAAGAAAGCGGAGCCGAGAGGTGTTACCTTCGGAGAATGGGCTGCCATTCTTACCGTCTTGTTTCTTATCTACGCGGTGTTTCACGACATCGTATGCAAATATGCACATTAAGTCCCGTTATTTACGGGACTTTTTATTACAATACTGTTTCTCTCTCTATTTGCTATCTTTTTAGCCAAATTACTCGATTCCTATTATACTATCCTCATGTTTGAATCACCTTATAATAAAGAAGTAAGTCTCTCTCACGACGAACTCCCGCCTGAGTTTTTTAAACAACTTGTTGATGCAAGCGAAAATAAGGAACGGGTGGGCTTCTTAAAAAATGCGTACGGCGAACGCTTCCCTCAGATGCACGAATCTATTGAGGCGACCGCAGGAATGATATCGTTTCTTGAAGCTCAAAAAGAAGTTGCTTCTACAAAAAAAGAAGGTGGGTCGGTTTCTGGAAGTGCGTATATCAATCTTACTGAATACCAATTTTTATTTACTCACTTCATTGATGATGCTCAGGCCAGGCCGGAACTCCTTCATTACTTCTGGGAAAGCGGTTCTGCGATTGCGGGGAAATTAAATGCCCAAAAGCAATTTGAACAAGCAAAACAAGGACTCCTCACGCAAGTGGCAACTCTCAAGGTATTTAAGGCGCTCGGACTCAATCCAAAATTGTCCCACCCAAAAGAAGATGCGTACAACGCGATTGATTTATGGACAAATGAATCAGATGCGATACAGGTAAAAAGTAGCAAAGAAAATCCAGTTGAGATAATTGAGACTGACACCATGAGCTTCCCTGCGGTGGAAATGGGAAATGCATTTTATTCCAGCAAGCAATTTGATAATGCACAACGCCTCAAAGCAAAAGTAGCTGCCTATGGAAAACAATTGCACAAACACATCAACGCCTATCTGATAGAAATACCACTCTCTGAGGTTAATGCCGTTACGGGAGAACCGAGTGCAGCGCTTATACAGATTATTTCTGAAAAGATGAATAAAAATAACAACAGTGACTCAGCACACGAAGAACCCCTTCCTCTTAAAAAATACCTAGATCTTCAAAAAGAAGAAATGTTAAGCAATGAAAATAAATGGTTTGCAGGAGAAAAGCTTGGCCACTCTCCAACAAATAAGGAGGCAGAAATGTACTATGTTGAACACGGCGGTGCCGAAGGCTTCGCTAAAAAGCATATTCTCAAAGCAAGAATCGAAAAAGAAGGGGAAGACCAAAAAGGCACCCCTTCATAACGCGTTATAGTCTATCTGGAAAATTGGAGAAAATTCCATCAACGCCTAGTTGTTTCATTTTTTCAATATCATCTCTATCATTTACTGTCCACACAAAAACGTTAAGACCTTTTTTGTGCGCATCTTCAACAAACTCCTTGCTTATAAATTCGATACAAAGATTGACCGAATCAGCATTTACTTTTTGAGCAAACTCTGCAAATCCAATCGGTATACCTGTGATTATTGCTCCAATTTTAATATTTGAATTTAATTCATTAAATTTCTTCAACTCATAGTGATTGAAAGAAGACACTAAAAAATCGCTATATTCCCAATTCTTCTTTTTTACATATTCTTCTATTAATTCAAAAACAGAACTTGCAGTTCCCGGACCCTTAAGTTCGATATTTACTTTTGCCTTCCTATTCACAAGGTCAAGCACTTCTGTCAAAAGCGGAATCTGTTCACCCTGTCCGGCATTCAGCTTTTTTAATTCTTCAAGTGACTTTTCAATCACATATCCCTGCCCATCCGTTGTTCTGTCTACTTTGTCGTCATGAATAACCACCAATTCGCCAGTTTTGCATACATAGACATCTAATTCGACAGCATCAACGCGTAGCTCAAGAGCTTTTTTAAATGAGAGTAATGTGTTTTCAGGAGCATATCCCATTGCACCCCTATGCCCAATCTTTATAACCATATTCAAAGTATACCACTAAAAAAATCCCACCAATTGGTGGGATTTATTGAAAATCACCCTTCTCAAATATAACTGACTCAACACGATCGGTATAAATAGTACGCTGCGACTTCGTGGCGAGTTTTTGAGATGTGAGATTGCGTGCAGAAAAATTTACTATTGCGACGTTAGGATATTCAGCGCTGGTAGGAGACGAATCAAGAATCCCCGTCCTCACGCTAAATTTCTTATCCTCTCCTGCGGGGACAGTACCAAGAACAGTGCCATCCATCTTCGCTTCAATGATATCTTCGGTTCGGTTTGCATACACAATCCGAAAATAGCTTTCTCGTGCACACCCAGCCGCGAAAAGAAACATACTCCCTAAAACTACCGCAAAAAGAATCTTCTTGCTTATTTCTCTGTGGTTCATAAGAACCTCCTTACAATGATTATGTACTGCTATTGTTTTAATACAGAAATAAAAACATGTCAAGAATATCACCCTCCTTAGTCGCCTATCAAAAATCCTCAGGTTCACTGAGGATTTTTATTCATATATTATGATTAACTCGCTTTTACTTTTAGTTTTTTTGTTTTTTGTCTATTTAGTTTTGGCATCCGGATAGTAAGCACTCCATTTGTTACTACTGCGGTTGATTTTTCTGGATCTACTTCAGTAGGGAGGACCACGGAACGGGAAAAACGCCCCCAAAAACATTCTTGGTAGAAATAATCTTTATCTTCAATTTTTTGTGATTTTTCACGTTCTCCTCGAATAGTGACTGATTCGCTCGAAATATGGATATCGAGATCATCGGGGTCTACTCCTGAAACAGTTGATTGCACTACAATATCATCTCCATCTTGATACACGTCGATAGTAAGCCTTCCCTCCGTTTCATCGTCGTTTATCTCTGTATCGATGGATGTCTCTTTTTCTACAGATATTTTCATCGGCTCCGACTTCACCTTCGCAAGCTCTACAAAAATATCGTCGTGTTCATTATTCTCCATACAATTGTAGTATAGCACACAACCAAAAGTAGAAAAATCAATTAATAATAAAAAAACCACTGAAATTCCAGCGGTTTTACATATACTATCTAATCCCCAAGGAGATTAGGAAGAGAATCGATATATTCTTCAATTGATTTCATAATTCTCTTCCATTTTGTTACATATGTACCATCTTCGGGTTCATTCAATCCTTCTTGATACATTATTTGTGCCTTAGTACATCCTTTTCGAGAACAACGTTTGATAATTGTTCCTGTGGGCTCTCTCTCCCACATGTGGTTGCCAAAAAAACACAAAATTCTTTCTCTCTTTCTCATGTGTGTTTCCTCTCTTTTAACAATGAATGAAAAAATAAAATAACTATCTCTAGTATAAATATCACAAAAACGAGTGTCAATTTTTTACACTTTTGGGGGAGCCTATTTCTTTATTTTTTCAAAATCTTTGAACACAAAGAAAGAAACTCCTACAAGAAAGAGACTTGGGATAAGAAGATTTACGGTTTGAAATCCATATACGAGAGAATTAAAAATTCCATGAGCTGCGGTTGCCACAAGAATACCAATCACTACAAAATACTTCTCTTCTCCTATTGTTATACCGCGTGCCCAATAGTATCCTACGAGTGCTGAAGAAAGTGCGTGTAAGAGAGTTGCCCCAATAAATCGAAAAATGAGCGTCTCGCCCATTATAAACACGCCACCAAGCTGTAACGGATACATCGTTGAGCCAATAATGAAAAGGTTTTCAACGGTCGCAAATCCAAGACCTGCGACAAGCATATAAATCATAGCGTCCATCGGTTCATCAAAATCAATACTGTGACGCGCCGCACCATATGCACCAACAAATTTTGCCGATTCTTCAATTGCCGAAAAAAGAAAGGTAAGTATCATGAAACTTGCCACCCGTCCTCCAAATGAGTTTTCAAAAAATAATTGAAGTCCAAGTGCGGGCACGCTCATAAGTGCGCCAAATAAAAATGTTTTAATAAGTCGTGTGCGTGGTTCAGGATGCGCGTCTTCTTTTAAGAAAAAAAAGAGCCATAGAAACGCGGGAAGAAGCGCTCCCAACAACGTGAGAAAAATTGGCGTTAGCTCCATCGAGTAATAAGAAGTAGTGTTTTTTCCTTTCGAGGAATCTTCTTCCAAACAACTTCAGTAATAAAAGGAAGAAATGGATGCAAGACACAAAGCGATTCTCCGAGCACGTGCAAAAGGATAGCGCGCGTACGCGTTGCTGAGATCGGGTCTACAATTTGTTTTTTTGCTATCTCAAGATACACATCGCAAAATGAGTGCCAAAAAAAGTCATACACTTCGCGAAGTGCTTTTGCGAACTCAAATGATTGAATATCATTTTTTACACTTTCTTTGATTGCGCTTAATTCTTCGAGAATCTTTTTATCCGCATCAGTTTGATGTGCGCTATCTAATAATTTCGAAGCAACGGGGAAGAGAATTATTTCGTCTTGCTGACCCAATACAAATTTGGCTGCATTCCAGAGTTTATTCAAGAATTTTTTTCCTCCTACTACTGCGGTCTCATCCCAACGAATATCCTGACCAGTCGCCTGCCATACCACCGCAAATCGCGTAACATCAGCGCCATACTCATCAATATATTTTAATGGATCAATACCCGTACCAAGGCTCTTTGACATGCGCTTTCCATCTTTCGTCATAATCGTGCCGTGAATCAATACATTTTTAAATGGAGCTTCTCCCATAAATTCAATTCCGGAATAAATCATACGCGCCACCCACAAATTCAAAATATCACGTGCGGTAATAAGCGTATGCCCTGGATAATAGTTTTTCCTATCTTTTTCCGAAAGTCCTGCGAACGGCCAGAGTGCGGATGAAAACCATGTATCCATGACATCTTCTGCTTGTATAAATTTTGAATCACAATGTTCACACGTTGGTTCTGTAATGGAGACAATCATTTCCTTACACTTATCCATCTCACTTTCTTTCCCCTTCTTGGGCGTACATTTTGCTTCGTGAAACCACACAGGCAATTGATGCCCCCACCAAATCTGACGAGAAAGCGTCCAATCACGAATATTTTCTAACCAATCAAAATATGTTTTTTCAAAACGATCTGGTGTGATGTGTACCTTTCCTGATTTCACTGCTTCTATTGCATTTGCCGCGAGTCCTTTCATTTTCAAAAACCATTGCATTGAAGGAATTGGTTCAATAGTTGAGCCACAGCGATAACAAATTGATACGCGATGAGCGTATGGTTCCACTTTTATTATTTTGTCGCCGAGATCTTCTACAATTTTTGCACGCGCTTCAATTGCTTTCATTCCTGCATACACGCCCGCTTCCTTTGTCATCTTTCCGCGTTCATCTATTACAATAACCATCGGAAGCTTATGTCGCTCACCAATTTCAAAATCCAACACATCATGTGCCGGAGTTACTTTTACCATACCCGTACCAAATTCCTTATCGATCGCCTCATCACCAATAATAGGAATCTCGCGATTCATTAATGGAAGGGTAACCTTCGTACCAATACGTTTTGTATAACGCTCATCATTTGGATTCACCGCAATCGCAGTATCACCAAGCATCGTTTCTGGACGTGTGGTCGCTACCACTACTCCCTCCGCATATCTGATATGCCACAAGTTCGTCTCTTCATCTTTATATTCAAGTTCAAGCTCAGAAAGACTTGTGCCACAACGTGGACACCAATTTACTGTACGGTATCCCCTATAAATAAGTCCTTTCTCATAATAATGTATGAATGCATTCTTCACGTCCTTCGCATACTCCGGGTCCATCGTGAATCGAGTGCGTGACCAATCTGCCGAACAACCAAGTTTTTTTAACTGACTCAGGATAAGACCACCGTACTGCTTTTTCCATTCCCATATTTTTTCTACAAATTTCTCACGTCCAAGTTCAAAACGACTTATTCCTTGTTTGCGAAGGTCTTTCTCTACTACATATTGCGTTGCAATACCCGCATGATCGGTTCCTGGAAGCCAGAGTGCTCTCCTGCCCTGCATGCGGTGGTAGCGTACGGTAATATCCTGAAAGGTATTATCAAGTGCATGCCCCATATGAAGAGAACCTGTTACGTTTGGAAGCGGCATATACACCACATAGGGTTCTGCGTCTTTTTCGAAAGGAAGTAAATCGGGATTAAAAAAACCAGAGTCCTCCCACTCCTTATAGATAGTCTCTTCGGTCGTTTTTGGTTCGTAGGCACCATTCCCTAATGGATTTTCAAAAGGCGCTTGAGTACTCATAAATATCTTTCTTTCACTATATCAATGAAAAAACCGCTTCGCAATGAACGAAGCGGCCTTTCTCTTTATACTACTCGTTAATACGCGCCTTTTAAGATGTCGTACTTCTTCAAACCTTCGTGTGCTATCAACTTATAATATACACGAAGACCGTCACGGCGCGGCTTTACAAGTCCCGCAAGCCGAAGATGTGAAAGATGCTGAGACACATTTGTCTTTGGAAGCTTCAACTTCTTTGAAATATCATCAACAGATATCTCCCCCTTCATTAAAAGATCGAGAATGGCTACGCGCTTTGGATTAGACAGCGTTTTATAAAGATCTGCAATTCTATAATGTTCTTCATTCATAGTGATGCAATTTTACCCCTAACTATTCTTTTATTGCAAGGGTAGCGCAAATTAAAATGATTCATACATATCTTACCCGACCTTTCTATGTTGCCTCTTTTTTAATACGCTTCATAAGCTATTTTCTTTCATACTCATCTCAATTGCGCACTTGTAATAAATGCACTATAACAAGTACAGCATTCTTTCATTTATAAAAGAAGTGGGGTTGATATGAGCTCTCTTAGGGTAAACGCATTAACGGCGGCGCGGCGCGCAAAAGAAAAAAGACCACACACTCGCTCCCCATTCCGCACTGGTGACTTTCTTATTGATTGGTTCTTCTGTGCCATCATTTATTCCCTTAATGAACAGATTGAGAAAATAATTTGGGTGCACAATCTCCACGATATCAATAAACGTGGTCAAAGAGAGAAACTTGATGGACTTACCGATGACAACATCATCTTTCTTGAATATAACCTCTCTTCAGAGCGAGGAGTAAAGGTGCTTATCCACGAAGTGTGTCATGTGTTCATTGAGTTGGGAGTAGTTGAGGAAAACTACATTCTCCAAATTGAGGACTATCTCTCAGAATCCTTCACCTCCGCACAAAAAAACCTTATAGAATCATTTCTCCCAAAGAAGAGATGAAATTACTCAGACTATGGGATAACGATTAATCCCACATACATATATATGTATGTGGGATTTTTATTTATATATTCTCATAATGAGCAATAGAGAAATTTCTTCCTCCTTCTGTCAAGCATATCGCATCCATCCTCCATCCACGTCGTACATCTATATACTGTGGGTTCTTATTGGCATAGAAGAGGGCTATTTTTTCGAACTTTTTCACCTTGGCACTCGTCAATTCATCCTCAGGCATGAGTTTTTGAAAATTATTACCCTGTACCGTCTTCACTTCTACAAAAACTAAGGTTTTATCAGGTGCTTTTGCCACAATATCCAATTCTCCCCAGGGAGCCCCAAAATTCCTCTCAATGATTTGAAAGCCCTTCTCCACAAGGTATCCACATGCAAAATCCTCCCCTCTTTTTCCTAATTCTCCGGTTGTTGTCACCATTCCATTATACAAATTGAATGCTCACGTTTATCGAGTATCATGAATGATATTTGACAAACTATCACATTTGTTACATAATTGAATTAGTAATTAATTCTTTCCCAATTTAATACGAGGTAAAAAATGAAAAGATTCTTTGGTCGTTTACAAGAAAAGTATGCGCCAATATTTAAAACGCTTCTTCATGAAGCATTTTGGATATTTATAATAGCTATTGTTTTTCTTATCGTTTTTTTAGAGATTCCTGGAATGAATGTACTCCTTGCGATTGCATTTGGTGTTATTCTTGGTTTTTCTCTTGTGGTTGGTCCGATTGCTTTTCCTCTTGGATTTCTTGCGTGGTACTGTTTCTGCCTATTTATTTATATTTTTCTTGTTCGCAAAAAATTAATACCGCGATTGCCGTATCACAAACATTATTAATTCCCTTTCCATTCATTCTCCTCTCCTTACTCTTACGCACACAGATAACTGTGTGCTTTTTTATTACGCACTTGTGACAACTCTATTTTCTTCACTTTATCATTTGTTGACAGAAACCTTAAAAAGAAAAATACTCAGGGTAGTTATCTTTTATATATACATAGGGAGGCGTTATGAAACGCAAACTATTTTTGTATACCTTTTTATTTCCATTGTTATGTTTCCTTGGATGCTCATCATCTGGCGTGCTCACGAAGAACACACGAACAATCTCTGAATTGGTAAACGAGGTAAAAAGCAGATTTGCCTTTGTGCGCGCATCAGACAGTACCAGAGTTTCATCTTCTTCTGCAATTTCAATTGGTGATGGTTTCTTTCTTACCACTTATCACTCTCTTATTCGTGATGAAGATAGTGTGATGCTCCCCTTCTATGTTCAAAAAGGTGCTCGTCGAGATACGGGACCAAGATTCATCAGAAGAGAAAATGATATGGCTATTTTCTGGTCATCGCTTGGCATTGGTGATTCGGTAATTACGCCACGATACGATATTGGTATTGGTGAGCAAACAGCTTGGATACAACCGATGTTTTATGCAAAGGGTGTGGTAAACATATTTTTCCACATTGAGAGGATATCGAGAATTGATTCGTTAAGAATTTTTATCGATAGACCTGTCTTTCCTGGGACGTCAGGATCTGGACTCTTCGATACAAATGGAAACCTCATTGGAATAATCGATCAATTCTACTTTCCTTATCATGACCAGGTAACCTACGGTTCCGCACTAAAAATAGGGCTTTTGGAAACGATACTTGAGAAAGGTGCTCAGAAATGAGATACCAAATAACTACATCCCCATGTTCAATATGGGGATTTTTATTTGCCATTGATATAAAAATACAAATGTTTCTGATGTATAAAATGTTTGTTGACAAACATTTTTGTCTAAAAAATTGCCGAAAATCCAAAAAGTGTAGCATTCATCTATCTACCAGCTTGTTCATCATTTTTTCTCATTTTCTAATAAGAATTTGCTCGATGTAGGTTTCATCGCATTACCAGCTTGTCAAAAATCAAAGCTGGTTTTCCTTGTTTTCTTGATTTTCCTGTTTAATCAAGAAAACCAAGTTTATCAATTGTAAACAAAACCCCCGCTCGAAGCGGGGGATTATTAATTTTACTTTTCTTTGTGTATCACTATCTCTCCATCTTTCAAAGTAATGTAGGCAGAGGGAATGTCAGTCCAACATCCACTATTATAATATTCAACCCTTCCTATCTTTAGCTCCATTTCTCGATGGGTATGCCCACAGAACACCACATCTTTATTCTCTGTCTCCGCGTGGCGCACCGCTCCATGTGCGACTTTCTTTGAGATACGAAGCCAGGATTTACTTGCTCTCTTTAAAAATCTGCTCATAAACTGCTGTTTTGTATCTATGTGCTGAATAAGTGAATATATAGTACTTGCTACCGCACTTATCACAATATTCTTATTAAGGAAGCGGTCGAATTGGTGCCCATGAATCACAAGGCATTGTTTCCCATACCATTCAAATGCGTACTCATCTCTTACGGGTACCCCAATAAGATGAGAAAGCGTATTTGCGGGGCCATCATGATTTCCCACAACCCAGATAAGTTCTACCTTTTTCTCAGGATTTGAAAGCTCTCGCAAATAAGTGAGAAGCGCCCAGTCATCATGGTGAAGTCGAGTAAAGTTAAGATCATCAAAAATATCACCATTTAGGATGAGGCGCTCAAACGTAAGCGACTTAAGACGGTGAAGAAGTTCTTTTGAACGGCTTACACTTGAACCAAGATGAATATCCGAAATAATAAGAGTATTGGTGGTATGCATAAATCTTGAATTATTTACCATTCTCGCGTTTAATGAGTATATTCAATGTCTAGACATAAATCAAAGAAGGAAAAAAAGGAAGAAGGAAAAGAGAGGTTCTCAAAGACACAAGAGAAAAAACAAAAAGGCGAGAGACTCAATCTTCACCCCGATGTGAAGAAATATGTTATCGCAACTATTCTTTTTAGTTTGGCGCTTATTTTTCTTCTCGCAGGATTCGGTCAAGCAGGACCACTCGGAGAACTAATTTATAATTCATTTTTTAAACTTTTTGGATGGGGATATTATCTTCTTCCTATTGTTTCTGTACTTCTTGGATTTTCATTTCTTGCACCAGACCCTAGCGCATTTTTTGGAATCACGTTAATTGGGGGAGGATTATTTGTTCTCTCAGGACTCGGATTCATGGATGTTGTTTCTGAAGGAAGTGGGGGATTGCTTGGCACTCTCGTCGGTTCTCTTAAAAAACCTTTTGGAACTCCTGCAACAGTAGTCATTACTCTCACTGCACTCGTCGTTTCTTTTCTCATCACTATGAATCGTCCACTTCATCTTTCTCTTTTCAACAAAAGAGATGATGAGGATGGGGCCGAGGAAAAGGAACTTGAAATAAAAGTTCCTCTTGAGGCTGAGGTTCCTATAAAAGATGAAATAAAAAAACCAAAGCGTGCTGAGGAAAAGAAAAAAGAAGAAGAATTAGAAACAGATACTACTGGATTCGATGCCCCGCGTGCAGGCGCACAAAAGCAGATACACAATTATGTGGCGCCACCACTTTCACTTCTTTCCTCGTCAGTAGAAAAACCAACTATCGGTGATCTTCGTGCAAATGCAAACGTAATTAAGCGCACCCTTGAGAGTTTTGGTATTCCAGTAGAGATGGGGGAGATTAATGTCGGCCCTACTGTCACTCGCTACACTCTGAAACCTGCAGAAGGTGTAAAAATTTCAAAAATCACCACCTTGAACCAAGACCTCGCAATGGCGCTTGCAGCACACCCTATTCGTATCGAGGCCCCCATTCCTGGAAAATCACTTGTAGGTATTGAGGTGCCAAACAAATCAGCGGCGGTGGTGAGACTCGGAAGCTTATTGCTCTATCCAGAATTTCAAAAAGCGGAACCACTTGTATTCGCGATTGGCCGCAACGTGAATGGAGAGCCGGTATTTGCTGATATCGCAAAAATGCCACATATGCTTGTTGCAGGCGCGACTGGTTCTGGAAAATCAATTACAATTCACTCCATCATCCTTTCTCTTCTCTTTAAGAATTCTCCTGATATGTTGAAATTGATTCTTATCGATCCAAAGCGTGTAGAACTTTCTATCTATAATAACCTTCCTCATCTTATTGCTCCGGTCGTGACCGAGAACAAAAAGGCAATCGGCGCGTTGCGTTGGGTTATTCAAGAAATGGACCGCCGTTACCAAGTACTTCTTGAATCGGGTTCACGCGACATTAAGAGTTACAACAAAAGTGCATCAGAGAAGATGGGGTACATTCTTATTGTGATTGATGAACTTGCAGACCTCATGGCTACCTATGGAAGGGAAGTAGAGGGTTCAATCATCCGTCTTGCCCAAATGGCGCGCGCGACAGGTATCCATATTATTGTGTCTACCCAACGTCCCTCTGTTGAAGTAATTACCGGACTTATCAAAGCAAACATTACGACCCGCATTGCACTTCAAGTAGCAAGCCAGATCGATTCACGCACAATTCTTGATTCTATGGGTGCAGAAAAACTTTTAGGAAGTGGTGATCTTCTCTTTGTGTCTGCGGATGTTTCAAAACCACGTCGTATTCAAGGAGCATATATTACTGAAGACGAGATTAAAGCAGTGGTAAACTTTATTAAAGAAAATAATGAGGCGGGCATGGGGACTATTCCTATTGATTCAGATGAGGAACCTGAGGCAACTCATATCTTTGAAAGTTTTGGAAATGACGATTCGCTTGACGAATTTTTTGATGAGGCAGTAGAAGTAGTACGCGTTGCAAAAAAAGCATCTGCCTCTCTTTTACAACGACGCCTTAAGGTTGGGTATGCGAGAGCGGCGCGTCTCCTTGATATTATGGAAGCAAAGGGGATTATTGGCCCTGGAGAAGGCGCAAAGCCGCGTGAAGTCCTTCTTGTTGATGACTCACTGCATGAGGAAGAAAAAATATAATACACTATGGAAGAATCATTCAATGAACAAAAATCGGTAGGTCTCCTTATTCTCGATGCAATGAGGAATAAGAGTATGTCGATAGAAAAGCTTTCACAGCTTACGGGTATTTCTGATAGGTTTCTAGACCTTCTCACTGAGGAGCACTACTCACGACTTCCTTCTGCACCGTATGTGCGTGGCTACCTTTTTCATATTGCGGATGTCTTAAATTTAAATGGAGAAGAGATTTGGAAAGAATATGTGCAACAAAATGCAATTGCGAGCGCAAAGGTAACTGCTCCCCATCCAGGAAAACGTGACTTTTCTTCTGAGAAGAAGTTATCAATGAATCAATTACTCACGGCACGCAATCTTTCTTTTGCGGCGCTTGTTCTTGTGGTTCTTACTATAGTCATTGTTCGCGCAGCCGCATTCACGGGAACCCCCACACTCTCTCTTGAAAATTTTAGTGATACTCTGGTAACCACTACTTCTACGTTTACCGTGCGTGGTTCATTCAATCCTCAAAATAAATTAACGTTGAATGAGGAAGTTATTTCTGTGGATGAAAAAGGAACTTTTGAAAAAGAGCTCACTCTCACCCCTGGATTTAATACCTTTCACTTTAAAATAAAGGGATTGCTCGGAAAAGAACTGGAGGTTACAAAACAAATCTATTACACTACTAGTACTAAACACGTCGAACCATCAAAAGCAACAACAACCAACGAATAATATGGCTCCTGCAAAAAAAGGGAAGGGAAGTGAGGACGCAAAGGATCTCGAATCGCTTATGGAATCACTTCAGTCTCGGTTCGGAGAAGGCTCAGTTATGAAACTCGGTGAAAAAAGTGCAATGAAAGTTGAAGCAATCCCTACGGGATCATTTTCGCTTGATCTTGCACTCGGTGTGGGAGGTTTCCCAAAAGGACGCGTGATTGAGATATTTGGTCCTGAAAGTTCTGGAAAGACAACGCTTGCACTTCACGCCGTTGCTGAAGTACAAAAACACAATGGACGCGCGGCATTCATCGATGCAGAACATGCACTCGATCCTGAATATGCGGCACGTATTGGGGTAAAAACAAAAGATCTTATCATCTCACAGCCTGATAATGGCGAAGAAGCACTTAATATACTTGAGAGTCTTGTGCGTTCGAATATTATCGACATCGTGGTAGTAGACTCAGTTGCTGCACTTACTCCTCGCGCAGAAATCGAAGGAGAGATGGGAGCACAACATATGGGACTCCAGGCGCGTCTCATGTCACAAGCACTCCGTAAATTAACAGCTATCGCCGCAAAATCAAATACGATTGTTATCTTCATCAACCAGACACGTATGAAGATTGGACTCGTTTTCGGCAATCCTGAAACAACGCCAGGTGGTATGGCACTCAAATTCTATGCCTCAGTTCGCATTGATATCCGCCGTATCGCTCAGATCAAGAAAGGGGAGGATATTGTCGGTAATCGCACAAAAGCAAAAGTAGTGAAAAATAAAGTGGCTCCTCCATTCCGTGTCGCGGAATTCGACATTATGTATGGTGAGGGAATTTCCTACGAAGCTGATGTTTTAACTACTGCTATAAAATATGATGTGGTAAAAAAGAATGGTGCGAGCTATTCATTTGAAAATGAAAAACTTGGTACTGGTTTCGATAATGTACGATTAAAATTAAAAGAAGATAAAAAACTTCTTGAGGTGATTAAAAAGAAAACGGTTATCGCAGTAGAAACAAAAGGAGTGAGTATCGCAGGTCCCGACGAAGCTGAATAATAAAAACGCCCCTTAAGGGGGTGTTTTTTTATTATGAATTTACTATATAAAAGTTTTTAAATAGTTGAGCCACAAGAATTGGCCCAGTACCACCTGGCGTAGGTGTATAGTAAAAATTTTCGATAGGAAACGGATTGAAATCGCCACACACCTTACCATCTTTCTCGCCATAACCAAAATCAATCACAAGCGCGCCTTCGTTTACCATCATTCCATCAATAAGATGGGGCACTCCTGTTCCTAAAATAACTACATCTGCCCTTTTCACTTTTCTAATATCGTCTCCTTTATCAAGACAGGTGAGTTCTTCGCATTTTCCCCTAAGCCATGCCGCAATCGGCTTTCCTACAAGTGTCCCCATACCTACAATTGCCACTTTTTTCTTGGATATCTCAATATGAGTATTTTGCAGAATCGCATCTATCGTGCCCACCGCAGGCTGATATATCGCTTTTTTATTTTCCGCGCTTCGTGCACGCGCCGCATCGCTCAATACATCGATATCCTTTTCCGGAGGAATACTATTCACTACTCTCCGCATATCAAGATGAGAGGGAAGTGGAAGTTGCACAATAATACCCCCGCACATACTATCCTCTCCTATTTTTTTAATCTCACGGCACACTTCACTTTCTTCGATGTTTTGAGAAAGAGTAATAAGCCTAAAGTCGATATGGATGATGTCAGCAATTCGTTTTTTTTGTTTTAAGAAAATTACTGAAGATTGATTCTTCCCTACACAAAATGCCGCAAGAAATTTCTTCGGTGTTGTTTTCTTTTGAAGATTGGCGACGATGTCGGCTGCAATCTTTTTTCCGTCGATTCTGTTCATACTTCCGCTTCTACTCTACGTGAAAAATAAAAAAACCGCTATAGCAATGCAGCGGTTTTTTTCAAATATTATTGAGTGGGTCCCAAGAAAAGAAGGGGAACGTAGACCATCACAAAACTCAAAATAAGAACTGAGATAAGGACAATCACTAATATTCTTTTTCCCTTTGAATTCATATCTCTATTATAACAATTGTGCGGGAGGAGGAACTATCTCGATATAATCTTCGAATGATATTTTCTTCATCTCGGTTGTATTGCGCTGAGGAATATAAAGAAATTTCTTCTCTTTGATCTGGTCGTAGATGCGCTTGGTAATACGTACATCTTGCACGCAATAATCCTTCAATTTTTGTATCTCCCCATCTCGATAAAATTCGATTGCTTGGAGACCGTGAGCGCTCTTTCCTTCACCGAGGTTCGCTTCTGCAAGCACCCCTAATCCGATGCGGCGCCCCATGCGCTTTTCGATTTCTTCCAAGATATCAAAATGGGCAATCTTTGCGATGTTCGACTTGAAATATTTCTCAAGAACAGGAATATCAAATTTCTTGCTATAAAACCCGATAATGAGGTACGCACTCTTAAGATATGCTTCTATTTTATCGAGTTCATTCTCATCGAAACAATGGTAGGCGTCTTCATTATATGAATAAAGACCCGTCACTGACATTTCGAGTTTTGCGATATTCTCTTGTCCGCCTACATCAGCAAATGTATTTTTTGTTTCAATATCAAATACGATTATATCTTTCATAATATTATGTATGCCTGTCTGCAACGCTCGATGCGGCGTAGCTTTCTGGCTTTGTTTTTGCCTCAAAATTATTTGCTCGAATCATTCCTACCACCTCTTGAATAAGTTCGTTTGTTGGGCCATTTGTTCCCACGTCCGCATGAATTTCAAATTCCCAATGAGGGATAAGGGCAATTTCTTCTTGCCTCTTCAATTCCTCAAGAAGAACGTGCGCGGCCTCAAGAGAAATCATCACCTCACGGATAATACGATCGCGAAGGGTATAAAATTTCCCCACATCAAATTGACGCCAAAAATATCTCCCTCCGTTGCCTACGCGATGAACCACGATTGCGGTCACAAAATCTGCCTTGTTG
>JBAYKY010000005.1:0-46455 GCA_041664385.1 Minisyncoccota bacterium
AACCCCCGACCTACTCGGTGTAAACGAGTCGCTCTACCGCTGAGCTAAGCGCCCGAAATTCTCAAACCTGTCGGTCCGGCAGGACTCGAACCTGCAACCGGACGTGTATAAGACGTCTGCTCTACCATTGAGCTACGGACCGTGTTCATCCTGCAGAATCTAAACCTTATAGTACCGCAGGAGGAACCTAATAATCAAACTTATTTACTTACGGCTGGCACCACCTCTTCTTCTAAACGAAATACTTGAGGCTTCAACCCAAACTTTTTTACCAACGTATAAAATTCCTCTTGCTCAAGCGTTTCTTTTTCTATAAGCGCCTCTGCAATACCATCGAGTACTTTTCTGTGTTTTACCATTATTCCTTTCGCGAGTGTAAGTGCTTTCTGAATATAACTATTTATTTCTTCATCAATAACCGTGCTTACTGCTTCCGAATAATCTTTCTCAGTTGCAATTTCGCGGCCCAAGAAAACCATCTCTTTCACTTTTCCAAATGAGCGAGGACCAAGCTTTTCACTCATACCGTATTGCGTTACTAATCGGTGTGCAATATCTGTTGCATTTTGAATATCGCTTGAGGAACCAGTTGTCACGTCTTTAAACACGGTCTGCTCTGCGGCAAATCCGCCAAAGGCTACCGCAAGATCCGCAACAAATTGTGCTTTTGTACGAAGTCGTGATTCTTCAAGAGGAAGTTTCATAGTGTAGCCTCCCGCCATACCGCGACTTATTATTGAAACCTTATGCACGGGGTCGGCATCTTTGAGTGCCGCAGAAATAAGTGCGTGACCCGCTTCGTGGTATGCAGTAATTTCTTTGTCTTTCTGATTAATCACACGACTCTTTCGTGCAGGACCTAAAAGTACTTTCTCAATTGAGTTTAGAAAATCCTCCTGCATGACTACTTTACGATTGTGACGCGCCGCAAGGATTGCTGCTTCGTTTGCGAGGTTTGAAAGATCTGCTCCTGCAAATCCAGGCGTTCGTTTCGCTACCATACGCATATCGATTCCCGCATCAAGGGGCTTCCCTTTGGTATGAATCTTTAAAATCTCTTCGCGATCTTTCAAATCAGGCATATCAAGAACCACCCTGCGATCAAAACGTCCTGGGCGAAGGAGTGCCTGGTCTAACACGTCGGGTCTATTAGTAGCCGCAATTACAATTGTGCTGGTGTCGCGCTCAAATCCATCCATCTCCACAAGAATCTGATTGAGTGTCTGTTCGCGTTCATCGTGCCCACCGCCCATTCCCGTACCACGCTCTCGTCCTACCGCATCAATCTCATCGATAAAAATAATTGAAGGAGCAGCGCGCTTTGCTACTTGAAACAAATCGCGCACGCGTGACGCACCCACACCCACAAACATTTCTACAAATTCTGAAGCAGAGATATGGAAGAAGGGGACACCCGCTTCACCCGCAACTGCACGCGCAAGAAGTGTTTTTCCGGTACCCGGAGAACCCATAAGCAATACACCGCGAGGAATCTTTGCGCCGATTGCAACAAATTTTTTCGGACTTTTCAAAAACTCAACCACTTCTAAAAGTTCTTCTTTTGCTTCTTTAAGTCCCGCAACATCTTTGAATGTAATTTTGTCGCGTGAAGGAGAGAAGAGGCGAATATTTACTTTTCCGAATGAGAACGCTTGATTCGCACCTCCCTTTGCCTGGCGAAAAATCCACCAGAAAATAAGTGCCATCACAAGAATAGGTAAGAGAATTGGTATAAGAATACCAAGCCAATATTTTGACCCACTCTCATCCTGAATCTTGAACTCCACCGCCTGTAATTCTTCGGGAGTTACTCCATAATTTTTAAGAGACTCTAAAAATCCTGCTTCTGATTCTTTTCGAGAAATTGCGGACTCTCCATTTACAAGAGTGAGTTGTAATTCATTTCCATTTACTAAAATAGTTTTCACTTCCTTTGCCTCAATCTTCTTTGCTACCTGATCAATACTCAACACAGTCGGTTCTTTTGTTTCAAACCCCATAAGTGCCGAGAAAAGAAGTGCGGTGACAAGAAGTGAGAGCACAACCCAAATCACATTTTTTCCTAATGGTTTCATATATATAGTGTGTACGTATCAAATATAAAGCAATGTATGCGAGTGTGCAAACAAAAAAATAATCCCCACATTTCGTGAGGAATTATTTTTGTTATTTCTTTGGTTTCAGTGCAATACGTCTATCTTGTGGCTTGATGCTTTCAATTACAAATGGATATTCTTTTCCAATACTCAAGCGCTTTTTCATCTCTTCTGCACCACCGAACTCGGTGACGTGCACATATCCTTGAAATACGGAATCAAGATTGATGATGGCGCCGAATGGATTAAAGAGATATACCTTGCCCATTACCTCCTGACCTTCCTTATATTGCTTCTCTACGCTTGGCCATGGATCTTCCTTGAGTGCTTTGAGGGAAAGAGAAATCTTTCCATCTTTGATGTCCATAATTTTTGCTTTGATTACCTCATCTACCGCAACCACATCCTTTGGGTTTTCGATAATACGATAATCGAGTTCAGATACGTGAACGAGTCCTTCTACTGCAGGATTGTCAGTAAATTTCACAAAGACACCGAAATCTGCAACTCCAGACACAATTCCCTCGATAACCTGCCCCACTTCATAATTCTTCACGAGTTCTTTTGAAGAAACCTCAGTTGCCTCCTTTTCCGAGAGAATTAATTTTCCTGTGCGAGGATTTGCATCAATAATCTTTACCATAAGTTCTTGACCCACTAATTTCTGAAGTGCGCTTGTTACTTCCACTTTTTCTGCGGAAGTTATTTTTGGATAATGCTCGTTCGCAAGCTGGGACACTGGCAAGAATGCAGACACGCCGCGTACATTCGCCATGAGACCTCCTTTGTTTGAGCCAGTAATTTTAATTGAAAATGCCTCATCCTTACCCTTCAACTCATCAATTTCTCCCCATGACTTTTGGCGTCCTGCTTCTGCAAGAGAAAGTTCTACATAACCATCTTTGTTATCAATTTCAAGAACTTTTGCATGCATCTTTCCTCCTATTTCAAGTCCTTTTACTAATTCACGTGCATTTTGTAATTCACCGCGATACACCACCCCTGTGCCGTGGCGTCCGAGATCAACCAAAATCATGCGCGAGCCCTTCTCCATTACTGTTCCCTCCACTAAATCTCCCGTCTTTATTGAGGAGAAGGCCTGTGGATTTGTTTTCACAAGCTGTGCGAGAATCAGTGTCCCGTTCTTTACAGTATTCATATCGAGTCTAAGAATAGTGTTTTTTTCATATGGCGTCAATCCTATGAAGGTCTTCTAGGTGTATTTTCGTTGAACAATAGGTTGAAGTGCCGTATAATGTATGTACTTAATATGATTATTACCTATCAAGGAGGCAATTACTTTAAAATTCAATCAGGAGATTTTGCTATCCTTATTGACCCTGAAAATCAACGCTCTTTTCGTGGCACCAACATTGTGTTAAACACGATAAAACCAGCACTTATTGAGGCTCCGGAGCCTGGTGAGGGAGTCCCTATTTGGATTGATACGCAGGGTGAATACGAGGTGCAGGGTATCCGTGTGCAAGGATGGAGTGCGGGGTATGACGAAAAAGAAAAAAAAGAACGGACCGTCTATCGCATTCTTTTTGATGAGATGACTATTGCGGTCTTAGGTGGTCTTACCACAGAACCAGACGCATCACTTACCTCCCAACTTGCAGATACCGATATTGCTATTGTCCCCGCAGGAGGAAAACCCTACCTCTCACAAGGCGCTGCTGCAAAAATTGTGCGCCAGCTTGAACCAGGTATTATTATTCCCTCATTCACGAATGATCCAAAACTTTTTCTTAAGGAATTAGGAAAAACGGAAGTGAGTTCGGAAGAAAAATTAGTCGTAAAGAAAAAAGATATTGAAGAAAAAGCGATGAAGGTAGTGTGGCTCCACGGATAATTTTCCCATGAAATTCAGCATCTCACGGTTTATTGAACATCTACGAGGAGAAGATGAAGAAACAAAAAAATGGTGGGTTGCAGGAGCTTCCACTATTAGTATGATTGGTATTGTATTCCTCTGGGTGCTCTATCTTAACCTTACCCTTCCTTCAATAACCAAACCTACGGGCACAAGTACCATTCCTGTTGCGCTTACCGCACCGAAAAAGACTTCCCCATTCGACACTTTTATGGAAGGATGGAATGTAGTATCAAAAGACATTCGGACGAAATGGAAAACATTTTCGGATACTACCTCGAAAGGTATATCGGGAATAGGAGGGGGATTTAACAAAAAAAATGAAATGATAATTGAGGGAGATACCACGCAATTCACTCCAAGTACTTCAACCGAATCATTGCCTCCTACAAAACTTCCATAATTTTCACGTATGCCTAAAAAAAATAAACCATCACAACCAGAAATTCCGCCAAGAACGGCGTATATTGAGCCACAGGAAATTACTTCAGAATTGAAGGAATCTTATTTGAGTTACGCGATGTCCGTGATTGTCTCACGTGCACTTCCTGATGTGCGCGATGGATTGAAACCGGTACAGCGCCGCATCCTCTGGTCAATGTGGGATATGGGCCTTCTTCATTCTTCAAAATTTAAAAAATCAGCAAACGTCGTAGGTGAAGTGATGGGTAAGTATCACCCCCACGGCGACTCCGCAATTTATGACGCCTTGGCCCGCATGGCACAAGATTTTTCTCTTCGCTACCCCTTGATTGATGGACAAGGAAACTGGGGTTCTATTGATGGCGATGCACCTGCCGCTATGAGGTATACCGAAGCTAGACTTACTAAAATCTCCGCGGAACTTCTTGAAGACATCGAAAAAGATACAGTGGGATGGAATCCAAACTATGATAATTCCCGTGTGGAGCCTGCGTATCTTCCTGCAAAACTTCCTCACCTTCTTTTGAATGGTGCGGTAGGTATTGCAGTCGGTATGGCAACTTCTATTCCTCCTCATAACCTCACTGAGGTAATCGATGCGGTTATTTATCTCTCAAAAAATCCTGAGGCAACTACACGCGATCTTCTTCAATTTATTCCTGGACCTGATTTTCCTACCGGCGGCATCATCTATGATCGAAAAGGAATTGAAGAGGCGTATTCCACAGGACGCGGTTCTATTACCATGCGTGCAGTCGCCGAAATCGAGGAACGCAAATCAGGAAGTTTCCAAATTATCGTCTCTGAAATTCCATATCAAGTAAATAAATCTGATCTTATCACCAAGATTGCAGAACTCGCACAAGAAAAACGCATTGAGGGGATTCGCGATTTACGCGATGAATCTGATCGTGAAGATAAAGTGCGTATCGTCATTGAATTAAAAAATGACGCAGCACCACAAAAAGTATTGAACCAGCTCTACCAATATACTGAGCTTCAGAAGAATTTTTATTTTAATATATTAGCACTCGTAAACGGTATTCAACCCCAAGTACTTTCTTTGAAAGAGGTGCTCAGCGAATATCTTGCACATCGCAAAATTATCATTCGCCGTCGCACTGAATTTGATCTTAAAAAAGCGGAGGAGCGCGCCCATATTCTTATTGGCCTCGTCACTGCACTTGATGTCATCGATAAGATTATTGCAACTATTAAAAAATCAAAAGACAAAGATGCGGCACGCGAGAATCTTATGAAACAATTTAAGCTTTCTGAGATTCAAGCAAATGCAATTCTCGAGATGAAGTTGCAAGCACTTGCCGCACTTGAGCGCATTAAACTCGAGGACGAATTGAAGGAAAAGAAAAACTTTATTGCGGAGTGTCAGGCAATTTTGAAATCAGTGAAAAAAATGCTAGAAATTGTTCAAGGAGAATTAGAGAGTTTGAAAAAAGCATATCCGAGCGAGCGCAGAACAAAAGTGATTGCCTCGGGTCTCACCGAATTTAGAGAAGAGGATCTTGTACCACAAGAAGAGGCTATTATCACCATGAGTCAGGATGGCTACATTAAGCGCATGGCACCTGGCACCTTCAAGACCCAGAAGAGGGGTGGAAAAGGACTCATTGGTTCTGAACTTAAAGAAGAAGATCTCGTCTCTCAGATTATTGCCGCCAATACTCATGATAATGTCCTTTTCTTTACAGATCGTGGACGCGTCTTCCAAACAAAAGCATATGAGGTCCCCGTTGCTTCGCGCACCTCAAAAGGAAAGTCAGTTCACAACTTCCTTACTATTCCTCCTGTCGAACGAATCTGCTCAATTGTGAGTTATTCTGATAAGGCGGATAAAGAAAAAGGAACTTCTATGAAATTCCTCGTGATGGCAACGCAAGGCGGCATTATTAAAAAAACACCTCTTTCTGATTTCGCAAATGTGCGGCGTAGCGGCATTATTGCACTTAAACTCAAAGGCGATGATTCACTCCAGTGGGCTGCGTTTTCTGGAGGAGATGATGAGATAATTCTTGTTACCTCAAACGGACAATCAATTCGATTCAAAGAAAAAGATGTGCGTCCTATGGGAAGGACTGCCGCAGGTACCAAAGCAGTACGCCTTAAGAAGGGTGATCATGTCGCAGGGTTCGATATTATCCCGAAGGGCACTGAAGGAAAAACTCAATTCTTCGTGGTGATGGCTCATGGATTTGCAAAACAAACACCGCTTAAAGATTACAAGACACAGAAACGTGGAGGAGGAGGAATTAAGACTGCAAAAATCACCGACAAAACAGGAAGTGTCATCGCCGCACATGTTATTCAAGAAGGAATAGAAGAGGCGATTGCATTTTCTTCAAAGGGTCAGGTGCTTCGTACAAAACTTTCTGATATCCGCGTAGTAGGCCGCGCTACCCAAGGGGTAAAAATAATGAATCTTGAGAAGGGGGATGATCTTATCGGTATCGTGTGTCTTTAATCTTTTCCGATTAAAAGAAGAGAGTGTATAATAAGGGGAATGACAAAACCTCAGCTTTTTTTCCTTGGAGGTATCGCGTTTATTATTATTTTTTTTGTACTCCTCTTTTCGGGAATTATTCCTGGCCTTCAAACAAAACAGCCCGAAGCGGTGAAAGCAGACCTCTCTATGTGGGGAGTTGATTCTAGCGACGCCCTTACTAATGTTTTTGCTACTTTTGCTATAAAATATCCTGGAGTAAGAATAAATTATAAGCAATTCAAAACTCGCGAAGAATATGATAGCTCTCTTCTTGAGGCGTTTGCCTCATCAAAGAGTCCTGATATTTTTATGATAAGTGATAGGGATTTCCCTCGTTTTGTTAATAAAATTTCTCCGTTTCCCTCAGAAATATTTTCTCTTCTCCAGCTTAAAAACCTCTTCCCTCAGATTGTAGAACAGACTTTCACACAAAAGGGGGTTGTATATGCCCTTCCTTTCTCTATTGATTCACTTGCTCTTGTATACAACAAAGACATCTTCAATACCGCGGGCATTGCCACCCCTCCAGAAACATGGGAGTTATTTAAAGATATTATTCCTAGTCTTACCAAAAAAGATAAAACGGGAACCATCCTTCAGGCAGGAGCGGCACTTGGTGGTTCTGAAAAAAGTGTAAGAAATGCTGCGGATATCTTGAGTGCGCTTATGATTCAGTCTGGTACAAAAATGGTAGATGCGGGATTTACCCGAGCTGCCCTTGCTTCAAATGAAGGAATAAATGCGCTCGGTTTTTATACTCAATTCGCAGACACAGGGAAAGAAACTTATACCTGGAATAACTCCCTTCCTTATTCCATTGATTTTTTTAGTCAGGGAAAGGTAGCGATGATGTTTGGATATTTAAGCGATATTAAAGAAATTGAGTCACGAAATGCGTTTCTGAATTTTGGTATTGCACCAATGCCACAGCCCAAGGAAGCAGCGAAGGCCGTTTCTTATCCTTCCTATGCGGGATATGCTGTCTCTCGTCAATCACAAAAGAAGAGTATTGCATGGGATTTTATTGTGACGAGTGCCACCGACCCAGTTACCGCAAAAACATATTCTGATGTGCTTCAAATACCTCCCGCACTCAACGCTCTCATTCGAGATGCACTTGGTGATGTACGCATGAGCGTGTTCGCACGCCAAGCACTCACCGCAAAATCATGGCCTCAGATTAATGCCTCGGAAATAACGCGTATCTTTTCTAATCTTATAGAGACAGTAACTACTAAAAAAGCACTTCCAAAAGATGCTCTTCCCCAGGCCGAAAGTCAGGTGAACGAGCTTTTTACAAAAAGCGCGTTATAATAATAGTATGAGAAAAATATCACTTTTTCTTTTCATCGGAATTATCCTTTTTTTAGGACTACTTCCCGCCTCCCGCTTCGCTTCAGCAGCAACTGTGGTAACTAGTATTTGGCAGGGCGCCTCCTGCGCAACCGGAGATATACCCACAGGAGAATGCGGGTTTTGTGATGCAATTGTAGTTGCTAAAAACATCGTACAAATTCTCTTCCAATTCGCGTTTCCAATTGCGGTTGGTATGATTGTCTGGGGTGCACTTAGAATGATTATTGCGGGAGGAGACGAGGGGAGGATTACTGATGCAAAATCAATTATGACCGATGCTGCACTTGGATTTGCAATTGTGCTTGGCTCATGGCTTATTGTAAATGCATTCCTTAACCTTCTCGGAGGTGGTTCGCCTCTTCCTTGGGCAACTATTTCTTGTACTTAATTTTATTGTATGAAATATATTATCTCATTGTTTCTTGTTCTCTTTCTTGGAATCCTTCCTTTTTCATTTTTGCATGCAGCCGACCTTCCTAACCCGCTTGGTGCCACAAGCTTTATGGAGGTACTTGTCTCAATTATTAATGCCCTTATGTATCTTGGTGCTCCCATTGTTACTGGTGTCATCCTTTGGGCAGCATTTATACTCACTTCCTCAGGAGGAGAACCAGAAAAAATAACAAAGGGAAAAGACGCGATTTTGTACGCCGTCATAGGATATGCTATAATTCTTCTTGCAAAAGCTATTGCGTCGATTCTACAAACTTTTTTCACGCCATAGCAGAGGAAAGGTCGAAGTGTGGTATTTAATTATTTATTTTATGAAAAAACTTATCTCATTGTTCACAATTGCATCAGCAATTATTCCACTTGCAACATTTGCAGCGCCATCTTCCGTTGGAGATATCTATACTTATGTTCAAAGAATAATAAACTGGATAGCGGTCTTTTTCTTCCTCCTTGCTGCTATTTTCATTCTTATGGCGGCATATAAGTATCTTACAGGGAAAGGCGACCCAGAAGCAGTAAAAGAAGCACAAAATATGCTCATCTATGCAGTGGTAGGTATTGTGGTTGCGGGATTGGCATTTGCACTTCCTAATGTTGTTATTAACTTCCTTAACGTAACTACGACTTACTCAACTTAATTCGTTTTTACCTTGTTTCAAAACCTCCGCTTCCTTTAAGCGGGGGTTTTTGTTTTAATAGGACTAGAGCCTCCGTGGCGGAACTGGCATACGCGCGGCGCTTAGGACGCCGTCCCTAACGGGTTAGAGGTTCAAATCCTCTCGGAGGCACTCTCGTTTTTATGAATGTATTTTCAAATCGAATCTGGATTTTCGTATCTCTCTTGCTGGGTATTAGTTTTATTCTTCATTTTTGGAGAATTGATATTCCTAATACACCCGCATTTGATGAGATTCACTTTGCGACCTATGCAGCTGATTATGTGAAAAAGATAACTTTTTTTGATATACATCCTCCTTTAGGAAAATTTATTTATGCAACGCCGCTCTTCTTTGTTGATGCCAATGCTCTTATAGATTCTGAGTATGCCAAACAAGAGAAAAAGTCAGACGACTTGTCTATTATCACTACCACTAGTTTTTTTAAACCTTTTAATCACTTTCCTTATCAAGCACTGCGCACCATAGGTGCGCTTTTCGGACTTCTTCTTGTGTATTCAATTTTTTTCTTTCTCAAGTCCCTTACCCGCAACAATATCACTGCACTTCTTGGTATGTGTTTTATTGTATTTGAATCTGCGCTTCTTATGGAAACGCGGCTTATTTTATTAAATGGCATGTTTCTTGCATTTGGTTTTCTCGCGCTTGGATTTTTATATAAAGAAAAGCCAAATCTTACGCTTACCGGAATATTCTGGGGACTCGCACTCTCAATAAAATTAATTAGTATTGTTTTCTTGGGGCCTATTCTCTTTTTCTTTTTTTCGAGACGCCTTCTCTTTCCAAAGACTTCGTTTGTGCGCTTATGTATTATTTCCTTCTCAATTCTTTTCTTCTTATGGGTGGTTATTAGTGCTATTTTCCTTCCCGTAGAAAGTCGTCTTGCTTTTTATGCCTCCTTTTTCGAAATACCTCATTTCATTATTAAAATAAATCATATTGTCGACATATCTTTTCCAACATTGTTTGCATCCCAAATAAAAGCATTCTTCATAGAAAGTTATGTCGCCATAAGGGGATATACAGTAGGAAAATTTCATCCTGCGCAAAGCCCTTGGTACTTGTGGCCATATATGATAATGCCATTTAACTACTCTCCAATAACAAAGGTGAATATGGTTCTTCTTGGCAATCCTTTTGTGTGGATGCTCGGTACACTGTCTGTTGTTTTTTCTCTTTGTGTTCTTGCACTTACACGATTGAGAGGGTGGATAACACAAAACAATGCCAAGTCTGTACTTCTTGTGGGTTATTTTTCCTCACTTCTCCCTTATGCGCTTCTTCATCGTTCTACATTTCTCTACCATTATTTTCCTGCGCTCATTTTTAGCATCTGTCTTGCCTCGGTATATATTCAGGAACACCTTGAAACATTGAGTGAAAAGCGAAAAAAAAGAGTGCTCGCACTTATCATTGGGGGGACACTCCTTGGGTTCGCATTCGCGGCACCTTTTATCTACGCGTTTTAAGTTTTAGTAAGTTTTCTTCGCCTCCCATGAAATGCTTCGTGCACCTCACGAAGTTCTTTGTTGGTGATGTGAGTATATACCTGCGTTGTCGCAATGTTTGCATGACCCAAGAGTTCCTGTACCGAACGAAGGTCGGCGCCATTCATCAAGAGATCGGTTGCGAATGAGTGGCGCAACTCGTGCGGATGCACTCGTTTAGGAATTCCTGCGAGTTTTGCATAGTGGTCCACAAGGCGCTGCACTGTACGTGGAATAATTTGTCCCAATACCTTTCCACTCTTCGCAATACTTATAAAAAGCGCCTCATCGGGATCGGTACGCTTCTTTAAGTACTCTTTAAGTGTTTTTTTTGCTCTCTCCGAGAGAAACACTACGCGGATTTTTTCTCCTTTTCCACGCACGGAAAGTTCTCCACGTTCAAGATCGAGATAGCGAGAAAGGCCACATATTTCAGATACACGAAGTCCAGTTGAAAAAAGAACCTCAAGAATTGCCCTGTCTCGAATTGCACGTAATGTATCACCTTTTGGTGCTGCAAGGAGTCGCTCAAGTTCTTCGTAATTTAAAACCTCAATGTCGCGTCGTGCAATTTTGGGAAGCTCAATCGTTTCTGGTGGTAAGACCTTGATACCACGTCTCACTAGGTATTTTAAGAAATTGCGAAGTGCAATTACATAATAACTCTGGGTAATCTTCTTGGTACCTCCACGTGCAAGTGTCACGCGAAAACCACGCACCTTTGTATCGGTAATCTCGTCTACTGAATTAACACCCGTCTCCAAAAAAAATTTAGTAAGGTATCGTTCGTAATTTTCTCTTGTCTTTGGAGAACGATTTTTCTCAATTTCTAGATAATCGAGGTATTCCTTGAATAATGTTTGAATTTCGCTCATTTCCCTCATTGTACCATCATTCATATTGTGCGACAGAAGAAAAGAGTGTTTTTTTGACATATTTCTCCTTTCCTAGTACGATGACTCCATATGCTCACGAAGAGAAAGAAACAGTCGGCAATCAAGGATTTCCAAATGCATGCGACCGATACCGGCTCCGCAGTAGTGCAAGTTGGCCTTCTTACTAAGCAAATTAAGGCGCTTGCCGATCACTTGAAAAAACACACAAAAGATCACCACTCAAGGAGAGGTCTTCTTATGATGGTGGGAAAACGACGTCGATTCCTTCAATATTTGAAGAGAGAAGACGAGAAGAAGTATGAGAAGTTGGTCAAAAAACTCGAAATCGAAGCCTAATAGTTCTGAAGAAGTGCCGCGCGCGTTTAACAATCAACGCGTCGGCATTTTTCTTGATATTCAAAATATCTATCATTCGGCAAAAAATCTTCACCGCTCACGAGTTAATTTTCAAGAATTAGTAAGGACGTTGGTACGCGACCGCACTCTTGTCCGTGCTATTGCATATGTAGTAAAAAGTGAGACTGCACTCGGCGAGGAATCATTCTTCGATGCGTTGCGGAAAACAGGATTTGAACTCCGCTCGAAAGATATTCAGATTTATCCTGATGGTTCTAAAAAAGCCGACTGGGATATCGGCATGGCAGTTGATTCTATCAGAATGGCGAGTTCGCTTGATACTATTGTACTAGTCACCGGCGATGGCGACTTCGTCCCTCTTGTTGAATATCTTCGTATAGGACTCGGAAAACATGTAGAGGTTGCGGGATTCGGGAGAACTTCTTCGGGGCGCCTTAAAGAATCTACTGATCACTTTATTGACCTTGAAAGTGTTCCTAAACTTCTTATTCCCATCAAGATACATCCTGCCAATATAAAAACAAAAAAACCGTACGCGCCTCGGCAATAACGAGAACGAAAATAATAATAAAATAGACAAACAACATGAATTTAAATAGAAAAATATACACGACGGAACTTCAGGGAGCGAAAGTAGAAATTGAGGTCTCAGAACTTGCCCATCAAGCAAACGCAGCAGTCATCGGACGCTTTGGCGACACAGTAGTACTCGCAACCGTAGTTATGGGTAATAAAGAAGTATCACTCGATTATTTTCCACTTACGGTGGATTTTGAAGAGCGTTTTTATGCAGCAGGAAAGATAATGGGAGGTCGCTTTGTGCGCCGTGAAGGAAAACCAACCGATGACGCCATCCTTACAGGACGCATTATCGACCGCACTATTCGCCCTCTTTTTGATCAACGTCTTCGCAGAGAAGTGCAGGTAGTTATTACCGTGCTTTCCTATGACGAAGTACATAGTCCTAGCTCAATTGCACTCCTTGCGATTTCAACTGCGCTTGGTATTTCTGATATTCCATGGGGAGGGCCCGTTGCGGGAGTGCGCACCGAAGTAAAAGAAGCGGCGGATGGAAAAACATACCTTGCCTTCTTTGCGGGTACTGATGAATTCATCAATATGATTGAATTTGAAGGAAAGGAGGTTTCTGAAACAACAACAACTCAATTATTCGAAGAAGGACAAGCAGAAATAAAACGTCTTGTAGCATTTCAAAAAAATATCATTAAAGAGATCGGAAAGAAGAAAGCGGAAATAATAATTCCAGAACCTTCTCCCGTAGTAAAAGAGCTTATTGTACGCTTCTTGCAGGGAAAACTTGAGAACGCTCTTCGCACAAAAACAATTCACGAGGTGAAAAATGCGCTTTTTGAATATGCGGCAACTACTGAACACGCGGAAGAGGCGCTTCGCTATGCGGAATATATTTTTGAACTGGAAGTTGATGCATTTGTACATGCCTACGCATTACAAGAAGGAAAGCGTGTGGATGGAAGAAAACTCGATGAGGTACGTGATTTATACGGGGAAGTAAAACTTCTTGAACGCACCCATGGATCAGGTCTCTTTATTCGCGGTGATACACAAGTACTTGCAATTACAACCCTTGGTTCTCCTGCAGGAGAACAGCTCGTAGAAAGCATTGAGGGCACCACCAAGAAACGCTTCATGCTTCACTATAACTTCCCTAAATACTCCACAGGAGAAGTGGGACGTTCATCACGAGGTCCTGGTCGCCGCGAAATTGGTCACGGTGCGCTTGCTGAAAAGGCAGTTGAACAGATACTCCCCGGAAAAGATGTATTTCCCTACGCGATTCGCGTAGTTGCAGAAACACTTTCTTCAAATGGCTCATCATCTCAAGCATCAATTTGTGCTGCATCTCTTTCGCTTATGGATGCGGGGGTTCCTATTCTTGCACCAGTTGCAGGAATTGCAATAGGACTTATGACAGGAGAAAAAGGGGATTATAAATTACTTACTGATATCCAGGGACCTGAGGACCATTATGGCGATATGGATTTCAAAGTTTCTGGAAGTGCTCATGGTCTTGTTGCAATTCAAATGGATGTAAAAATCGGTGGTATTACTAAAGATATTTTTGTAAATGCCCTGCGCGCAGGAGAAAAAGCACGAATTCACATTCTCGAAACTATTACAAAAACCCTTGCGGCACCACGTGCTTCTGTTTCTTCGTATGCGCCAACCATCATGACGCTTGAAATTGACCCTGATAAAATAGGTCTTGTGATCGGTCCTGGAGGAAAAACAATTAACGGTATTATTGCGGATTGTTATGACAAGGTTGCGATTGATATTGAAGAAGAAGGAAGGGTATTCGTATCAGGCACCGATAAAGAAATGGTGTTGCGCGCACTCGAAATTGTTCGTGGTCTTGTCCATGAATTTAAAGTAGGAGAAGTAGTTGAAGGTCCTATTATAAAAATAATGGATTTTGGTGCGATTGTAGACCTAGGAGGCGGACAAGACGGCATGATTCACGTATCAGAATTAAAAGATGGATTTGTGAAAAAAGTAGAAGAAGTAGTAAATCTTGGCGACCGCGTGACTGCAAAAGTGGTACGCGTAGAGGAGGGAAGGGTAGGCCTCTCCCTGAAAGCAATGAAAAATCTTTCATTGCCTCAATAAGAAATAGCAATAAAAATCCCTGTACCAACACAGGGATTTTTAGTTTTGGGTTCTTATCCACATTACAAAAAGAGAAATGGTGTATAATAGAAGTAATATGGCTGACTTTCAATTTCCGGGACAACAGTGGTCGAACCAAAATCCCGTCATCGGAACAGGAGAAGGGGAGGTACCACTTGCAAAAGTTCCTTCGGCTCCAATGATGCGTACGATGGCATCAGACGTTGCTTCAATAAAAGAAACGGGAGGTGGTGAACCACGTCCTTATATCCCAAAGGAAATTCCTCCTGCATTTGCAGAAACTCCTACGCCTGCTTCACCTAAAAAAGATTTTGTAGTACCTTCTGTTATTCCTGCGTTTGTTCCTCCACAGCCGGAAATGGGTAATGTCTCTATTCCTACGCCTCAAGGACCTGTAGGAGAACCAGGAAAAAAGAAATCAAAGTCAGGACTTTTTGTTGGTATTGCGGTTTTTGTTACTCTTGTCGGTGTTGCAGCAATTGTTTATTTCTTTGTTATTCCTAAATTTACTACTGCACCTGTAGAAACTCCTGTGGCTACGCCAACGTCTATAGAAACAGTGCCCGCTCCAGAAGTTGCTACCACCACCGAACAACAACCCACAATTCCGCCACCAGTTTCTGAAACTCCTAAACTTCCTACAATTGATGTACACGCGTCTCTTTTTAAGAATTCGGCGGACCTCACTTCTGAAGTAACACTTACTGAAGTAACTATGGATTCAGTAAAGAAATCTCTTGAGGCAAGTGTGGTTGAAGTTCCTGTGCTTCGTGAGGTTGTCTTTAAAGACTCAACAGGAAAAGTCTATGCATTCTCCACACTCCTTCCTCTCTTTGCATCAAGCACATTCACCGCAAGCACAAATGCGTTTTTTGCACCAGACGCTACCTTCTTCACCTATGCAGATAGCAAAGGAGTATGGCCTGGGTTTGTTCTCAAACTTGCTGCGGGTGCCGACCTTACAAGCGCAATAGCGGACATCAAGAAACTCGAAGGTAATAATGAATTCGCATCTCTCTTTCTTGTCGATCCTGGAGTAACTCAATCATGGAAAGATGGAAAGGTGGGCACCACTACCGCACGCTATGCGCCCTTCTCAAAAACAGGGATTGCCTTCAGTTATGTATGGTTTGAAAATAATCTTGTAGTAAGCACAAGCTATGCGGGCGCACAAGCAGCATCAAAGAAACTTGGATTCTAACACTCCTTCCTCGAAGGAAATGTGGAATATAATCGCTCGCGAGTATGATACCCTCATCACTCGCGGTGATTTTTTTAGGACTCATCTTCTTGATCCTGAAGTGCTTTCATGTCTTGGGCACGTTGCAGGAAAAACTATTCTTGATGTGGGATGTGGTCAGGGATATTTTTCTTATATCCTTTCTACCAAGGGTGCAATAATAACGGGAATTGATGGCGCGCCGGAGATGATTACGTACGCAAACAAGCATTATCCAGAATCTTCAATACTTCATTTTTCTGTTGCGGACGCTACACAGCCCTTATTATTTCCCGACGCATCATTTGATGGCGCGCTCGCCAATATGGTGCTTATGGATATTTCTGATATCACTACTCTCATCCAAGAATTACGAAGGGTGGTGCGCCCTCGTGGATTTTTCGTATTCTCAATACTCCATCCTTTCTTTAGTGTGGGAAAAATAGGAAAACATATCGGAGAAATAGTGCGAGGTGAGCTTCCTCATTATGAATTAAAACATTATCACACTCCTCGCGCGATTCCTTGGCATATTCCCCACACTTCACACGAAACGGTGGTGTATCATCGACCGCTCGAATATTATATGAACGCACTTTCTCAAAATGGATGGCACGTTACCGAATTTCATGAACCAGTATTTGATCCTCAGGACGTTCTAGAAAAAAGTAATGCTAAAAAACTTCTTGCGGAAATCCCTCCTCTTCTTGTTATCCGTGCAGAGTAGTTATACAGATATCCTGTTTGACAAAGAAAATGATTTATCCTACTTTTTGAATATGCTTACGAAAGAACAACTCGCCACGCTCGAAAAAATGCTTTTGGAGGAAAAAGATAAACTCGATGCGCGATTAAAAGAAACGCGAGAACGCGTTGATTTTGGAGATGATGTAGATAGTTTTGAAGAAGAGTCTGATGAAGCAGAAGAATTCTCAAATAAACTTGGTGTGGAGCGTTTAATCACCGAGCGAATGAAAGAAGTAGAGAGTGCGATCTTGAAAATTGAAAAAGGAGGTTACGGCATCTGTGAGGAATGTGGTTCACCAATCTCATACGAGGTGCTTTCAGTAGATCCTGAATCGCGTCTCTGTAAAGAGTGTAAATCAAAGTAACTATATAATGGGGTCAGTACCGAAGCTCTTTTCCGCAGAACTTGAGGGAATTGATGCCGAGCTCGTTGAGGTGGAGGCCGACTTACATGTCGGCCTCCATTCATTTACTATTGTTGGCCTCGCTGATAAAGCGGTGAGTGAAGCAAAGGAACGGGTAAGTTCTGCGCTTAAAAATTCTGGTATTAAACCTCCTACGCGAGAAAATAGAAAGATTACCATCAATCTTGCACCTGCCGACACAAAGAAAGTTGGTTCTCGATTTGACCTTCCTATTGCTATTGCCTATCTTCTTGCGAGCGAACAACTCTCACTCTTTGACACGCGCGATAAAATGTTTGTAGGAGAACTCTCTCTTGATGGGTCGCTTCGCTCTATAGGCGGCGTTTTGAATATCGCCATCTTTGCGAAACGCCGCAATATCCGTTTTCTTTTTGTTCCTTCCGCAAACGCAGCAGAGGCGGCGGTAGTTATGGGCATTTCCATTATTCCTGTAACTACAATAAATGAGTTGATTGCACACCTTGAGGGAAAGGTGCTTATTGCTCCTCAACCTCTTACGGTGATACAACCAGAACATGCAACGTCCTCAGTAACCCTAAGTGAGATTCGCGGACAAGAGTCAGCAAAACGCGCACTTCTTATTGCGGCGGCAGGTGGTCACAACATTCTTATGTCGGGACCTCCTGGCACAGGAAAAACGATGCTTGCGCAGGCACTCCCCTCAATACTCTCTCTTCCTTCAACTGAGGAGACGATTGAGATGACGCGAGTTTATAGCGCCGCGGGTATGATGCACGACACGCCTTTTATTGCGTGGCGCCCTTTTCGTGCTCCACATCATAGTGCATCACTTGTTTCAATTCTTGGTGGAGGACAAAATCCAAGACCAGGAGAAATTAGTCTCGCCCATCGTGGTGTGCTCTTCTTTGATGAACTTCCTGAATTTAATAGAGATATCCTTGAAGGCCTTCGTCAACCTCTTGAAGATGGGCGCGTGCATATTGCGCGAGCACGAAAAACGATTTCTTTTCCTGCGCGCTTTATGCTGGCTGCCGCAATGAATCCGTGTCCGTGTGGCTACTATAACAACGATGAAAAAGAATGTACCTGCACTGCCCACGATGTGTTCCGTTATCAACGAAAACTTTCTGGACCTCTTCTTGACCGATTTGATATCCAAATAGAGGTTCAAAAGGTTCCTATCGAAGAACTCCGCAAGCCGCGCGAACCACAAAATGATGATGCGTTTCGAGTGATGGTTGCGAGTGCCCGCAAGACACAAGCACGACGCTTTGCACAATCTTCCACGCCCCATATCCACGCAAATGCGGAAATGAGTTCGCGCGATATTGAACAATTTGCGCATTTTGATGAGACAGCTGAACTATTTCTTAAACAGATTCTTGAGAAAAACTTCCTTTCTACACGTGGCTATTATCGGACACTTAAAGTTGCGCGTACCATCGCTGACCTTGCCGCATCTGAGGAAATAAAAAAAGAGCACCTTGCTGAAGCATTTCAATATCGCATTCGTGTCGAAGCATAAAAAATCCTCTTGCATACAAGAGGATTTTTTATCGTGTCGCGAACGGATTCTTTGCACCACTTACTTCAAAGTGAAGGTGACACCCTGTTGGTCCATCCGTATTCCCTGTATTTCCCATAAGTCCTATCTCACTTCCTCGTGTTACCTGATCACCAATGCTTATAAGTGTTTTTGAAAGGTGTGCATAACGTGTTTTTGTGCCGTTCGTATGTTCAAGGAGAATGAATTTCCCATAACCTCCGTTCCATTCACCTGATCCATCTCCATACTCGCTATCCGCTACCATAAGACCATCCGCCGCTGCATAAACAGAAGTGCCACATTTGTTTGCAATATCAACCGCGTTCTCGGCATGAAGTTCTGCCCAATTGTATCCTGCTGCAGGAAGTGCAAAATAATTTTTAAGATCTGGAAGTTTTTCTATAGGTTGTGTATAAGCATTTTTAGAAAATGGCTTTGCAAGTGGAAGAATAAGGGTTCCTTTTCCACTTGCAACTATTTTTTGATAATTTCCATTATTTTTTTTGATTCCTTCTGTGGTTATTTGATATCTGTCTGCAACCGACTCAAGCGAATCTCCCTCCCGTACCGTATAGAGAATTCCCGTAGTTGGGAGAATAATAAGCTCCTGATTTAAGCGAAGTGGGGAACGAGCATCTTGATTAGCCCATTTGATGGTATCTGCGGTAATACCAAACTGTGCCGCAATCGTTGAAATAGTATCTCCTTGTCTTACTTTGTATCGTTTAAGTCCGTCCCGTGCAGGAAAAAGATTGGTAAGTGGATTGGACAACCCAATTGCAGTTCCATTTTCTTCATCGATAGGGGGTATTTCTGCTTCGAGCGCGCTCAAGGGACGAATAGGGAGACCAGATGATACAAGGGGAGAAACTTCTTTCACCACAGGTCCGCCTCTACTCCATTCCTCGCTATTAGAATAAAAAAACGCGTTGTGACGCGATTCGGGGATAAAATTGAGGATTAATGCGGGCAATATGAGAAATAACGACCACACACTAGTCGTTTTTGAAACACCCTTGAAAAACAGAGTTATTTTGCTCGTTGCCGTCTGTAGAGTTTGAATACCTTGAATATAACAAAAATAAGGGCTATTTTCAACTATTTTTTACAGTCGCATCCCCTCAAAAAAGTATGCTATAGTTCTTTTATATTGTGCTTTTTCATGCTTCCTAAACCAAAAAAACGACTCGGACAACACTTTCTTGTAAACGAGGAGAAGCTCACTACTATTGCGCGGTCTCTTAATCCTCACGAGGGAGATGTGGTGATTGAAATAGGGCCCGGACGGGGGGAGCTTACAAAAGAAATCCTTTTATTGCTTTCGAGCTACAAACAAAAAAGACTTATTGTTATAGAAAAAGATGCGGAGCTTATTCCCATTCTTAAAAACTCATTTTCTTCTTTTCTCACTTCTCAAATGTTTACCATTATCGAGGGAGATGTACGAGAAGAACTTTCGCGTGTGGTGGCGTCGCTCCAAGGAGCTCCTTACAAACTAATCGGAAATATTCCTTATTATCTCACTGGTTTTCTTTTTCGTAGTATTAGTGACCTTACTCCAAAACCATCTTTGTGTGTTTTTACTGTTCAGAAAGAAGTAGCGCTGCGCGCCTCAGCCCTTCCACCTCACATGAATCTCTTTGCAGCAAGTATTCAGAATTGGGCTGATACTGAGCTTATCGACACTATATCAAAAAACAATTTTTCTCCTCCTCCTCTTGTTGATTCTGCAATACTTCGACTCACTCCACACGCTACACACAACACACAAAAAGATTTTCATTTTTACTCGATTCTTAAGATTCTTTTTCAACAACCAAGAAAAACTATCATAAATAATCTAAAAGTGTTTTTGGAAGCGAGTGCTTTTTCACTTAAAGAGATTGCTGAATTTCTTGCCAGAGAGGGAATTAAAGAAAATGACCGGCCGCAGATGCTTTCGGTGTCTACTATAAAAAAACTTGCTTCCTTCTTGTATACTAAAGGGACGATATGAAATATATTCTTTTTTTCTTTACATTCTTTATCTCTTTTATTTCTTTTTTGGTATCACCTCATCATGCCTCAGCATTCTTCCTTCCTTTTGCGGGAAAAGTAGTAACCGTGTTTACCCCCGGCGTGGTGTGTGTTGGTGAAGGACCAATCACTATTAAACCCATTAGCATTGCGCCTTTCGGTCCTTATGTAATTACCCTTGCTTCAAAGCGTTACCCCCAACGAACAGTGAGCCCAGGGTCATGGATTATAGGAATGTATTCAACTATTCCTATTCCTGGAACTTGTGATACCACAAGCATCCCCCCTGTTCCTGTGCCGGCGTCTACAATTTTATTTTTTGGTTCCTCCTTTCCCTCCCTTTAGATTCAAATTACACATAAAAATGATGTATAATAAACGATGATGCAGAGAAGAAAAATCATCGCGGGGTTTATTCTTTTAATTGGCGTAGGGTTCTTCTCCTATTCATTTTTTAGTTCGCCCTCTCAAAAAAATTCTGATGTTACGGTTATCACTGCAGGAGAAACTAGCAATGATTCTCGTTTCCAATTTACACGAAATGGATTAGCAGAAGCGCTTCCTTCTTCTGTTCCTGGTGTTGTCGAAGAAAAAGTGAGTAATAATCTCACTGATCGTGTGGCAAACCTCTATACGGGGGAGATTATAAAAGCAAACAAAAATGATTCTCTCACAGTAAAAAAAGAAAAGTCTCTTACTCTTCCTTCTCAAGATATATTTGATGCTACTTTTGATACTATCTTAAAGGAGCCTTTCCGTTTTATTTCGTTTACTAAAGGGGATGTTCTTGTCTCTCCTGACAACTCTTCTGTAGCCACGCGCGCCTATTTTCTTGCAATAAAAACGGTAGTGTCTTCACAAACAAAAAATCCAAATAAAGAAGTGGACGCGTTAAATGCATTTTTTTCAAAACAAGACAGCAACCTTCTCGTACAATTCAACGGAGTGCTTAGTAAAAATGTTGATGAGTTGTTAAAAATGAGGGTGCCGTCTGATCTTGTATTGTTTCATCTTCAGACACTTAATACGTTCCAGAAAAAACTTGCGGTATATTCTGCAATCGCTGATATGAACGCAGACCCCGTGAAAACAGTGGTTGCAATTGATGAAATTCCAAAAATTGCGGGAGAGATAAAGGATATTTCTGCTGAAGTTACTAAACACATATAACTATGGGCATTCGCTATACACAATTTTTTGCAGGAATCCTCACTTTCATCATTGTGCTTCCTCTTGTTTTATATCCTTTTCTTGAAGCGCGTGCTGCTGATGATATTGATGGACTTGTTGCGGGCTACAACTGTGTTGCGGGAGCACTTGGGTTTACTACCGCATCTCTCACAAGTCAAATAGCAAACCTCACCTCAATTAATCAGGTTCCTGTGAATGATAAAGAATCTATTTCTGCGGTTAAAGAAATGGCTTGTTCTCAATTTTTACAAGTATTAAAAGATGCAGCGGTTCGCGCAGCGCGTGCAGTACTTAAAAAACGAATTTTAGACACTATTGTTGATCAAACAGTTGAATGGATTCAGAATGGCGATCTCTCTACGGGACCAAAATTTGTAGATAACTTTGGTGATTTTGTAAATGAATCGCTTCAGCTTGCCGCAGGCGATGTTGCAAAAGAAGTTGGTTTGGCACAACTTTGTTCACCGGGACTTGGTCTTCAATTACAACTCAACCTTCAACGTCCCGATTTCAGCAATAAATTCCGATGTACATTCGATCAGATTGTGGGAAATATGAATTCTTTTCGTACCAATTTCGGTGATGGTGGTTGGATTGGATACAATGAGCTTCTCAAACCTCAAAATAATCGGTGGGGTCTTGAGATTATGGCGATGAGTGAGCTTGAAAAGAAACAGGCACAACAAAAAGAATCAAGAAATTTTGAAGTAACAACTGGTGCAGGCTTCTTAAGCACAAAACAATGCATTACATGGAATGCATTTTCAAGCGATGGAAGCAAACTTATAGGTACCTGGGGTGCGGATAATCCAATATTTGCCGGTGACTATAACGATCCAAACAACCCTCCTCCTCCTGATTATTATACGGTTGGTAGTGTGTGGCGCTGTGCAAATGTAAAAATCACAACACCTGGGGGTGTTATTGCGGGCGTAACTAATAAGGCAGTGAACGCAAATGTTGATTATATTATTAATTCTGATGATCTTACAGAATATGCGGCAGCACTTATTGATGCGGGTATTAATCGACTTATTAAGGAGGGTGTAAAGGGAATTAAAGGTATGGCGGCTAACAAAACATCTAGTGGTGCGGCAGTAGTTAGCACTGGGGGATATATTTCAAGTAGTCCTGCGCTTACTAGTCTTGGGGCAAGTTCCACTGCAGCACAAAATGATCTTCGTTATTCAAACACAAAAAGAGGTATTTCAAATCAACTAAATGCTGCTTCTTCTTCGCTTACAAAGGCCTATGCCGATCTCCTGGTAGCAAGCTCTACAAATATGAACATTGTTTCTGTTATTGTTGATTTTCAAACTTGGTGTGTAACAAATAGTAGTGTCCGGCCTAATACATGCGCGTATTATAATGATGTATACAAAAACAATATCCTTGCGCGATCATCTCTTATTTCCTCTTCTCTTACTCAAATAAAAACTCTACAGAATAAAGTTGGATTATTTATATCTCGCGTAGCAAACATAAATAGTGACACAAATGCACAAGCAATCACCTCGGAAGTTATATCATTTAGTGCTGAGGTGGATGGAAAAATAGGAGAAGTGGCTCAACTCACAAATACAGTTCAAACAGAATTAGCTCAGACAACTTCATTCCTTCAGGTGTGTAAGATACCTACCACCCCTTTACTCAACTGTCCTTAATAATGAAACTGCCTAACAAAAAAACTTTTTTTGCGGTTACCCTCCTTGCACTTATTGTGTTTGGAACTTCGCCACTTTTTGCACACGCAGGTTCAGGTTGGATGGGGCTTCCTACCGTCACTGATATGGTTACTGGTGGATTTAAACTTGTCGCCTATATTTTTAACTTTATCGGGGGTCTCGCCTTTACCTTTGCAAACTACTTAGTAAAATTTGCGCTTTATGATTTGAATTTCAAACTTATGGATGCACAAAATGCAATTGTGCACGTGGGTTGGGGAATTGCGCGTGATGTGGCGAATCTTGGATTCGTACTTACCATCGTCATTATTGCGTTTACTACCATTGTTCGCGTTGAATCATATGGTGCAAAAAAACTGCTTCCAAAACTTATTGCTGCTGCTATCATTGTTAATTTTAGCCTTGGTATTGCGGGTGTGTTTATCGATTTCTCAAACATAGTCACTTCTTTCTTCCTTGAAAAATCTGGGGCGAGTGGTGGTAATGCGGCCGGTCTTGGTGAAGCAGGTATTACTGCGCGACTCGCAAATGCGTTCGGTCCTCAGCGATTCCTTACGCCACCAGAAGACCCACTTCCTCCAAACCCAGAAGAAGAAATGGGGCTCTTTTCAGAAATAGGAACCGCATTTTTGACTTCAATTGCCTCACTCGCATTCATTGTTATTTTTACTCTTATTGCCACTATTGTTCTTCTCGCGCTCGCCGCAATGCTTATTGTGCGATATGTACAACTATCTCTTCTTATTGTTGCCTCTCCTCTTGTTTGGCTCTTTTGGGTATTCCCTGGTCTTGGAAGTCTCTACACAAAATGGTGGGATAATTTTATTCATTGGGTATTCTTTGCTCCCGCAGTTTCCTTCTGTCTCTATATCACATTAATAAGTATTGATGGCATCTCAAATATTAAAGGTTCTTCCGCTTTCTTTAGTGCGGGTATTATGGGAACTATTGTAAACCAAGGAGCACAGATGGTGGTTGTCTCTTTTATGCTTATTCTTGGTCTTATTGCTGCAGAAAAAATGGGTATTTCTGGCGCAGCCGCATTTAAGGGAGCAGCAATGGGTGTAGTAACTGGAGCAAAGAATATTGCAAAGGGCCAAGCAATGCGTCTTACACAGGGAAGGGCTGGAGCACTCGCTGCGGGAGCTACAACAAAAGCAGGAACATTTATGGGAACGCTTGGGAAAGGGCTTCAAATTAAACCGGGGGATAAATTACTTACAAGGCTTGGTAAGCGCGCAGCAAATGTAGTCACTGGAGCAAGTGGACTTCGTATGAATGCATCTGCGATTGGTGGAGCGCTTGAAGCAACAGGAAGAGGAATTACAAAAGCAGCAAAAACAAAGCCACGCTCTATTGGCAACACTATGTTTAGCGCAATAAAGGGCGGATATAAAGGAAAAGAAGAAAAACCAGAAGAAGAAAAGAAAACTCCAGAAGAAAAAGCAGAAGAATTGCGAGAGGCAATTGAAAAACTTCGCACCTTTAAAGAGTCTGGCGCAGACACTGCAGAACTTGTATTGGCGCTTCAAGAACTCTCTAAGAATATTAGCGATGTCGATCAATTAGAAACTATTCGTAATGAGGTGGGTTCTGCGGGTATCGCGAATGCAGCCTTTGGTGCTGATGAACACACTGCATTTACAAAAGACCTTGATAAACGTATCTCGGAGAAAACGAAGGGAGCATGGGAGAAAGCACCTTCAGTCGCTGACCTTGAAACTCAACGCGCCACTCTTGAAGCTCGCGCCGCAGCGAACCCCACAATGACCGTTTATCCAAACCTTATAAAGGACATTAACAAAGAGATTGCAAAAAAGACAAAAGAAGAATGGGAGAAAATTGATTCGGTCTCTGGATTAGAAACGGAGCGTGCTGGACTGGAGAGAAAAGTAGCTGCAAATCCTACACATGCGGCAGTTTATCAAGACCTCATCGCAAGCGTAGAAAATGAGATAAAGAAAACCGCAAAAGAAGAAATGGACGACCAGCCAGACGCCTCCTCACTTCGATCTTATCGTAGCGAGATACAGACAAAACACGACCAGGCAATTCAACGAGGTGCGGACCCAGAAGTATTTAAAGAGGTTCTTTCGCGTGTTGATAAAGAGGTTAAACGTATTGGTGATATTGAAGCAAAACAACCCGCCGCACTCAAAGCTTGGGAAACACAAATTAAATCACTCGAAGCCGGAAGAGAGGCTGATATCCGTTCGGGAGCTTTTGTACCCACTCCCGGAGCAATTCACCCAAATGATGCTCTTATAAATGAGGGGAGGCGCCAAACAGCGGTGTGGCAGAATATCGGAGCACAAAAACCGAAAACAAAATTACAATGGAATGACCGCGTAACAGCGCTCACTGACGCCCTTGCAAAAGCAACGAGTCAACACCTTCCTCCGGATGCGATAAGTAAGATTCGAGACTTATTAACCGATGCAACAACTGAGTTTAATAACAAGCCTTAATCTATGAGATTACCAAAACTTACCGAAGAAGAATTTGTTGAGCGCTATACGAATGCACCTGATGAGATTCGTGATGCGCTCGATTCAGAAGAAGCACGAAAAAGTATTCTTGATCTCTGCCGCGCCCACTATTTGAATCCGCAAAAAGCGACGCTTTTTGAACAGCTCGTAGGATTTGTTCTTCTTGGGTATATTGCGCCACGCGACCTTGCGCGCGAGATAGGGGAGCACCTCTATTTAAACCACGAGCATTCTCGCGTGCTCGCAAACGAAGTAGGCACGAGAATTTTAGAACCTATTCTTGAAGAACTTGAGGGGTTTTATAATCCTATTGAGGAAAGTGAGGAGACTAATGAGGGTGGGCTGAAAATTAATGCAGAGACTGTTGATGATTCAGCAGAAAAACCCGTCTCTGTTGCATTAAAAGAGGGAGCGCCTCTTGTCCTTCATGAGGAATCGTCGTTCTTTCAGAAAGAGCGTCCTAAATCGAATAAATCATTCTTCCCTTTCTTTGCTACCTCTCCTGAATCATCAGAAACACTTCCTTCGGTGCGCGTGAAAGTAGAAACTCCTCCAGAGAAAAAGGTGATTCATTATAGCGAATCTCGCTCTCTTCTCTCTCCACTTGAGTCTTCTCCTGAGCAATTTATCAGTATTGAAGCTTTAGAAAAAATGCGCTCTACGCCACCTGAAATAGAATTGCCTCGCGCGATAGAGTCTCAACCATCTTCCTTAAAACCATTAGAAAACACTTCCTCTCCGTCTCCAGTTGTAATAACAAAAGATATAACCCAAGAAGCAGTGCCCACACCCGCCACACCTGAAAAAAAAGGATTTTCGTGGCCTCTTAAACTATTTGGAGAAAAGAAAAAGGAAAATATTGAACAAAAAATGCCAACTACAATTCCTCCTACCTCTCAACCAATTATTATTCCTCCCTCTCCAGAAACAGCTGTTAAATCTCAACCCACCGCAGCGAGCTCAACAACATTTGATATTTCTCTTGATATTTCTTCTTTGGGACATAAACAGCCGGAAATTGAAGGAAACGTCGTGCACCTTAAGTAGTTCCTCGAAACTTTTCTATTATGGCCACATTTCAAATTCCACAATTCATTGAGGAGCGATCAAAAATCGTTGGATTTCTCACGTTACCCCAATTTCTTTATGTTGCGGTTGCGGCAATTGGCAGTTTCATTTCTTTTTATGTATTTACTTTTTTTCTTTGGCTTCTTGTAAGTCTCGTACTTGGTGGTGGTGCAATTGCTCTTGCATTCGTGAAAGTGAATGGACAAGAGCTTCCTGCTATTCTTGCTTCTGGATTCTCATTTCTTTGGAAACCTCATCGCTACACGTGGCAGCGTGCTATGGCACAAACCACCCTCGACATTGCGGATGTGGAAAAAATAGAGACTTTAAGAAAAAGCATGAGCTTTCAGGATAAGTTAAAGTCGCTCGCCACAAGCGTTATGACAGGTAAAATCCTTTCCTCACATGAGTCGGGAGCTGGGGGAGAAGAGAAATTTGAGGTGGTTTCTTTCCTTACTGGAGAGAAAAAAATGGCGCACCGCGTTGATTATTCGGAGAAGAAAAAGTAAGCGTTTCTTCTCTCATTAAAATACGCTAAACTAATACGTATATGCCTGAGGTAAGCCCCCCCACACAACAATTCGTCAATATAAAGGAGGTTAAGAATGGCGTCCTCTATTTGAAACATGGTGGTATCCGTAAAATTCTTATGGTGAGTGGTATTAACTTTGATTTAAAATCCGAGGACGAACAAAATCTTATTCTTAATACTTTCCAAAACTTTATCAATACGCTCGATTTTGGTGTTCAGTTCTTCATACACTCTCGCAAAACGAATATCAACGCATATCTTGATTTTATGCGACAACGACAAGCACAAGAGGACAATGGACTTCTTAAGATTCAAATTGATGACTACATTGAGTTTATTCGTTCTTTTGTAGAACAAAACGCCATTATTAATAAAACATTTTTTGCAATTGTTCCTTATGAACCCGCTTCAGTAGGTGTTACCGCGGGAGGATTTTTGGGACTTTTTAAAACACAAACCCTTGCTTCAAAAACACAAAATGACCAAGCGACCCTAGAACAGCTCGATCATCGTGTCTCTCAGGTTGCAGAAGGATTAGAACAGATTGGTCTTCATGTGTCTCCGCTTTCTGATGAGGAGATAATTGAACTTTTCTATAACCTCTACAACCCGCAATTAGTAGAAAAAAAGGGGCTTGAGATTGCAAAACAATAATTCTCACAAAATGAAAATTAAAATACCACAACTTTACAAGCCTTCCGCAGAAGACCTCCCGAATATTATTGCTCCTTCAGGACTCGAAGTAGAAACAAATTACCTCAAAATTGGGGATTACTACGCAAAAACTCTTTTTGTATTTACCTACCCTCGATATGTATCAAGTGGGTGGTTTTCTCCTATTATCAATCTTGCAGAAATGATGGATATTTCCATATTTATGCACCCTATGGACACAGGACTTGCGCTTCGTAATTTACGAAAAAAAGTTGCTCAAATTGAAGCAGAAATTGGCGAAAAACAATCAAAAGGACTTGTGCGCGACCCTATGCTTGAGACCGCATTCCAAGACATTGAAAATCTCCGCGATGCACTTCTCCAGGCACGTGAACGCCTCTTTAAGGTGGGGGTGTATATCACTATTTACGGACAAAACCTTGAGGCGCTTAATAAACTTGAAAATCGCGTAGAAAACATCTTAGAGGGAAAATTAGTCTATATAAAACCTGCTCTTTTTAAACAGATGGAGGGGCTTAATTCAACCCTTCCCCTTTGTCAGGACCAACTTCTCATTCATACACCTCTAAACTCAGGTCCCGCATCATCTCTTTTCCCTTTTGTATCACCCGATCTTACTTCAGAGAAGGGGATTCTCTATGGGGTAAATATGCACAATAACAGCCTTATTATTTTTGAACGTTTTTCTCTTGAAAATGCGAACCAGGTAATCTTCGCAAAATCTGGCGCAGGAAAGTCATACGCGACGAAGCTCCAAATTTTGCGTTCAATGATGATGGGTACTAATGTTATCGTAATTGATCCAGAAAATGAGTATCAGAACCTTGCAAATGCTATTGGTGGAAGCTACTTTAAAATTTCTCTTACCTCACCAAGTCACATCAATCCGTTTGATATTCCTATCATCCCGGAAGGAGAGGAGCCTTCGGACGTGTTTAAATCCCACATCTTAAGCCTTACTGGTCTTGTAAAGCTTATGTTGGGCGTGGTAAGCCCTGAAGAAGATGCTCTTCTTGATAGGGCTATCTCAAACACCTATTCTTCGCGTGATATTACCGCAGAAAATTTCGGCACCTTAAAAGATGTAGCGGCGCCACTTTTAGAAGATCTTCAAGTTATCTTACAAAATACCTCAGGTGGCCAACAGCTTGCGCAACGACTTGATAAATATACTCATGGGTCATATGCAGGATTTACTAATGCACCAACAAATGTTGATATTAAAAATCGTCTTATTGTTTTCTCTATTCGTGATCTCGAAGAAGAACTTCGTCCAATTGCGATGTATATTGTATTAAACTTTGTGTGGAGTCTTATTCGTGCGCAACTTCGCCCACGCCTTCTTATGATTGATGAGGCATGGATTATGATGAAATATAAAGACAGTGCCACCTTCCTTTTTGGTCTTGTAAAACGAGCGCGCAAATATTTCCTTGGTATTACTACTATCACTCAAGATGTGGAGGATTTTTTGAAATCAGAGTATGGGAAGCCTATCGTCACCAACTCATCAATGCAGATACTTATGAAGCAATCTCCCACCTCTATTGAGGCGGTTGCAAAGGCATTTGACCTTACTGAGGGGGAACGCGCATTCCTCATTGAGGCAGGGGTTGGGGAAGGTCTTTTCTTTGCGGGTGCCAAGCATGTAGCCATCAAAATAGTTGCCTCGTACACCGAGGACCAGATTATTACCACCAATCCTGAGCAAATGCTCGAAATTAAAGGATTAAAGAAGTAATTTGTATGAACGAAAAAAAATTTTCAATAACCGAGTTGATTATAGGGTTCTTTTTCTGCCTTATTATCGACCTTCTTGCTGTAGTCGCCGATGTTTTTTCCTTCGGTATTCTTGGTTTTTTTGTGCAGTTTCTCACATGGCTCGTTTTCACATTTTACTTTAAAATAAAGAGAGCAGAAGTGGTGAATACCCTTGCAGGAAAATTCTTCGTTCCTATATTGGTTCAATTAATTCCTTTTATCCCCACCCTTGCTGCAACATTTATGGTGCGTATATATATAGAAAATAATCCTGAAAAATTTGGTTGGGTAAACCTAGCGGACTCTATAGATAAAAAAATAAGTTCTGTTTCGAATGTAACAAAAACACTTTCACCTAGCACAAAATGAACCGATTACTAATTTTTTCTATTTTCTTCACCTTCGTGGCTTTTCCGCCCTCTTCTTTTGCACAAACCTCTCCAACTGCCTATATCACATGGCGTGCAAATAATTTTTATCCTGCGGGATTTACAGGAAAAGCGCTTCCTACGCCAGGAACACGGATTCTTGTTGCGGCAGAGATAGTAAAAAACGGGAAGTTGTTTGATTCTTCTACATCTCTTTTCTCGTGGAGTGTTGATGGACGCTTGGCACTCACTGGTGTTGGGAAAAAAGAATATTCTTTTACCGCAACAAAAAACGACAACAACTCACACTTTGTACAAGTTTCAGTAAAAATGGGTGTGGACATTGCAGTAGATTCGCTTACTATTCCTCTTACTATTCCTCAGGCGGTCATCGAGGCTCCTTTCCCTTTTGGACGAGTCCCTGAAAATACAAAAGGAAGTGCACAAGCAATTCCATATTTTTTTAATGTTACTTCTTTTTCTGATCTTCTTTTTAGTTGGCGCGTAAACTCTTTTGAAAAAAATGCGGGAACTAATAATCAACTTGCTTTTGAAACGGGGTCTCCTCAACTTGCTTCCGATAAATTATTAGAAATTGTCTCCTACATACAAACTGCAAAAGGAGCATACGAGCTCGCGACTTCTCGTGCTCAATTAACTATAATTAAATGATGCGAAAATATTTTTTATTCATTTTATTCTTTTCTTTTGCGTTTCTCCCTATGTTTGGTTTTGCACAAACAGCGACAACAACCCTGGTGCCACAACCCAAGTATGCTCTTCCTTGCATTCTCCAGGGGTTTTCTACTTTTGGTTGTCCTGACATCACTACTATTCCAGGATATATCTCCCGACTTTATCAATTTGCAATTGGTGTTTCAGGAATAATTGCAGTCGGGATGATTGTTGTTGGTGGTATTTTTATCAGTATTTCTGGAAGTGTTGATAAAAAAAGTGAGGGGAAAGACATGATCACTCAAGCGCTTCTTGGTCTTGCTCTTCTTCTTGGCTCCTGGTTGATTTTAAATACACTTAACCCCGCATTAATAAAAATGGAAATTCCTAACCCTACCTCTGTGGGTCTCACTGGTGGCACAAGCACACTCGCTGTCTCAACAAAATGCGATGCTGCGGAACAAAAAACATGTGATGGGAAAAAACTCGAAGGAGGATATACAAATTGGTATCACTCTTACTTGCGTTATAAAGACAATGGGGAGTTTATGATTCAAGCTTGTGTTAAATATGCATCAAAAGACAACTCTTTGGCATCGAGCACGTACACATTAATTCCGTTTCCTTCTGGCAGAGACGCCGTTTATAAACCTTGTTAAAAGATGAAACCTCTCTATAAAATTCTTGTTATTGTCGGCATTACCATCCTTGTAGGAATAATTGTTTATTTTATTTGGAATTCTCTTACGAGTGATAGCATTCCACAAACACCACCACGAGGAACAGAGCTTCCTCTTGGAACTCCTCTTCCAGAAGTAGGGGGGGGTGTCACAACCTCAACTTCTGAAACTCCTACTCTCGGAGAACAAAAAACCCTACAAGCACAAAAATTCTCAAAAAATCCCGCATTTGATTTTTGGATTGAACGCGATACAAAGGAGATTTATTATCTCGGACTTGATGGAAAAATATTTAGCGCAAAAGAAGGGCCTGACCTTGATATCTCAAATCAAACCGTGGAAGCCTTGAACTCAATTGAGTCATCATCTAAAGGAGAGAAGATTCTTGCGTCGTTTGGTAATCCACTTGCACCACAATGGGGCATCTTTGACTCAATTGATAAAGTTTGGCGCCCGCTTCCTGCCGACATCCTCATTGCAACCTGGGGTGCAAATGAGCGCGAATTAATTGCAACCACCAAAACAAAAGACGAAATAAGCCTTGCAACAATCGATCTTACTAAAACACCTTTTGCTTATAAAATTCTTATAAAAGATTTTCGTTTTAATGATGTGGTCTTTTCTATGAAGGCTCCGGACATTCTTCTTTTTTGGGAAAAACCTTCTTTGGGATATGCAGGACGTGTGTGGCAACTCAATTTAAAAACGCTAGGTATTACACTTCTTTCTTCTCCTCAAAACGGTTTCTCGCTCTCGTGGTCAAGTGATAAAACCATTGGATTCCGTTTTGTGCCTCCCGCCTCTTTTTCTCTTGTAAGTCCTAATCTTTCTGGTCTTACGCCCGTCTTCTTCTCCACCTTCCCAAAAAAATGTGAGGGGAGTGCCACAAGTACGGTGTATTGTTTTGTCCCACAATTTGCATCTCTTCCTACGCTCAACATAAACCTTCCTGATGATTATCTTCAAAAGAAGTTTTTTTCTGTTGACGATCTTTACACGATTGATATGAAAAATGAGACCACAGAAAAAACATTGGAAGGGAACACAAGTGCTCTTCCCTCGATTGATGCAGAACATCCACAACTTATCGATTCCACACTCTATTTTATCAACCGATATGACCGTTATATATATAAAATAGACCTTCCAAAAACATCTCAATAAAAAACACCTTTTAAAAGGTGTTTTTTATTTCTTCTACTTGCTTAATGATTACATGTCTGTCCTTCCCTGCGCCCGCACTTTCTGTTTTGAGTTCGGGGTGGGTAGTAATTTCCATATGCACCAACCGTCTCTCATACCCATTCATAGGTGGTAAATCAATGTTTTGCTTCATCACTACCGCCTTCCTCGCTGCAGCACGCGCAAGCTCCACAATAAGCCTCTCTCGCTCCTTTCGATAGTAATTAAGGTCAATTACATAAGGAATAAGGCCCTCCTTCCTAATAATAAGATTAATGAGGTGGTCGAGCGCAGGGAGAATTGTTTCTACATTTTCTTCAACAAACCGATTTTGAATAAGAATAATTACTTTCCGGCGTTCTTCATCAAGTGCTACCTCCGCATCAGGGAAGCCCATAAGCACCATAAGTTGTTTTGTTTTTTCGATAATTTTATCCATAGGTAGCTCGCTGTATAGTATACTACTCGTTTTCGAACTTTGGCAATCGTTTATTGATATAGAGCTGTTGCATTATCGAAAACAGGGTTGATACCACCCAATAAACACTGAGTGCCGAAGGAAGTCTTAAAAGAATAAAGAAAGTGAATACTGGTCCCATAATCACCATAGTCTTTCCCATAGAGGCAAGTGGGTTGTCCTGGTTTTTTACGGGCGTTGTTGGAAGCGAAAGCTTTCCTTGTACGTATTGAGCAACTGCAGCAAACACAGGAAGAAAATATCCCGTTGACTGGAGTGCAACCAAACCAAGGAATGAGGTGGTCACAAACACACCAGTAGAAAGTTCTTTTGAAAATACTTGAAAAAGAACAATGAATATGGGGAGTTGAATAAGAAGAAGGAGAAATCCTGAAAAGGGGTTGAGTTTATATTTCTTATATAATTCTAGCAATTCTTTTGCTTGGCGCTCTTTGTCATCTTTGTGATCAAGTTGAATCTTTTTAATATGGGGCTGAAGATGCTGCATAAGCGCTTGATCCTTTGCGCTCTTGTAAAAGATGGGAAAAAGAACAACTCGCACCACAATAGTGAGAAAAATTATAGCAATACCAAGGTCGTGGAATGCGAGATTATTGTAGATAAAAAGAAGAACTGAGAGGATTGGCTCGTATAAATAAGAGTGAAAAAAAGCTGACATGCGTACATTGTACGTGGTTTTATTGCTTTTCGCAATTTTTATTCACTTGATACAAAATATTCTCTTATTCTATATAAAATGCATCGGTCATCTCTTTAAGGATTGTTTTAAATGGGGTGTCTACGATAGGGGATTTCGTAATAATAGTGATGTCTTTTTTTAGCTTTGGTTGTATAGCACGAAGAGCCGCCATAATTCTCCGACGTATTAAGTTTCTTTTTGTTGCATGGAGAGCTACTTTCTTCCCTACCACAACAAGAAACGGCTTCTTTTGGAAGCCGAGAGGGTTTTCTCGAACTGAGAAGATGGTGTTCTTGTGGTTATTCACACTAAGCAACCTTTACTGTAAGCCTTTTTCTTCCTTTTTGTCTCCTTCGTTTAAGCGTAGCACGTCCTCCAGGGGTGTTTTTCCTCCGTAAAAAGCCGTGGGTGTTTCTCCTTTTCTTCTTTTTTGGTTGATAGGTGACGCTCATATCTTTTTTATTTCCCCACCATAGTAACACAGGCTTTCGAGAAGTGCAATTTTAGTTTTCTATTTTGTTATCAACAAATAATACACAATTGAGACACACACCTCCTCTTTTTTTGGTATTGAAAGTTTTTATAATGCGTTTATGATGGAGGGACAAGAAAGAAGTTTTTATTAAATTATTTATGGACCACCAAGAAATATGGAAAACGGTATTAGGAGAAATTGAGCTTCAAATTTCTAAACCAAATTTTCTTACGTGGTTAAAAAACAGCCAGCTTATTGAGAGAGATGCGAGAGAAGGAATAGCACTTGTGGGTCTTCCTAATAATTTTGCAAAAGAGTGGGTAAAAAATCGCTATCATAAAATCATTCTTGGTTCTCTTCGTAATATTGATGGATCGATTAAGTATGTGAACTATGCGGTGGTAAGCCATACTGCGCCTGCGGTTGTGTTGAAACAAACAAAACACTCAAAAACTCCTGAACTTACAGATGAAAAATCTGATCTTTCTATTTCTGAACTAAAAACAGACCCGAAAACAAACCTCAATCCAAAATATACCTTTGATTCATATGTGGTAGGTTCTTCAAACGAACTTGCCTGTGCTGCTATTCAAGCGGTTATCAATGATGTGGGGAAAAAATATAACCCTCTCTTTATTTATGGAGGAGTGGGTCTTGGAAAAACACACCTTCTTCAGGCGGCGGGAAATGCGGTTATTCAAAAATATAATAAAAAAATTGCGGTACTTTACACTACTTCAGAAAAATTTATTAACGACGTGGTGTGGGCAGTACGAAACAAACGAATGGATGATGTGAAGAAGCGTTATCGCGATATTGATATGCTCATTATCGATGATATTCAATTTATTGGAGGTAAGCCAACTACCGAACTCGAGTTTTTTTATACTTTTAATACGCTTTACGAAAATAATAAACAAATTATTATTTCTTCTGACAGGCCTCCTGCAGCAATTCCCACTCTCGAGGAACGTCTTCGTTCTCGTTTTGAGGGGGGGATGATTGCTGATGTGGGGTACCCTGATTACGAGATGCGCCTCGCTATTCTTAAAACAAAGGCACAAGAACACCACGCAGTAATTGATGATAAGACGCTTGAGTATATTGCAACGAAGATGCAACGAAATATCCGTGAGATTGAGGGGGTTCTCAACAAGGTTCTTTTTTATCAGAATATGAAGAGTGGTGGTATTGATCAAAAGAAATTAGACGAGATTATCAGCGAAACTGCTCATATTTCTCCAAAAAACATCACCGCAGCCGAAGTAATACGCACTGTTGCTGAATTCTATGAAGTCTCTCAAAATGAACTTACCGATAGAGGAAGAAAACAAGAAGTGGTAGAGCCTCGGCAGGTGGTTATGTATCTCTTGCGTGAGATTTTGAAACTCTCTTATCCGAACATAGGAGAAAAATTAGGAAAAAGAGATCACACCACTGTTATTCACGCATATGATAAAATATCAAAAGAAATGACTCAAAATTCTGCGTTGAATCAAAAAATACTGTTGATAAAAGAACGATTATTTAAAACAAACTAAGGATATCACGTGGATAACTTATGTATAAAAAATGTATAACGAGTACAAAAATGAAATTTCCTAAATTATTATCCACACCATTTCCTTTCTTTCCTGTTTTTCTCCACAGAAAAGAAATGGAATAACGAAGACCTCTTCTCACTTTTTTCTGCTTATCCCCATATCCACACCCTCTACTATGACTACTAAATTAATCTTATTAAAGAATAACTTAACAGAAGCATTGATTGCTCTTGAGCGGGCGATAGGGATAAATACAAACCTCCCGATTCTTAAAAATGTATTAATAAAAACAGAAAAAGCGAAGATTTATTTTATTGCAACAAATTTGGAACTTGCGATTACCTGCAGCGTTTCTGGAAAAATTGTAGAACAAGGAGAAATTACCGTACCTTTTTCCCTTTTTCTCTCTCTTTCAAAAAATTTAACCGCCGAACGAGTAACTCTTGAGCAAAAAGACAAACATCTTGTTATTACCACAGATAATTATGAAGCAACACTGCAAACTCAACCCGCAAAAGAATTTCCGATTATTCCCGCAGTGCATGACACTACACAAGTATTAAAAATTCCCGCCCAGCTTTTTTTGGAAACGTTGCGCGCGGTGTTTGTTGCGACACAATATTCTGAAATTCGTCCCGAAATTAGCGGATTTCTTTTAAAATTTTCTGAAAACCGTTTATTTTTGGTGGCCACCGACAGTTTTCGTCTCGCAGAAAATATTCTCGATTCCGGAGAAGTAACAGCCGCATTTGAAGAGTGCGCGGTTATTGTTCCTTTTCGAACCGCAGAAGAACTTCTCCGTTTTCTTGCTTCAGAAAAAGGAAATGTAGATATTTTTATTGACTCAAATCAAATATTATTTAAAACGGAAACAAAAGAACTTATTTCTCGTCTTGTGGACGGCGTATTTCCTGAATACAACCCTATTATTCCAAAACAAACACAAAACGAAATAGTAGTGAATCGAGAAGAATTTATTAATGCGGTGAAGCTCGCAAGTTCTTTTGCGGGACGAGCAAACGACATCACAATCACCGTAGGAGAAAATAAAAAATATATTGATCTTTTCTGCGCTGATTCTACTCTTGGAGAAAATCGATACAAAATTCCTGTAAAACTTAAAGGAGATTCATTTTCAATCGTTTTTAATTGGCGCTATTTTCTCGACGGACTGAAGATCTTTTCAAATCGAGATGTTGTCCTCGGAGTAAATGCATCCGATCGTCCTGCGGTGCTCAAAGACCCTCTCCAGCCACACCTCACCTATGTAGTAATGCCGATTAAGAATTAGTGATATACCACAACTGAAGCTGAGGTTTTTACTCCTGATTTTGTAGTCATTTTTATTTCAAAGAGGTTTTGAGGATCAAGAGGAAGAGAAAAGGAGTAGGCATAATTAAAACTAGTTCCGCTTAATCCAAATGCGTTAATAAGTCTTTTGTTGTAGTAGAGCTCAATTCTATCTAGTTCATCCCCAGAAGTGGTTGCGAGCGCTTTTATTTCTAAGGGACTGGTTAAGAAAACTCCATTTTTTGGTTCAGAGATTGATACCGAAGCAGAGCCCACTGACGATGTTTTTGTTCCTTGTTGTGTAAAAGGAATATTATGAGGAAGAGGAGTGTTATAACGAGAAAAGTTTGGAATATTTTCTTTTGCCCACGAAGAAACCCCCTCTTCCCAGTTTGCAAATTGATAATCAGACGAAGGGTCGCTTGGAACAGAACCTAAGACATTTGTTTTATCAACATAATAAAGAATGGTATGAAGCTGTGGGTAGGATACTCCGTTAATAAGAGGAGTAAATTCAGGCTCCCCATTTAAGAAAGGTTTTGTAGGAAGAGTGTATTCATCCGGACGTTCAAAGGGCTCAGAAGGAAAAAGAGGAAGCGCTTCTTTAAGAAATGCGTTCCACATAGGGACTGCGGCGAGAATACTACTTCCATGACTTTTCATTGCAACATTGTTATTGTTTCCCGCCCAAAAACCTACCACAAGATTAGGAGTGTATCCAAACGTCCACGCATCACGGTAGTCCTGTGTGGTTCCTGTTTTAAGAGCGACTTCATATCCATCAAATACTGTAAGCGGAAGACTTGCCTGAAAAATAGGAGAGCGCAACTCTTTACTCGAAAGAATTTGATTAATGAGTCGAGGATATTGGGAATCAACCACGCGCTGACTTTCGTCGTGGTACTCGTCAATAATATTTCCATCACTGTCTTCTATTTTTAACACAAATACTTGTTGGTGAAGGGTTCCGTTTTGAGAGAGGACCGAATATGCTTTTAATAAATCAATTAATTTAATTTCCCCTCCTCCTAGAGTAAGAGAGAGGCCATATCTCCAACGCTCTTTTAGTGTGGTAATTCCGAATGAGTTTAAGTTTTTTAATACATCATCAAGCCCTGCGAGGTAAAGCGTTTTTACTGCAGGAACGTTTAATGATTGTGCGAGTGCTTGTTCCATACGAACTGGACCACGGAATAAATTATCGAAGTTGCCTGGTTTATAACTTGTTTCTGGGTTGTTACGAGTATCAAACTCTGTAGAGACGTCATAAAGAACAGTTTTTGGAGAAAAACCTTTTTGAAACGCAGAAAGATACACAAAAGGTTTTAATGCAGAGCCAGGTTGGCGCAACCCTTGTAAAGGCACATCAAAATTGCCCTCAAAAAGGCAGTCTGTGCCCGATATACAACCCTCTGGCTCCTTCTTCCCAAAGTAGTCTTTAGAACCCACAAGCGCGAGAATTTGGCCTGTTTTAGGGTCTTCAGCAACCATTGCAGTATTTCTACCATCATAAAGTTCGGTATTGCGTATAGCGCCCTCTTTTACTGCCTTCTCGGCGATTTCTTGGAGTTTTAAATCAAGGGTGGTAATAACGCGTAACCCACCATTTGTAACCATATGTTCCCCATATTTACTAATAAGAAAATCTTTTACTGCAAGAGAGAAGTGAGGCGCAATAATCGCGCCAAGAGAGGCGGGAGCAAAAACAAGTTTTTGTTTTTTTGCTTCCTCTCCTTCTTTTTTAGTAATAAACCCTAATTCAACCATGCGGTCTAACACATAATTACTACGGTCAAAAAGTTCCGCGGTGTGTGCTCCCCACGGAGAGAAATAACTCGGTGCTTTTAGCATACTTGCAAGAACAGTTGCTTCGCGGAGAGTCACATCTTTTACGTGTTTATTAAAATAAATCTGACTTGCTGCCTCAACACCATAGGCATTTGACCCATACGGGATTTGGTTGAGGTAGAAAGAGAAAATATCTTCTTTTGAGTAGGATGATTCAAGTTCTGTTGCGAGAATAAGTTCTTTTATTTTGCGAGAGATAGTTTTTTCGGAAGAAAGAAGAGTTTGTTTCACTAATTGTTGAGTAATAGTCGATCCTCCTTGTGTAAAACTTCCTTTGGTTGCGTTGATATAGACTGCGCGCAAGATGCCTTTCCAATCAAATGCGGGTTGGTTGTAGAAATTAGCATCTTCAGCAGCGAGTGTCGCATTTTTTACTGTAATAGGAATTTCTGAAAAAGGAACAACAGTACGTTTCTCTTCTCCGTGTATTTCATAAAGAATCGTTTTCCCAGTTTTGTCATACAGTTTTGTTGATTGACTCACCTCCCTTTTATTAAATTGATCGGGGGAGGGAAGACTACGAATAATGAGCGCAAAATAAAGAACACCAATTGCTGCAACGCTCAGTGCAAAAGTAACAAAAGTTAATGAAGAAAGGAAAAAAATACTTTTCTTTCTTGTTTTTGGTTTTTTATGTGAAAGAGATGCAAAAGGTAGTTTCATAGCTCTTTTCATCGTAGCAAAGAGAGGAAAAAAAATCTCGCATGTATAAAAGAATGCGAGATTTTTCTTATTAAAAATTAAAAAGCGTTTTCCTCTTCTTCTGGTTCTGCTTTACCACCTTCTAAATCTCCCTCAGTTTCGCTAGCAAGCAACGGGTCGAACGTGGGTTCTTGCACACCTTCTTCAAGAACGTCTCCCTCATCGCTTGTATAAATTCCGTCATCTTGTAATGAGCGCATAGATTGTATTGTAGTTTTTATATTTCGACGTTTTTATTGAAAACACCCGCATCACTCTACCTAGAGTATTTCATTTTTACAAGCCCTTTTCGGCGGATGATGTGAAAGGATATAACGAGATGTCCTTTCGTGTCAATGCCCTATGAAAAAGCCACAGTTTTATTCGCGGCAGTAATAGCAATTGCGAGCGCATCAGTCGTGTCATCAAGGAGTTTTGAGGTTGGGATATGAAGAAGAAGGGAGACCATTTTTGCGACCGCCTGTTTTGAGGCGTTTCCCGATCCTGTAGCGGCGACTTTCACTTCATTGGGGGTGAATTCAGAAAGGGGAAGAGCATACGAAAGAATAGTGTTTATAATAACCCCGCGCGCTTCCGCAACTGCAAGTGCAGTTTTTTTATTCTTTGAGAAGAAGAGTTTTTCCACACCAACTTTTTGAGGACAGTAAAGAGTAATTATATTTCTCAACTCTTTTTCTATCGAAGTAAGACGAAGAGATCCTGTGGTAGGAGGGAGCGGAAGAATACCACTCGCAATATAACGAAGAGTATTTTTTTCTGTTTCGATAATGCCGTAGCCAACACGCACGGTTCCCGGGTCAATCCCTAAAATAATCATAGGTACTAAAACGGAAGAGTATTATCAGCAACCTCTCGTTGAGGAACGAGACTTGCGTCAAGCGGAAGAGTAATCCAAAACGTGGAGCCTCTATTTAATTCAGAAGAAACACCAAGCTCGCCGCCGTGGCGAGCAACGATATTTTTTGCAATATAAAGCCCTAATCCACTGCCGTTTGGTTCGAGTTGAACCACATTAGAACCACGATGAAGTTTTTGAAAAAGTTTATTTATTTCATCAGGAGGAATGCCGACGCCTGTATCAATAATAGAAATTTTTACAAATGGCTTTGCTTCTACGCGCTCGAGAGAAATGGTTACTTTTCCATTCTTAGTGTTGTAACGGATCGCATTATCAATGAGATTGAAAAGAACAGCGCTTATGCGGTTTTGGTCAAGATATACTTCCGGAAATACTTCACGAGGAGGAGCAACGGAGAGGGTAACCGTATATTGATCAGCAAGTGTTTTCATTTCTTTTACAATAGTTTCTACAAAGGGAAGAATAGGCATTGAGGTAAAGGCGTACCCGAACTTCCCCTCCTCAATTTTTGAAACATCAAGAAGGTCGTTTGTAATTTTAAGGGAACGCTCCGAAACCCCGAGAGCCTCAATTGCAACCGAATGAACGTCAGGAACTCCCTCAGAAAATTTTACAATATTTTCAAGTGCCCAGTGAAGCGCAGTGAGGGGAGTTCGTAGTTGGTGAGCTGCCACATTAATAAAGTCACTTTTTGTCTGAAGTACGTTATTCTCCCTTGTGGAGTCGCGAATAATTTTAATGAACCACTCTACTTCCCCCTTTTCGTTTTGAAGAGGATTCAATGTGGTATGAAGTTCTTGTTTCGGATCTTCAAAAGAGAGGTTTACTACCTGAGGCCACACATTTGTCTCTGAGAGCTGACTTACCGAAGGAGCAAGAGAAGGAAAGAGTGTCTGGGTGAGTATGCGAAAATGGCTATTTTTTACCATACTCGGATCCATTTGTTTTCCTACTACCTCTTCTGCAGAAACATGGAATATTTGTTCGGCAGCGCGATTAAATGTTTTGATTTTAAAATTAGTGTCATATATGACGACGCCATCCTTCAAATATTGAATTAACGCATTGCGCTCACGTATTACAAACTGCTCTTCCGCATTCATACGCGCAAAAGAGGCAAACGAACGAAGAAGTACTATTGATGCGCCCGCAAGCACAATACCCATAGTTATTGTGAGGAAGAGGGGTGTATAGTATGCCGCAAACACAAAAAGACCTCCCATAAGACAAAGCATCACAAGAAGAGAAAGAACCTCTGGAGTGTTCCAATATTCTTTTATATTTTTAAAAAATGGGACGTTGGATTTTTTCATATCCGCTTCATTGTACCCCATTTTTTACCTTCTTTCATTTCAGTATGAAGGGGAACAGAAAGGGGGTAGATCGATTCCATAATTGTTTTCAGGAGAGGGGCAATAGAAGGAAGTATTTTGTCGCGAACCTCGAAAAGAAGTTCGTCGTGAATAGAAAGAAGAAGGAAAGCGTCATCTTTAAACGAAGGGGTTTGCGCAATGGTGTGGGCGCTTTTAATCATCGCAAGCTTGAGAATATCTGCACCAAGGCTTTGGAGGGGCATATTGATTGCAGCTCGCTCGAATTCTCCGGGGGCGGCATCTTGAGCAAACCAACGTTTTCGTCCATTCACATTTTCCACAAAACCTTTCTTCTTCACCTCTTCTTTTATGGTGTCTTGCCATTGTTTCACACGAGGAAAGGCACGGAAGTATTCAGTGATAAATTTTTGCGCGTCCCCATAAGGAATACCACTTGTCTTGCTGAATGCGCGCGCTCCCATTCCATACACCACACCAAAGTTAAGCGTTTTCCCGATACGGCGCATTTTTGCATCAACATGCGAAAGGGGAACAGCAAACACTTTCGATGCGGTCATCGCGTGAATATCATTTCCGTCTGCAAATGCAAGAAGAAGCGCCTTATCCTGAGTTACGTGTGCGAGAAGACGAAGTTCGAGTTGTGCATAATCAAATGAGAGGAGAGTAAATCCTTTTGAAGCAAGAAATGTATTTCGAAGGGGTTCTGCCCATTTTGATCCTTGAGGAATATTTTGAAGATTCGGTTTTTCTGAAGAAAGGCGGCCAGTGCCAGTGCCTGTTTGGAGGTAGGTGGTGTGGACTCGCCCATCAAGTTCTGCAGCAGCGCGAAGTGGTTCTACAAATCCGGAACGAACCTTAAATGTCTCTCGATACTCAAGAATGAGAGGAATCACCGGATGACTACCCGCAAGTTCAAGAAGTATGTCTTTTCCTGTCTTTCTCTGTCCTGTGGCAGTCTTTCTTTTTGTTTCTGTTTCAATACCAAGTCGATTAAAAAGGATATCCGCGAGTTGTTGAGGTGAATTGATATTAAAAGGGCCGCGCGCTTCCTTATATATTTTTTGTTGAAGAATATTGAGCTCATCCTCCATTGTTTTTCCTATAGAAGTAAGCGTTTTCACGTCTGCAGCAATTCCTCTTTCCTCCATCGAAGTAAGTACAGGAATAAGAGGCATCTCGATATCCTCAAAAATATGCACGAGCCCGTGTTCTTGTAGTTTCTTTTCAAAATAAGGGAAAAGCGAAGTAAGAATTTTCTCCTTTTCTTCTGTGGTAATTCCTATGTCTTTATGCAGTATTTCTCTTGCAAGCGTTTCGATTGACACCCCCTCTTTATCGGGATGAAGAAGCCATGCAGCAATCATAATATCAAAAAGAGGATATAAGGACTCACTCTCTTTTCCGAGCCCTTTTAAGATGTTCTTCCAATCAAACGCTACTTTTATTTTTTTCCCTCGTAAGTCCTTGATGTGTTTTTTTGCATAAAGAAGATCAGGCACCACGAGTATCTCGGTAGACGAGGAGGGAAGTTCAGGAAGCGCTTCATGTTTCTTTGTTTCTTTTTGTTTTGCCCCCGTACTTAAGAGAGTTTGGAATCCAAGTTCAGCAAAATAAAAATCGAGGAGCGTATCGGATGGTTTTGTATAAGTAAGGTCAGCGAGCGAAACAACAAGCGGCACTTCTTTATGGATTATGGAAAGCTCTTTAGAAAAGAACGCCTCTTTTTTATAAGGAAGTAATTTTTTTGCGAGTTTGTGTGACTCGCTCATTTTTGTATAAATGCTTTCTATTGAACCAAATTCAAGAAGTGCGAGTTCCGCAGTTTTTGGTCCCACGCCGGGAACTCCAGGGATATTATCCGAAGGATCTCCCACAAGTCCCTTGTAGTCGGTCATTTGATTCGGTCCAAGGTGAAATCGTTCTTTTACCGCGTTCTCGTTATACTCGATAGTCTCCGAAATTCCTTTCTTAGGAACAAGCACTACCACCTCATTCCCTTTTACAAGTTGAAGTGTGTCGAGGTCTCCGGTGAGGATGGTCACTCGCACATCATTTGATGCAAAGCGTTTTGCAAAGGTCCCAATGATGTCGTCTGCTTCAAATCCAGGAAGTTCGAATGTTTTAATGTTTAATTTTTCAAAAAGCTCATGTGCTTTTATGATTTGTGAGATAAGCTCATCCGCAGCAGGGGGACGGTGCGCTTTATAGTCTTCAAACATTTTTTTACGGAAAGTGGGCTCAGGTCGATCAAAAGCCGCAGCTACATACGTCGGCTCATATTCTTTCATTGTTTTTATGAGGGCGCGTGAAAGACCATAAATAGCGCCAATAGGCTCACCCTTCGGAGTGGTGAGTGGGGGGAGTGCATGATATGAGCGATGAATGAGGGCGTTTGCGTCAATAAGGAGTAATGACTTCATATCTCTTATTGTACTATGCATTCGTGTACACAAAAACACTCGCCTGATGTAGGCGGGTAGTTATATGCCGTGTGTAAGAATAGACCGCTCGTTTTCTTTTTTCCCGTGTTTGAAGACGAATCGGATTGCGTGGCGAAGCTGCTTTCCTTTGATGTTGTCGGCCCATTCGATAAGCACAAGGTTTTGAGGGTTCTCTAATATGGTTTCAATACCAAGGGGGGAGAGTTCCTGCAATTTTGCTACGCGATACGCGTCGAGATGATAAAGGTTTTTAAACTTTTCATTTTTTAATACATATCGCTTCATAAGAAGGAATGTAGGACTTGTGATGCGGCGCACAATCCCAAATTCTTTTACAAACCCTTGAATAAATGTGGTCTTGCCTGCGCCCAAGTCACCAATAAGTGCAACAATACACGCCCCCACCTTTTTCTTGGGAAGTTTTTTAATCTGTTGTGCAATCCGCACTGCGTATTGTTTTGTGATATCCGCTGAAGTGCTTTTGAAAACCATTAGACAAGCTTCTTTTTTGTGTGGAGTCCCAAATGCGTATACGCTGCGTCGGTGATAGTGCGTCCTGCTGAAGTGCGATTCAAAAGACCCAATTTCATAAGGAATGGTTCATATACATCCTCAATAGTACCCGGCTCTTCATTAAGTGCTGCACCAAGCGATTTGAGACCGACAGGACCTCCATTAAAGTTATTTACAATTGCAAGAAGAAGTTGTCGATCGGTATTATCAAGACCAAGTGAGTCTATTTCAAGAAGCTCAAGCGTTTTCTGAACCGCTTCTTCGTTGATATTGTTCCCAAGATATACTTGTGCATAATCACGCACACGCTTTAAAAGACGATTTGCCGCGCGCGGTGTAAAACGAGATGCTTCTGCTATTTTTGCTGCTGCCGCAGGTGCTATTTCAACATTTAATAATTTTGCCGAACGTTTAATAATACGCTCCAAGTCTTTTGGGGAATAATAATCAAGACGGAAGGTTGCGCCAAAACGAGAGCGAAGCGGAGCGGAGAGCATATTTGCTTTTGTGGTTGCCGCAATCACGGTAAAAGGAGGGAGATCAAGTGAGAAGGTGCGTGCAGAGGGTCCTTTGCCGACAATAAGATGAAGTTTTCGACTTTCCATCGCGGGATAAAGGATTTCTTCAATAGTAGTGTTTACTCGATGTGCCTCGTCGATAAAAAGAATCTCATGAGGTTCGAGATTAGTAAGAAGGGCGGCCACGTCTCCTGCTTTTTCAAGTGCGGGACCTGAGGTTGATTTAATAGGAGCACCCATTTCGTGTGCAATAAGATAGGCGAGCGTGGTCTTGCCGAGTCCTGGGGGCCCGTAAAAAAGAAGATGATCACAGCTTTCGCTGCGACCTTTTGCCGCATCAATAATAAGACGGAGGTTTGTTTTTACCTTGTCTTGCCCAATATAGTCTTCCCAACGAGAAGGTCTTAAGGAAAGATCGAGGTTGACATCAATTTCAGCTTGTGTATTATTAGGCTCTTGCATACTTTTGGGTGATTCCTTCTCCTTTATAGAGGTATTGTCCTTCAAAAAGCCAAGAACAACAAGAGGTTGTTTAGCTATTGACAAAATAAAATAAGTATGCTATAGTTTCAATAGAAAAATCACGAATTGGAACCTGTGGGCAAGCGGATTTTTTCCTAGAATTTAAGGATTGTTTGGCTCCGGCTGGATTACTCCTCGGAAATATTCGTCCCTTTTTTAAGCTAAATTTAAAAAAGGTTTTAAAATGCCTAACGGCGCACTGCCCACAGATTCAAGTTCGGGATTTTTTTATTTCAGCAAG
>JBAYKY010000006.1:0-41546 GCA_041664385.1 Minisyncoccota bacterium
ACCGAAGTGTCTTTATCAATCAATCCAAAAATACGGTCATTCGGAATCACTACAAGCGCATCCACTTTTTCCTTAAATTTACTAAGCGCTTCTTGTGCAATTGCCATGCGCTGAGCACCTTCAAATCCAAATGGCTTGGTAATAATGCCAATCGTAAGAATTCCTTTTTCTTTTGCAATGTCGGCCACAATAGGACCCGCTCCACTTCCCGTACCACCGCCAAGTCCTGCGGTCACAAACACAATGTCCGCATCTTCAAGTGCTTCACCAATCTCGGAACGATTTTCTTCTGCGGCTTGCTTTCCTATTTCGGGATTCATTCCTGCACCAAGACCTTTGGTGAGTGCCTTCCCAATATAAATTTTCTTGTGTGCTGATGCATAATCCAAATCTTGCGCATCAGTATTAATTGCAATATATTCAACGCCGCGAATACGATCACTCTCCATCATGCGCGTAATTGCATTTCCTCCTCCTCCACCTACTCCTATCACTTTAATTTTAGTAAGCGTGGTTGAAAGCTTTCTTTTTGGTGCAATATCTGTCAGCTTCTCAGACGATTGAGAAGAGATTATTTTCTTTTTTTTCTTTATAATTTTCTTTTTGTTCATAGATTAAGGAAAAAGGTTTTTAAGCACTTGGTGAACTATTTCTAAAAAGTTGTTGGGTACTTTTCTCTCATCAGCATTTCCCCACATAAGCAACCCTACCGCTGTTACAAACTCTGGGTCATCTAACAATTCTTGATGCGCGGGATTGGTAATTTCTATATCCGAAAGATTCGGAAATCCTACTTGCGCAGGAAGTTTTAATTCCTGTCTCACAAATTCAGTCATTCCAGGAAGTTTCACTCCCCCTCCTACAATTACTACTCCACCCGGAAGCTGGAGATTGCGCCCAAGTGTTTTCAATTCATTATTTACGAGATCAAGAATTTCTTCAAGGCGCACCTCAATAATTTCTGCAAGAAAACGTTTTGAAATTTCTGTAGTATTTTTTGGATCAATCTCAGATAAACGGACAAGTTCTTTGCGCCCAATCTCTTTTGAGCTTGCGAATCCATACGCCACCTTCAGTTTTTCTGCTACATCAAAAGGAATACGGAAGCCTGCCACAATATCATTAGTGATATATCCAGAACCAAGAGGAATACTCTTAGTAATAAGAACTTTTCCTTCTTCATAAATAACAAACGAGGTAGTATCAGAACCAAAATCAATGAGAAGAACTCCTAAATCTTTTTGTCGTTTGGTAAGCACCGTACGCGCAGATGCAAGTGGATTAAAAATAACACCACCCACTCCAAATCCAACTCGGTCGAGTGTTTTTGTCACAATAGAAAGATGTGGCCCAAATACTTCGACAATAAGTGTGTTCGCCTCAAGACGGTTACCTGACATACCAAGAGGATCTGCAATATCGCCTACTCCATCTACAAAATATTCTCGCACCATATTATGGAGCACCATACGGTTTTGTTGCATCTTGCCTGCACGTGCCGCCTCAACCACACGATCAAGGTCATCTTGCTGAATTTCCTGATCTGCACGCGCAACCGCTACCATCCCTTGTGATTGTCGAGACCACACATGATCACTGTTAATATTAACCCATACATTTTCTGTTGCGTGTTTTGAAACACGTTTTAAATCAAGAACAAGTTCGCGCAACGCAGCAGTTGCACTTTCTACATCAACAAGAATGCCTCGCTTAAATCCAGCAGATGGATGTTTAAATGCGGTAACCACCGAAAGAGTTCCGTCTTTTTTTTGCGTCGCAACAATTCCTTTTATTTGTGATGATCCGATATCAAGACTGGTAATCAATGAAGACATGTGTATGCAAAGGGGTTCTTTTTTGTATTATTATTTCCGCACTGTGCGAGCAAGAAGACGATCCTCGGCCCGTTCCATCCTCATCCTATCACTCTTTTTTGCGTGAGTATACTCGAATAAGTGGAGAAGCCCGTGAACAGTTAAAAGTTTTATATCTTCTTTTTTTGTTTTAATTACATCGGGCGCAAGATAGATTTCGCCAAGATAGCGTTGATCCCTCATATCTGCGCGAGGAAATTCTTTTGCTTCAAAACTTAGTACATTTGTTGATACATCCTTCCCACGAAAAGTGCGATTTAAGGTCTTCATTTCAGCATTCGAGACAAGATATGCCTCAAGTGCTACCTCTTTTTTTGTAAGTGCGGGAAGCGAAGAGGTAAGAATTGAGCGTACCACACGAACAAGAGGTAAAAATTTCTTTTGAGAACAGTGGATAGTTATTGAGGACTTCATAATGCGTTTCTTTATTATAAAAAAAAATACGAATTGTTACCAATTCGTACCTTAGACTATCTTTCCAACTTTAAGAGAGAAACTCTTTTAAAATCCGTGTCACTACTGCAGCGTCTGCTTTTCCCTTTAATTCTTTCATCACTATGCCCATCACTTTTCCAAAATCTTTTGCATTTACCTCTCCCGCAGCACTTACTATTTTTTGAACTTCTTTTTTAATAGTATCCTCATCCATTTGTGCGGGAAGATATATTTCGAGCACATTGCATTCTGCACGCTCTTTTTCCGCAAGATCTTCGCGCTTTCCTTGTGTGTAAAGTGCGATTGCTTCTTTACGCTTTTTTACTTCGCGGCGGGTAATTTCGAGTGTCTCTTCATCACTCAATTTTTCACCCTCCCCTTTTCCTCGCTTTTCAATAGCGCGATTGTGGAGTGCGGATACTAGAAGACGAAGCGTATCTGCAACAATAACATTCCGCGATTTAAATGCGACTTCAAAATCTGATTTTAATTTTTCTTCAAGAGACATGAATTGAGTATACCGCGTAATACGAAATTACTTACTTCCGTATTTTTTCGATTCTGCAAACTCGCCCTGCTTTTCTAATTTATAGAGAGCTGCATTGCGTCGCTTTCCACGATTCGCGATTCGCTTAGTAAACTGGCGCTTTCGCACCTCCTTTACCAAACCGCTGTGTTGTACCCTTTTCGTGAAACGATAGAGCATTGAGCTCGATGTTTCCCCTTCTCTTTTTCTTACTTCTATTGCCATACGTCTATTCCTTTATAATCTTATTTTTCATTTCCGTCAATGTTTCTTGAGGAGGATTTGCGACCACACCATGAATTGATGAACCACCATCTGTCTTCCAACGCGGAATCACATGAATGTGGAGATGATCAATTGCCTGCCCCGCCCACTTCCCATGATTAATACCAATCGTAAATCCATCAGGATGAAGCGTCTCGTGCAACCGGCCAGTTACTTTTTTAACCACACCGAAGAGTGGCCCTAAACTCTCGTTAGGAACCTCAAGAATCGTTTCTGCGTGAATCTTCGGAAGTATTATTGTGTGTCCGGGCGCAATAGGATGTGCATCTAAAACTGCAAGAGCTATCTCGTCCTCATAGAGAATTTCGGAGGGAATCTCCTTGTGTGTAATTTTACAAAAAATACACTCAACCATATCTATTTAAGCCTCTTCTTTACCTGTTCCACAAAAGTATCCACGATGAATGTTTCTTGAGCGCCTGACTTCATATCACGCACAATAATTGAATTTTCAAATGCCTCCTTCTGTCCAAAAATAAGTGCTATTGGTACATGCGACTTCTCAGCAAATTTCATCTGTGCTTTTAATGTTTTCTTCCCTATTGCCTCCACCACACCCACACCCCCCATACGAAGCATATTCATGAGTCGCACACTCATCTTCCGCGCCTGGTCTCCCACTGCCATAAAAGCTACGCGCGGCTTCATCTTTCTTCGCAATTCCACATTTTTTATTCTCAACTGCTCCACAATTCTATCTAATCCTAGCGCAACACCAACACCAGGAATTGTCTTACCAAACAATGCCTCGGCAAGATAGTCATAACGTCCGCCACCTGCAAGTGCAAAATGAGTATCACTACTTATGATTTCAAAAATCGTGCGATTACAATATTCTTTTTCACGCACAAAAAATGGATCGGGTTCATACACAATACTATTATCCTCTACAAGTTCGAGTACTGCCTTGAAATGATTATTACAGCCCTGACATAGATGATCGAGAATGATGGGTGCCTCTTTTCGACTTTCTCTGCATTCTGTCTTAGCGCAGTTAAAAAGCCTCATGGGATTTTCCTCAAGATCTGTCTTACATGTAGCACACATCGGTTGTTTACGATAATACGTTTTCAACTTCTCACGGTAACTTGTGCGACACACCTTACAACCTGCGGTATTGATTCTTAAACGGAGATTCTGAAATTTAAGTATTTTTAAAAATTCAAATGCCGCAAGAATAATTTGCATATCGTACACTGGATCATTATCTCCTATCACATCGAACCCCCACTGATGAATCTGTCGCAATTTTCCATCGTCAATTTTTTCAAATCGAAAAATAGAAGCATTCTGATAAATTTTAAGTGGTGATGCAAAATAACCAAGATGATTTTGAATATAACTTCTCATTACGGGCGCCGAAAGATCAGCACGAAGTGCCACCTGTTCACCGTCCCGTGTTTTTAACATAAACAATTTTTTTTCAATACCATCAGATGCACCGTTCCCACGAATAAAAAGCTCGGCGTGTTCAAGTACGGGAGTTTCAATATAGTGGAAATCATAAAGATCACTTAACATTTTCCCAGTGTCCCATACTGCGCGCCACCACTCTGCATCCTTCGGAAGGATATCGTGCATTCCTTTCACATTCCCGAAATCGCTAAGCGACTTTCCTTTTTTGGGTTGTTTCTTTTGTGTTGTTTTTTCCATGTTCAAGGGTTGTATTAATATGGCTGAGCGCTAAATGCCATTGCGGTACTTACTGGCCACAATCGAAATCGCACGAGACCTATCACATCGTCGGCAGGAACCGTTCCCCATCTTCGAGAATCATAGCTTGCATCCCGATTATCTCCCATCACAAAATATTCTCCAGGTTTTACCACAAATTCTTGCTTTTCCGTACTTGTCATACGCTCAACATATGGTTCTGAAAGAACTTTTTGAGTCCCATCTTTTGCAAATACCGACACGGCATTGCCATCCACAAGCACACTCTCTCCTGGAAGACCTATCACGCGCTTAATATAATATGAACGAGTGTCCAAGGGATATTTAAATACAAGCACTTCTCCACGCACTGGCTCACGAAAACGATAAGCAAGCTCATCTACAAGCAAATAATCACCATTCTGAAATCCTGGTTGCATACTAGAACCACTTACAAGAAATGGTTGTGCCACAAATGCACGCACAAGAACTACCGCAATAACTGCGATAGCAACTGTTTCAACGACTTCAAATAATGACCATAAAAAAGCTTTCATTGTTCTCTCAAATAGAATCTCCTTTTGAAATATGCGATAATCTTACTGAATATGGAACGGAAACACAACCCTGTCATTACTAAGGAAAAAGCGAGAATAATTACGCTTATCGTAGGACTCGGCAATCCTGGAAGTGAATATGAGAACACCTATCATAATGTGGGCTTTTCCGCAGTTGATTTTCTTACCAATCACGAACAATTCTCTCTTTCGCATTCAAAGACTTTTTCTACATTGGAAAAAGATGGAATCCGCTTTATAAAACCGATGACCTTCATGAATGATTCCGGAAGGGCGGTTGCGGATGCCCTTCACTACTTTAAAAAGAAATCGGAATATATGTGTATTATTCACGATGATGTTGATATACCCATAGGAAGCTACAAGCTACAATTTGCGCGTGGCGCAGCGGGCCACCATGGCATTGAGTCAATTATTACCGTACTCGGCTCAACCGCATTCTGGCGTGTACGTATTGGTATTGGAAAAGAAAATATATCAGAAAAGAAAATTAGAGCATCATCTCTTGTACTTCATACAATTACAAAAAATGACCAAGATGCACTTGCGGCGATCTTTCGCGAAATAAAAGAGCTTCTTTTATAGTCCTTGTATATTTATTTGAGCGCAGCCCCCGCAAACAAAAAGGTGAGTTGAAATCCCGCCGATCCGTCTTCTCGCGTTACAATTCTTGATACGAGAAGATCTACATCGGTAAAATCTTTTTCAACAGAAATTGCGTTTTTAAATGTAATAATTGCATTATTATCAGCTACGTGTGCATTCAATGTAATTTCTTTTTTAAGCGAAGTGGTGTCAATGCTATCAATGACTACCTTGTTTGCATCAGCAATTGTTTTAATCCTTGAAAAAAATAATGTCCATGGCTCACTCGCATCTTTTACAAGATGTGCACTTTTTACCAACGCATTAAAAGAAGTGACGTTCCCCTCAAGACTCTGCAGCTCTCCCGCAGGAATCCGCGCGCTAAAGATGGAGAGATTCTGCTTTGTTACCTTTAATTCATTTGCAAGCACATATGCACTTCCTCCAAAAAGAAGGAGAAATACTCCAAGTACACCCGCGATAATGATTCTCCATAAATGTAAGAACTTGAGTCCTTGTTCTTCATAAAAATATTGCCCCGATCTCCCTGAGCTTACATTAATTAAAATATCACGCTTCCGACTCTCGCTTTCTCGAAGTGCCGCGCCTACAGCCGCATACCATTGAGAAGAAATATTCCACGTAGTAACTTGAAGTACTGCCACTGAGATACCGAATTTTAATTGCACAAAACTCTGTATTTCGGTCTCAAACCCTGGTGCAATCATAAAAAGTTTTTTAGGACTCTCCTTAAATTTACTAAGTGTAAAATTAATTACCTTTTGAATCTCTTCTGCAACTACCTCCTCAAACCGCTCTCGCGTAATCTGTCGACTCTCACCCTGCACTGAGCGCCATGAACGGAAATAATCAAAATAAAGTCCCTTGCTTTTTAAAATAGAAAGATTTAATCCATCACTCGAGATTTGGAGAAGGAGTGAGGGACTTTCATCAGTATTTCCCGCGAGCGCAATAAGACGTGAAAGTGAAAGGCTTGGAAATTCGAATGCCACCGAAGAAAAATATGATTCTTCAAGAAATTTTTGAAATTCATCTACATATTTTTTTTCTGCAAATGCACCGAGAAGTTCATATTGATCAGGTGTTTCTCGAATAACCTGCCAACTAATATACGCGGCATCGGGCGACATAGGTGAAATCATTTGAATATTCAGCGCTGCAGACTCTTCAAGTTTCTCAACGCCCACATTAGGGACTGTAAAACTTTGGGTGTACACCACATTCGGAGGAAGAGTTACAGTAACAGGAATTGGTTCCTTCTCTTTCTCTGGTTTCACTATTTGATGCAACTGTTTTAAATAAAGAAGAAACTGTGCGCCATCAATAAGTCTCCCCTCACGAACAACCCCAGGAGGCATCTTTACACTTGCGGTGCGTAATTCCCCCGTAAGCGCTACATATTGAAGTGCGTAGTCACTTATTTGGAGTCCTCCCACAAGAGGTTCTGAGCTTAATTGCTTCAGAAGAAATTGTAATTTTTGAAGAATGATTTTTATAGTCATATATCACTGAATCGTTTGTTCGCTCAAGGATTGTAAATCAGCGAGTCCCGTAATCTGATCTGCGGCAATGATTGCAACAAATTTTCTTTGCCGCGTGCCCGCAACGCCGATTGCGGTCACTGAATATATATAACTTGAACCTGATGTGACACGAGAAACTGTTACATTTGATGTGTCACCATTTAATGAAAATGGATATGAGAGAGTGCTTGCCCCAAAATCCTTATCACGAACGATGTGTATCTGCACATCGCGAATGCTCGACTGCGCTACGGTAAGCGCTCTCACATAAAGACGTTCGCCAAGTCCTGAGCTACTCAAGAAATAGGTAACGAAACTTCCTGCAATCGCTATTTCAAGAATAAGACCACTTACGAGAATAATAAATGAAAGCGTCGCTTGCCCAGAATTATGTCGAAGAACATGATTACTAATCGGCGCCTGAATCTTCATCACTCTTTATAATAGCAAAAAGCCCCGCGAATTGCGGGACTTTTTGTATTTTGCACTGATTATTTCTTTGTTTGAGGCTCAGGAGTTGGCTGAGGCGCAGGAGCCTGTTGCTGAGGGGCCTGTCCTTGCTGCTGTCCTGCGGGAGGAACAAGATCAGGATTCGTCTCGAATACCTTTGCAAGTTCACTGTCGCCACGAAGTTGTGTATACCACACCACCTCTTCGCGATTAATCTTCATATAATCTTCTGGACCCCAAAATACATTTTTGAAACGCTGTACGCTCAAAGGATTGTCTTTGTTGTTCTGATTTACTTGGAAAAGGTATGGTTGCTTCAAACCAAAGTATGGAAAGCGAACCAGTTTTCCAAAATAAAGATCTCCTGTCTTCAAATAGACAGCGGCGTACGAAGGTTTTCCCGCAACCTCCTTCCACACCACAAATCCAATGAGCACAAGAAGAAGAACGACGACCACTGAGAGAAGAATTTTATTCATCTTATTCATATAGGTATTAGTATATCATTTCGCACTTTGTGGTCAAAAGAGTGTGTGGATAAACTGCGACTTATTTTCCCTTGATATGGAGATGGTCGTAAATGTTAAGGATTGCCTTAATTGCATCACCCGCAGAAATATTATTCTGTCTGTAAAGTGCATTTGTCACATCCCCTGCTGCCCAAATACCAGGGCAGGAGGTTTCCTGCGTTTGAGGATTTATAATAATTGAGTTCCATTCGCTCAATTTTACAAGATTCTTTACTATCTCACTGTTTGGTTGAACTCCCGTTTCCACAAACACACCCTGAACTTTCAAAATTTTTTTCTCCCCCGTAATTATATTTTCGTATACAAGCTCGCTTACTAGTTTTCCTTCTCCATGAATCTCGCGCGGAGCTGCATTCAAAATAATTTCAACATTCGGTTTTTGAACAATTTTATCTTGTGTAGACTTATCACCTTTTAATGATTCGCCACGATGGATGAGATATATTTTTGTGGCATACGGCAACAGATCGACTACTGCTTCAAGGCCGGAATTACCACCACCCACCACTGCCACTTCCTTGCCTTTAAAAAGAGGGGCATCACAGGTTGCACAATATACTACCCCATGACCTTCAAAATCTTTTTCGCCGGGTATCTCAAGCCTGCGATGACGACTTCCTATAGTAAGAAGGATTGTTTTTGTCTCAAATACCTTTTTTGAATTGGTCGTCACACGAAAAGTACCATCGGAAAGTTTCTCAATTGTCTCTGCGCGTTCGCCATCAACAATATCAATATCATCTTTTTGAGCACGGAGATGTCTCTCAAGCGCTTGTGAAAATTCAAATCCAGAAATTGATGGAGTGCCAATCCAATTTTGGATATCTACTGAGATTACTGATTGCCCACCCACGGTATCTGCAATAATTGCCGTCTTCATTTTTTTGCGTGCTGCATACACGCCGGCTGCGACACCTCCAGGCCCACCACCAATAATAATGACATCGTACATAGATTAATAATTTTTGTCCCTTCGGGACATCTCCCGTAGGGAGAAAATTCTCTTTATCGACTATTCTTCAGGTGGCACAAAATTCCATACAATCATTATAACGATAAGACCTCCCGTAAGAATATTATTCCACACCGCCAAATTTACACCGGAAAATCCGAGAATCCAAGGAGAAATGACAAGCCACAGACTAAGACTAATTACTACCCATTGATTCCATACCATATAGGAATATTGTACCGCGAAAGGAGAAGTAATAAAAGAAATCCGCCCTTTCGGGCGGATATTCTCCTATTTTGCAATAAAGGCATCCATCATTTTTTGAATCCATGTATAAGGAAGTGCACCGCCCATACTCACCATTGTTCCATCTTCTGAAATGAAGAATGGGGGTGGGCTCGTAGGGTCGAGTTTTAAGAAGTATGCATTTGCACCCTCAATAAATGTTCTTGCGTCTTTTGAAATTCCTTTACTTACAACAAATATAGAGAGTGGCGTTCCTGGCCTTCCTTTGAGAATAGCAGTCCCTTCCTCAACTTGTGCTTTTACCTTTGGAGCATTCCGTTCGCTCTTCAAACATTCTTCAAACTTTCCCTTGTTGAGTCCTACATCAGTCGCAATTGTTGGAAGAAGTGTGGGGTCGAGTCCATTATTTGAAGGAGTGAGTTCAAGAAGGCGTTTCGCATACTCCCAAAACTTTGTATTTCCTCCAAGTTCTGCAGCACACTCGCTTGCCTCTGCTTCTTTTATTGCTCTTGGGTGTAATTGATCCAAAGGAAGCTGACGATAAATCCACGCTACATTAGTTGTATAAGCTTCTACTGTTTGTTGCATTGTTGCATGAAATCGCTTACAAAACGGACATTCAAAATCAGAGTACTCAATAATTCTTACGGGCGCATCAATACTCCCAACAATATGATCATCTGCGGTTATTGCTTTTACATCTTTAAACGACGGAGTTGCATCTGCGCTCTCCGCAATATTCGCTGCTTGTGGTGTATTCACCTCCCCTCTTTTTCCCACATTATAAATAAGAGAAACAGAGACAAGAACTGCGGCAAGTACAATACTTGCAGGTAATAAATAATCTTTTTTTATTTTTTTCTCTTCAATATGTTCATCCATATGCTTTATATTATCGAACACACCACACTTCGTCAACGCAACTTCCAAAACATAAAAAAGCAGAGTAGTATGAAATAAATTATGAATACGGTCAAAAAAACAATCCTCCTCTTGGGAGATATTGCGGTGCTCTATGGGGCACTCGCCATAACCCTTATTCTTCGCTATTGGGACACCACACAACTCTCAGAACGTCTCGCGGCTCATATAGGACCCTTCTCTGCTCTTTTCTCCATCTGGCTCCTCGTTCTCTATTTGCATGATCTCTACCGTTACCGCTCATTTCGCGACACATTCTGGCTATTCAAAAAAATTGCCCGTGTTTCTGCAATAAGCATCTCGCTTTCCATTATTGTTCTTTATTTATTTCCTAGTTTTTTTGAACTCACCCCAAAAACCAACCTACTTTTATTCAGTGTTCTTTTTCTTCTCTTGGCTCAATTTTGGAGAACAGTTGCATTGTATTTATTTGCCTCTGGAAAAACTCGCGTCGTAATATTGGGAAACTCGCCTCTTATTAACGAAACGGCGGCATATCTCAAAAAAAATCCTCATGCTGGGTATGAGCTCGTAGAATGGATGGATGCTATAAACACTACCGCACTTCAAAAACTTGCTACTCTCGTTCAGTCCTCTCATGTTCATCTTGTGGTTATTCCACAACACCTCACTAAAGATCTCTCAATGCTTCGTTTTATATATCAACTACTCCCTTTGGAAGTTTCTCTTATGCGTTTCTCAGAATTTTATGAAATCAATTTTGAGAAAGAACCCCTACGAGAACTTGATGAGGGTTGGTTTGTTGAAAATATCTCAACGCGTCGGCCGTTTTTTGATATTGCAAAACGCATCTTTGATATTGGCATCGCCATTATTTGTGTTCTTGTCTTTTTCATCCCTTCGCTCCTCATCACATTTTTTATTGCGGTCACTTCAAAGGGGCCTATTATCTACTCCCAAAAACGTATTGGAAAAAATGGAATTGCTTTTACACTCTATAAATTCAGAACAATGACTCATAATGCGGAAGGGGCACTTTGGACCGAGACAAATGATACGCGCATTACTTCATTCGGAAAAATACTTCGCGCCTCCCACCTTGATGAGCTTCCTCAACTTATCAATATTCTCAATAATACTATCTCATTCGTGGGTCCCCGCCCCGAACGAACAGAGCTTTCTCTCCAATACACTCAATTCCCCTACTATGATATCCGCCACGTGGTAAAACCAGGCCTTACTGGATGGGCACAAGTACTCTACAAACCAAGTGCCTCACTTGAAGAAGCGTATGAGAAGCTTTGTTATGACGTATACTACATAAAAAATAGATCGTTCCTCCTTGATGTGGTTATCTTCCTTAAAACCATTAAGTATCTTTTTACTGCCTCTTTATGATTGCGCGCCTAAAACAGCTTCTCTTTCAAAATAAAAATACTCGCCAAACGGTTATCAAAAATGTCTTCTGGCTCAGTTTCAGTCAGATAATAAGTCGTGGTATCCGCGCACTTATTATCATTTACAGCGCTCGCCTTCTCGGTACTGCTGAATACGGCATTTTTTCTTATGCATTAAGTCTCGCGGGCTTCTTCACTCTCTTTGCAGATATTGGTCTTAGCTCCATCCTCACGCGTGAGGTATCTCAAAAACCAGAACGCGCATCAGAATATTTCTCTACTGCGTTCTGGATAAAAGTGATTCTCCTTATTGGTACTGCGTTTGCAGTCATATTCATCTCGCCTTATTTTTCAAAACTTGAAGGAGCAAAAGCGCTTCTCCCTCTTGTTGCCTTCCTCGTAATATTTGATAACATTCGAGAATTTTGTAATGCTTTTTTTCGTGGAAAAGAGAGAATGGAACGCGAAGCACTTATCACTCTTCTCACTAATATTGCAATTGCCTTCTTTGGTTTTCTTGCACTCTCCTCTTACAGAACCTCGACTGCAATTACCGTCTCCTATATTTCAAGTGCGGGACTCGGTATGCTCGCTGCAATATTCATGTTACGAAATGAGTTTGTGCATATTATAAGTAATTTTAGAAAAGAATTAGTCTCTCCCATTTTTTCTGCGGCGTGGTCAATTGCCGCTCTCGGACTTCTTGGGGTATTTATGTTGAACATTGATGTCATCATGCTTGGCTGGCTTCGCACCGCCTCAGATGTGGGTCTCTATTCCGCGGGTCAGCGCATCGTGCAAGTACTCTATGTACTTCCCTCAATTCTTGCCGCAAGTACCTTTCCTGCACTCTCTCGCGCAATAGGAAAAAATGAATCGTCTCAGGTCAAAAACATCATGGAAAGAAGTATGGCGATCATTTTCTTTGTGGCGCTCCCCCTCGCAGTAGGAGGAATTGTGCTCGGCGTACCTATTGTAGCCTTCGTGTTTGGTAGCGAATATCTCCCTGGGGCACTCACCTTCCAGATTCTTATGGCAACACTTCTCTTTGTCTTCCCTGGTACTCTCATCGGAAACTATATCCTAGGATATAATCGCCAACGTGATGTCGCAAAATTTGTGGCATTTGCCTCAATCGGAAATGCGGTATTTAATTACATTTTTATTACTCCCTTCGGTATTGCGGGAGCCGCACTCGCTACTATCGTAGTGCAATCATTTTATAATTTTTTTATGTGGCGATTTGCAAAGAAAATTCACAATTTTCAAACCTTATACCATTTAAAAAAGATTGGCGTTGCTACACTCATTATGGGTATTGCTGCATTCCTTATGAACCTTGTGGGTTTTCATATTCTTGTCACAATCGCTCTTTCTGGTCTTCTTTATATTGGGGTACTTGTTATCCTTAAGGAAAAAATCACACACGAGATTCTCCTTATTGTGAGAGGAATATAGAACTCAATACTAAATTGACACAAGTCAATTTTTTTATTATTATAATGTTAGTAATTTAATTTTTACTAATTTAAAAAGGAGAAACAAATGAACGGAAATAAGCCCTCATCTCTTTTTGCATTTTTTTCAAAGAACTTTCGTAGAGGAATCGCGCCGTGGCTTGGCATTACTCTCGTGGTGATACTCTGGAAATTTGCAATGATTCCCCTGGGACTCATCACTACAAGTCAGCTCTTTCAAATTGCGCTCGTACCATTTGCAATCTTTCTTACGGGATTTGTTGTATCACTTGTAAGTAGCCTCAAAAATGGCAAAATACTGAAACGCTTTATTGAAAAGAAAATTCCCAAAGACTTCATCACTAAGAAAGTGGTGCGATGGCGTTCAGGAAACTTCTTTGTAAAAGGGCTCCTTAATAAACCAAATCCCGATGGAAAAACTGCCGAGATTATATGGATAAAAGCAGGGGTACTCAATTTTATTTGGGAATATATTGATGTTCCTCTTGAGGATATTGAGGAGATTAAAGAAACAAATGCAGCAACATTCATTATGAGACTTGTTACTTTTGGTCTCGCAAAAAATGGATAACAAAAAAATACCCCGTTCGCCTGAAAGCGAACGGGTTTTTATTTACACATAAAAGGCTGACAAATGAGGATTTTCGATATAAACTTAGCATGATATTTCTATTACTAACCAAGAAATAAATGATAAAGAAGATAAAATCGTTCCTTTTTGAAAATCGGAACAATAAGCAGACCGTGGCTAAAAATACACTCTGGCTTACCATTGGCACGGTTGCAAGTCGAGTAATCAAGGCATTAATAATTATTTATGCCGCTCGACGCCTTGGTACAGAAAATTACGGAGTTTTTTCTTATGCCTTAAGTTTATCCGCTCTCTTTTCCATACTTGCCGACATTGGGATGAGTACAATAATAATACGTGAAATATCACAAAATGCGGAAAAAACTGAAAAAATATTAGGAACTTCTCTTGTAATAAAGGTGTCTTTGGTTCTTTTTAGTCTTGCTTTGGTATTATTTATTGCGCCACTTTTTTCCACAATAAAAGGCGCGTCTGCGCTCATACCACTTGCGGCACTCTTGATAGCTTTCGATGCGTTGCGAGATTTTGCTTTCAGTATAACTAGAGCAAAAGAAAAAATGGAGATAGAGGCGGCAATCAATTTTACTACAGGGGTTGGCATAACTATCTTTGGTTTCGGAGCACTTTGGCTCGCGCCAAATCCAATGTCTTTGATGATTGGCTATGTGATGGGATCAGCCTTGGGGTTTTTTCTCGCGTTTTTTCTTCTTCGAAAATACGTACAACATTTTTGGCATCACTTTGATAAGGAGCTTGCGAAGCAAATGATTCGAGACGTAGTACCTTTTGCCATCATCATCTTACTAGGAGCGCTCACCATCAATACCGACACTATAATGATTGGCTGGTTACGAAATGCGAAAGAGGTTGGTTTATATTCTGCTGCACAACGACCAGTCCTCCTCATTTATCTTATTTCAAGTCTTCTTGCCACCAGCGTCTTCCCAATAATTACGAGATCGGTACATAAAAATAATGATCATGTTCGTTCAATTCTTGAAAAAACCGTTTCTATCTCCCTCCTCGTAGCCTTGCCGATATTCGTGGGAGGCGCAATTCTGTCTCAACAAATAATTTCTTTTCTTTTTGGTTCTGAATTTTTACCCATTACAACAACATTTTCCCTACTTCTTTTTACAATATTATTAATGTTTCCCGGGGTAATTATACTGAACACTATTTTTGCCTATAATAAACAAAAAATTGTCGTCACATCTATGATATTAGGCGGCGTTGGTAATGTTATTCTCAACTATTTGTTTATACCCACTCTAGGAATGGTCGGGTCGGCTCTTGCAACCATAATTTCACAAACGCTCGCCTACGGTTTTGCCTGGAAAAAAATGAAAGATATTAATAACTTCTACACCCTGAAACATATTAAGAAGGGCGTCTCCGCTTCAATTATTATGGGGATTTTCAGTTATATTTTTAGTGCCGTAGGAATCCAAGTAATTATAAATATTGTCGCCTCAGGTTTTATATACCTTGGGGTGCTTATTTTCCTCAAGGAAAAATTAATAAAAGAATCACTTGAGATATTCGAAATTAAAGAATTGAAGGCTTAGTTAAGATACCTTTGAATGACTTTCGCAATTTGCTCACTCGCGTATCCATCACCAAACGCCGTGTGTTTTTTAGACATCGCTTCATAAGCCTCTTTATTTTCCAAAAGATGCAATGTCTCTTTTACTATTTTCTCCTTATCGGTGCCCACAAGTAAGGCGCCGCCGAAACTCACTCCCTCTGGACGCTCCGTGACCTCACGCATAACCAACGTGGGTTTCCCCATAAACGAAACTTCCTCCTGAATGCCTCCCGAATCCGTAAGGACGATTTTGGACTTACTCATAAGGAAGGTAAACAATTCATATCCGAGAGGCTCGATAAGACGCACATTCTGAATATTTTTTAATTTTGCAAAAACTACTTCTTTTACGTTTGGATTGGGGTGTACAGGATACACAAAAATCACATCAGGAAGCCTACGAGCAAGTTCTGCGATTGCCTCCATAATATTCTGCATACCTTCGCCAAAACTTTCTCTGCGATGCGCAGTAATAAGAACAACTCTTTTAGTAATATCTCCTAATGGAATATTATATTTTTCATTAAAAAGTAAACAAAGCTTTTTTTGCTTTGCTTCTTCTCTGTGAAGTTCCATAACAAGACGCAATGCATCGAGTACGGTATTCCCCGTTACCCAAATTGTATTACTACTAATGCCCTCCTTAAGAAGGTTTTGCTTAGCAGATTCGGTGGATGCAAAATGCAACTCAGCAATTGAACCCGTAAGCTTACGATTTATCTCTTCTGGAAACGGAGAATATTTATCACCGCTCCGAAGTCCTGCCTCAACATGTGCAACTGGGATTTTAAAATGAAATGCAATAAATGCGACAATAAAAACTGTTGAGGTGTCTCCCTGCACCACTACTAAATCGGGGTGATTCCTTCTTAGGATAAAAAGGAATCTCATAACACCGAGACAAACCTTGAGAGCGCTCCACGCCTTCTTAAAAAGATTAGAACTTAAAAGTCCATGGTTGCCGAATGGTAAGTCAATATCAAAGTTTGGCTTTATATCAAAGACTTTGATTGGATCATTTAAAAGTTTTCCCTGCTGACGAAGAACACAAGTAAGCACGCTCAGATTAGACATTTTCTCCAACTCTTTAGTAACTGGGGCAAGCTTGATTGCTTCTGGTCTCGTACCAAAAACCACCAAAACTTTTTTATTCTTAAAAGACATTATATTTACAATACTACTCTACCAAAAACAGTTAGAATAGTGCCTCCCACTTGGTAGCACAAACCTCCTTCGTAAAATGTGTTTCGGCATAATGAAGTCCATTTTCTCCATATTGCCTTAACATATTCCTTTCTTTGTACATTTTTAAAACAATTTCTAGAGCCTCACTCTCATCTCCATAAAGTGCTGAATATCCACAATGAGCTTCTTTGATTATCAAGTGCCCCTCACTTTCCTTATGAAGAAGTGCTATAACCGGCAATCCTGCCGCCAAATACCCCATAAGCTTCGCCGGCACTGCGGGGGTAGTATTCTTACTTGTAAGACTAAAGAAGCCCACATCCATATCTTTTAACATACCTGGATATTCTTCCTTAGAAATCCAATCTCCAAAAACAACGTTCTCCAAATTCATTTCTCTCTTCATTCTTATGAGTCTCTCTTTCTCACCTCCCTCACCCACAAAAAGGAATGCGATGTCGGGATAATTCTTTAATTTTGATGCAACACGAAGAATGAGGTCGAGACCCTGTGATGGACCAAGCACACCACCGAACACGAACACGAATTTATTCTCTAATCCAAACTGCTTTCTAAATATCCCCGTCTTCTTTGCTTCTCGAAACGGTACCATATTTATCCAATGAGGAATCACTCGAATTTTCTCTTTTCCTGTGCCTCGGTTCTTTTCTAAAAATGACTGGTGCTCATTTGAAGGAACAACTATCAAATCAGATTTTGCGTATGCCTCACGTTCCATCTGTTCAAAAAACTTGATGATGGGTGCAAAAGTGAGAATACCAAGGTCAACTGCATTCTGCGGAAAAAAATCATGCAAATTGAGAAGAAATTTTGCGCCGTAATATTTTTGTACCATTGCGGTGGTGATAGTAAGTGGTAGAGGTGGACTATGCACAATTACCACATCGAATCGTTCCTTAGTTCTTTTTCTAAGTGCAAACCAAAAAATATAAGGCAATAAAAGCTGTGAAATGCCTCGAATTATAAAATGAACCTTATGATGAGGAAGCGTTTTTACACGAAGTACTCGCACCCCATCTTCAATAGTATCTAATCCAAAAGTTACCGCGTGTCCGCGGGAATCAGCCAAATTATACTTAGGATAAGAGGTAAGAACGGTTACCTCATAACTCCTCTCCTTTAATACGTTGGCCAAATCCCCCATTAATTCGGATGCCGATCTAAGCTCTGGCGGATAGGAATCCGTAATAATGAGAATTTTTTTCTTCATACAAGTATGATCTAACTATTACTTTACGTAGCTTTCAAACCGCGCTTTTGCTTTTTCATACTTATCGCCCCACCCTTTCATCTTTTTTAATTTTTCTTCAAGGTCCAACATTATTTTTGAAGTAATAAGAATTGACTCTATTGAATCGCCGTCTTCGTTCGCGGCTATTTTTCTCCCTATCTCTTGATACATTTCTCGATAACTATCGGTCTTGAATATTCTCTTTCTTCTAATAATCCTATGATTATCCTCGGACATATATTTTATTGCATCTGTTATTTTTACGTTTCGTCCGTGAACCTTGAGTTCCACGTGATCCCTCGGCCCTACGCGTAAACTACCTTTTTCACTAAAGGTCGTCGTGAATGATGCTCCATTCTCAAGCTCAATCCACACCTCAACCGCGTCATCTTGCAAGAGTTTAATATCGGAATTTTTCGGCTTACTAAAATTATTCAAATGAAGGAAGTGATCAATCTGATGACAGCCATTTGATAAAAAGGTGCTGCGAGAAACCGGCCAGTTATACCAGAAAAATTCGGGCTGAATGAGTTCATACACAATGGAGTGATACGAAATAGGGTCTCCCTGTTGTATGCCCAAATCTTTTAATGCTAGCTTGTTAAACGTTCCATACCGCTTATGGAAGCCAATAAATAATTTTCTTCCTACCTGTCGTAATGTTTTTTCTAATTCCGCTAATTCGTCATAATCCATTACTACCGGTTTTTCTACTACCACATAAGAACCTTGTCTTAACGCATGCAATGTTATTGGTACGTGGGTATGATTGTAGCTTGCCACAAAAAACACATCCGCCTTTTCATCTTTTCTCGGAAAAGGTGAGGAGTCCCATTGTTGCACACGCTTCTCCACAAATATCTGTGTGGGATCAATTTCGTGTACGGACTTTATGTCCACATAAGGTCTCGAATACGGAATGATGTTTATTTTCGCGTAATTGCCATACCCAAAAAGCACACCGCTCTTTACGCCGGGTTTTCTTGCCTTGATCTCTCCTTCTGTATCAGTGATGGGCTCTGCGTTTGTTGTGTCGATTCTTTCTGCTTTTGCCCAATCAGTATTAAAAAGCTCTTTTTTAATTCCCTCCTTTAAAACATCTTGTGTCTCTTTGGAAACTTCTATACCGGAATAAATACTCCATGCTTTTACTTTATTCCACCACGTGGTATGCAGATCAGTTTTCTGTAATGGGGAATATAGAATCGTGTCCGTGGGCATATCCAACATATCAGACTTTTCCATAGTAAAAATCATCTCTCTTGGTAATGAAATGCGTTCCGCAAGAGCGGGGTGCCACGGAGCCACAAACCTCACTATCTCTCCTACCTTAAAATTCCTCTCATCGGCGCTCTCAATAATTCTTCCTATGCCACAAGAAATATATTTATCATTGCGCCTGTCCTCTCGAAGGCGTGACCATGTCTTTGTAAATAATCCTTGAAACCCTACCACCGGAAAATAATTAATTAAGAGCCTTATACTTTTAGGTCTTGTGTGATAAACGTTCTCTAATTTTTCAAGGTTCTTCCATGCAAGAACCTGAATTCGGTACTCACTTTTATTTCGGAAATAATCCAAAAAACCACTTCTCCATTTTTTACCGGTAAGTATTCTCATCCCGTTAGAAATAGGACGCGAACAAAGAATTCGCGCAATTTGTGACCTTTTTGTTAATTGTGGCTCCCATTTTGATTAAAACTGTTTTGTGTTCTATGCGTCCGCGATTTCTAACGGGACTCATAAATATGGCTTTGTATCTATACAAAAACGATACCAGAACCCCTGTAAAAAGTGAAATACTATTCCTTTTAGCCGCGAGGAATGTCGCTTCGTTTCTCAGCAATGAGAAAGAGATTGTCGTGCAAATTAATAGATATCGCTATACGACCCAGAAAAGTGTTTTGTATCCTGTCTGCCAGCCATCGCCATCCAGAAAACTTATGCCAAACAGCCAACATCCTCAAAATATACTGCGGAGTGAATTTTTTACCCAAGCAGGTCGCACGACGAACATGCATATCTGTTTTTTCTAAAAGTTTTGTTAAATTAGCAACGCTAAAATATGATAAATGTTCGGGGGGAACGATAAGATGCCAGTATTTGCCCATCACCCTTGCAAAAAGACTTCCTGCATTTGGTGTATTAATAGCAATGAGCCCCTTGGGTTTCATTAGTTTATTGATTGATTTTAAGGTTGATTCGGGATTCGGGAGATGCTCCAAAACATCCCACATAGTTATTACATCAAATGGCGCTTCTTTGAATTCTAAATTTTCTAACAATCCAGTTTGAACGTTTAAATTTTTCTCGCGCGCTTTTGAGGCAGCATAATCAGAAATTTCAACGCCACTCACCTGCCATCCGCGACGAGAAGCTGCCTCCAAAAAAGTACCGGTGGCTGCCCCTATATCAAAAAGTTTACCGCGAGTGGGCATTAGCTTTTCAATTTCATCAAGATAAATCTCTATGGTGTCGCGCATTGCTTCCTTATCTTTTTCGTAATCAATGTATCCTGAACCACCTTTTGCTCCCGAAAAATAATCTTCGGAATAAATGTGAGACACGCTTCCAGGGGCAGGATAAACAAAAATAAACCCGCATTGCTTGCATTTATATAAATCACAAGACTCTTTTCTTGTAAAAAATTTAACTTCGGTACTACCACAAACACAACACTGGATATTACTCTCTTTTATATGTGCAGAGGAGACTACATTTTTCATTTACAAATTGTAAACCAAATTATATTTTTTAACCACAATTGAACAGATTTTAATAAAAATAGCATAAAAAACGACAGCAAGAGAAAGAGATAGAGAAAATTTGAGTGTCTCATGGGCGTATGACAGGTTTTTAACTATCAAATAAGGAGTCCACAACAAAATTATCTGCATTGGCACAAATATCTTAATCAGATATTCTTTTGCCTTTGCTGGCCACTGTTTAGTTTGTGCATCAAAGATGAAGAAACTGGACAATAAAAACACTGGCCATCCATAACTTACTGTCCTCAAGTTCGGCACCAGAGAACCCAAGAGGAACAATAAAACTCCGTAACATATAGCAACTAATAGCCACGTTTCACTTTTGGAGAAGAGGGCTCGTACGTTTTTACGCAACGCAAAAAACAATATCCCAGGAATAAGACCGAAAGTTGTAAGCGCGTATAAAATAACAGAAAGCGGATTAAAAATGTTAAAACCACAAATACCGATTGTTTTTAAATTTCCCATTTGAATCCACTGTGGAAGAGAAAGCAACAACTTGGGCTGACAATACTGAACATGAGCACTCACAAACCAGTCAATGCCCAAAATATTTCTTACAAAATAATAAGGGGGCTCCACAACGCGATAGATGAAATTGCTTATATTATGGATATTTGGTGCTCCCAAGGGAGTTATTATTTGTGAACTCAAAAGGTATGATATCAAAAAAACTGCGGACCCTGCTCGGGCCAATTGTATTTCTTTCTTATAAAAACTAACCGCGACAAGAATTACCCCTAGAACTGTAGCGTCTGTTGGGCGAGAAAAAAATAAAAGAAACAATAAAAATAAACTCAAACTATTTTTTTTCTCTTTTAAGAAGAGGAGAAAAAGAACGATTAGAAAACCAGAGAGAATATCCGACATATAGAAATTGCGATGAAATTCAAAGAGAAAAGGAACAAATACAATACTAAAAGCTAACAGTGGGCTCATGAAAGAAACACTCAAGAAAAGTAGAGAGAGAGCAAAAACGAAGCCAGTAAGAAAAAGGGCATTTACGACATAAAAAGAGGTGTCTATATCAAGACCACTTGAAACAGAGAGTAAGCGCACTATCAATGGATCAAGAACGCGACTTGCAAATGGTTGTGGTACATCTTTAATGTTGCCCTCGGCAATTTTTATATACCAATCAGAATCGGGATAACTCGTGGTCGCGGGATACCAAACGCCAATAAGAAAGATGCAAAAAACAGCAAAAAGGGAGGCTACAACGATGCTCATTGTTCGTGAGTGGCTCATAAGTCATCACTTTTCCTGTTCGTACATTTTTGCATCTATAAGGAAACGGTACCAAAACCCTTGTAAAAAGTGGAACATGAGGCCTTCTCTACCATCCAGAAAGCCGAGTCGAATAAAATAGCGATACACGAAATAAAGAAATGCTCGCAAAAATTTAGGTGTGCGATAATAGAAATTATTTTTAAGCCAGCGCTTTCTTTCCGTTTGTGAACCATCAAGTTTTTCAGAAACACTTTCATTGTGTATCAAAAGAGCACTTACCTCGCGTGTCGAATATTTATTATATCGGTCAATCCACCATGAAAGTTTATTTAGGTTCTCATCAATAAAATCATTTTTTAAATTTGCGGGCTTCCCTTGAAGAAGAATAATATGTTCGTCCATCTCCCTCTCTTCCGAACGCGCTCTCCCTTTTCTAAAAAGACGTAAAATCCATGTGGGATAATATGCGCCATGCTTTATCCAACGACCCATAAAATAGACTTTTCGTTTTATGTAAAATCCCGAGATATCATCCGCGACACGAGGAAGGGTTTCTACAATTTCTTTCTCAAGTTCTTTAGTAATAACCTCGTCGGCATCAAGTCTTAATATCCACTCATGTTTGATTTCTATATTATCAAGTGCCCAATTAAATTGGGTCGCCTGATTTTTAAACTCGTGTTGCATCACGCGTGCTCCATATTTCTTCGCAATATCAAGTGTTTTGTCTGTGGAATATGAATCAACCACAATAACATCGTCAGACAAATTCAAGATACTCTCCAAGCACTTAGTGAGATTTACCTCTTCATTGTAAGTAAGAATGATAATGCTTATATTCGATTCCATTTTATTTTTTTCTTGCAAGAACCACCATCGATTTGGAAAATGGGCGGAACCGTCCATAGTAATCATATTTTTCAATCTCAAACCCGTTCTGCTTCAAAAGTTTTGTCATTGTTCGTTTAGAAAAAAAACGCACATGGGGTCCCACTGGATCAAAATGTGTATCAAAACCCAAAAAAATAATCATAAGATTTTTTAGAAATCCGTGATAAGGAACGGTTATTAAAGCCTTGCCACCAGATTTTAACACGCGCGATATTTCGCTTACTGCATTTTCGGTATCATAAATATGCTCAATCACCTCAGAAGAAAATACAAAATCAACCGATGAGTTAGGGAGTGGGATTGCTCCTCCATCAATTATTTTATGAAAGACTGCTTTGGGAACCTTTACGCGCGCAACCTGTAGTGCGGCCTCGGATACATCACAACCGATAAGTTTTGCCTTCGGATTTAGATATAGAATCTCAGAAAGAATGTGTCCCTTACCACAACCAAAATCGAGGACCGTAACTTCCTTATCTTTCGGAATATAAGGAAGCAATATAGGCCATTTAAGACTAAAATCGGAAAGTTCACTTGCGTCCCCCTCCCAATATCGTTCATAGAAATTACTCATATCTACAACCTATTGTATTCCAGAAGAAACCTCTGAGCAACGCTTTTAGACAAGAATTCCTTATCAACAAGAATAGCACCCGCAGAACCCATTTCTCTTCTTAGTACCTCATTGGCCATTAGTCTAAGCATCGCAGTAACTAATTCCTCTCTCGTTTTCTTAATAACCATTCCCGCACTTCCACGAGCAATCATCGGAGATATTCCGACCCCCTCAGACACAATAACGGGGAGGTGATAATGCATAGCCTCAACTATAGCCATTCCGAAATTTTCTGAATATGAAGGCGCCACAAAAATAGTAGAGTCTAAAAATAATTGTTGTTTTTCTATGCCATCAACCATCCCGGTAAAATAGGTGTTATCCTCTATCTTGTAGAGAGAAATTAAATCTTTTATTTCGCTCACATATCCCCCATCATCAGGACCAGCCAAAACCAACATAGCACTTGGTTCTTTTTTTAACACGTCTGCAAAAGCAGGAATAAGCGTATCTATTCCCTTTATCTTTGAAAGGCGTCCTAAAAATAAAATAATTGGAATATCGTTCGAAACGCCGGCTTTTTTCCGAAACGCTCCCTTCGCAACTCCCTCAGGAACCGCCTTCGCTTCAAAAGCGTTTGGAACAACGATGGTTTTTACACATCGCAGTCCCGTCTCAAGAAATTCGTTTCTTTCTATCTCGGTCGTAAAGTGCATAACTGCATTTTGTATGTTCCTTTTTTCAAGAAAAAAAACATAAAGTCTTTTTAAAAAAGGATTCATTGAAAGTGGCTTCTTCATTAAACTGCCGTGGGGGGTAATAATATATGGTTTTTTAAATTTGCGAGCGTAATATGCCCCAAGGGTAGATTGAGCAAGAAACACGGAAGTTATATGAACCACATCGAAAGTAGCTATAGTGTTGGCCAAACATTTTTGCATTTCATAAGAATACTGCCAATATTTTGGAAACGATGATTCAAAATAAAAAACCTTCACCCCATCAATAGCTACTTCTCTGCCAAGAGGAACATCTAAAACACCTCCCGCGCCATCAAGGTTGGTTGTATATACAGACACCTCCACACCAACTCGAACAAGTTCTTTATTAAGAAAATGTATTGCATCAATAACTCCCCGAGAATTAATCGAGGGTAGATAGGTTGGTATTATATGCAAAACTTTCATAGAAAATTGGGGTGGTTCAATTTTTATAATTTTGAATTATGCTGATTATTAAAAAGTTCAATAATTTGGCGAGCACGATCCTTTGTTTCGTGTCCGTCACGCTTCAAGCGCTCATATCCAGCCCGTGCAATACGTGCGCGCTCTTCGTTATGAGAAAGATAATAACGAATTTTGCTCATCATATCCTCTTTATTACGAAAATATGCGGCCTCCTTCCCCTCTTCAAAGAAATGGTTTAGGTCGTCCGTGTACACCGAAAGCATAAAAACCTTCATAGCAGGTATCTCAAAACAGCGCCTTGTATAGGTGTCATTATTCAAATGCGAAAGAAAAACGAGAGCTATCTTCGCGCTATTTAACGCAAGATTATATTCATTCAAAAGAAGTGGGCGAATTTCTCCTAGTTTTTCTTTATAGTATTGGAAGTTTGGTGAATTTTCCCAATTTGGTCCATACAACTTAAATCGTATACCACTATTAATTAGTTCTTTTATATAGTCGTCCCGACCATCATTTTCATAGTGGCCAACGAACACGACATCGCACACATACTTATCAGTAGGAAGTTTTTCAATCGGAAAATTCCTACTCTCTATGTAATCAGGCATAAGAATACTTGCTTTCGTATAGCCAAGCTTTTGCTTGTAATCTTCGACATTTTTTTGTCGGAAAACGAGAATATGATCAAAGTACTTTGTGGGTCGCAAATAATGCCTCCAATAGTATTTGGGATAATAAGCAGCAAATGGGTCGTCATTGTTATAAGCGAAGAGAACAAATCCGCTCTCCTTCAACTTGCGAATGGTGCTCGAAAAAATGTGAGAGCCGTGATACACAAAAATAAGATCGGGATTTACTTTTTTTGCATACGCTAAGAGATCTCGATTCAACTTAACAAGAGTAGGACCAAAAAGAAATTTATTCTGAAAACGATAATAAACCCACTTCAAAAAATCGTAAAGGCCATTATACCCACGAGTATTATAGCCAAAAAAATAATCACACCATGCAAATCGATATGTTTCGCATCCAATCTGTTCAAAAGCATCTGCAAGAGCTCTTTCTTGCATCTCCAAATAAAAATCGCCGACAACCAGTACTTTCGTTTTTTTATTTATTGCAACACTTTTATTCATATTCGAATTCGTGTGTTTCGGCCCAAAGTGCCAACTCAAGAAAAGTCCACGTTCTGTAATCATTGTGTGCGAGCATCGGTTGAACTTCATCAAAGGAAAGTATTTTGTATATTTTTCCGTTTTTGTTTTCTAAATACTGTTTTTTAAGATCGATGAGCGACTGGTCCTCAGTTAGCCATTTCGTAATGGGAGCGCCAAAGCCCTGCTTCCCTCTCGCACGAATGGAAGTGGTCCACATATCTTCAAATGCGGCACGTAACGCAAGTTTGTCCTGATCTTTTGTAAGTTTCAACTGATGAGGAAGTGAAATACAGAAAGAAGCAAAATCTACATCTAAAAATGGGGCACGGAGTTCCAATCCGTGTGCCATTGATGCTCTGTCAGATTTTACAAGGATGTCACCTGGCATAAAATTCTCTAAATCCAAACGAAAAATATCATCCATTGTGCCAGTCATCTTCCAACTTGGTGAATAAAGACTTGTTTCTGGAAACGACTCTAATCCTAAGCGGGCGGTTTCTTTTGCCGAGAATGCTTTGCACTTCATCTGATGTGCCTCTGCCATAGAATCAAAATTATACGCGTAATGAGCCCCCGCAAACTGATGTTTCAGATTTGTTCCAAAACCACGACGTATGAGCGCGTTTGCAATAAGCCTCAAGACAAATGTATTTAATGTGGCATTTTTAATGCTCTTCTCTGCAAAAAGGAATGGACGATATGCCACATACCCACCCAAAAGCTCATCGCCTCCCTCACCCGTAAGAGTCACCTTGCATTCCTTACGAGATAATTTGGATATCAAATAGGTCGGGATATTTGATGAATCTGCTGAGGGTTCATCGTATACATTCTGAATTTTTAAAAAAAGGTCACCTAACGTCTCACCCTGGTCATCATAAAGTTCTTTATGGTTTGCTCCATATTTTTCTGCAATTTCACGCGCAAAGGGTGTTTCGTCTGTTGAGTTTCTAAATGCGAATGATACCGTTTTAATACCTTTTTTGTACTTACTTGCCACCGCAACAATGGTACTTGAGTCCAATCCACCGCTCAAAAAAGCTCCTACTTCCACATCTGCCACAAGTTGTTTTTTCACCGCCTGATCAAAAAGACGTTTCACTTCACCCGCAGCCTCATTAAGAGAGATGCTCTCACGTAGAGGGGGTATGTTCCAGTATCGCGTTACGGTTATTTTGCCCTGCTCATATGTAAGTGAATGTGCCGGAGGAAGCACATGAATATTTTTATAAATTGAGTGGTGCGGATGTACATATGCGTGTTTCAAATAAAATGAGAGCGACTGTTTATCAAGTGTTGGTTTCACAAGGCCAGAAGCAAGAATTGCTTTTATTTCGGACGCGAAAATAAATTCTCCATTTTTTCCAATAGCATAATAAAATGGTTTTTCGCCAAACCTGTCTCGTGCACAAAAAAGTTTTTGTTTTTTCTCGTCCCAGAGCGCGAACGCAAACATACCTGGCAAATATTCTGGCGCCTTTTCCTGATACTTTTCATACATTGCGAGAATAAGCTCAGTATCTGAAGTAGTTTGAAATGAATAATGAGAAAATTCTTTTGTTTTTATTTCCTTATATCCATAAATCTCGCCATTGAATGTTATTCCTAAATCACGATTCGCAGAAAACATTGGCTGAGCGCCCGTTGAAAGGTCCACAATACTAAGGCGTCTATGTCCCAATACACAATTTTTAAAAAAATAAATTCCCTCACCATCGGGACCGCGATGAGCCAAGGAGTCCGTCATCCTCTTGATGTGGCCTCTGTGTTCTTCTGCTTTTTTTGTTACTATCCCTGCTATTCCACACATAAATTTATAGTAGTATCCACCCGGGTGGGAAGCGATCAGCCTCCACAATATTCTCCTTCGCAAACCATCTTTTGGGTCCAATTACGACTTTCTTGGGATTTTGATTAAGCCACGCACCCCACCAACTAAACGAACTGTTCGCAATGATATTATTCTTGCACTTACTCATAAGGATGAGCTCCTCGGCGTCGGTGAGACCTAAATCCGACACGTATATGCATTGTACCTCAGTTTTGAAATTATTCCTTATCCATGCCACATCATCAGTGAAAATGAATAGTATTGGCTCCTTCAAGCCCTCAGTAGCAAGAGTGGTAGCCTTTGAATAGTAATCTGGACCACACGAACCATGAAATGTGGCGACTCTCACGTCAGACACATAATCCCCCCTTCTAAAATGCACTGCGATTGAATTTGTTTTTGCTGCGGTAGCAAAAGCCCTTGCCGCAGATTCACTTACAGAAACAAGAGAAAATTCTTTTCTAATAGCGTCTGCGCTATCAATAAAATATTTCTCGCTCTGCCAATAACCATCAAGATACGCATCGTTGTCTTCCCAGTCGATGAGCCTTTGATCAACCAACAGCGAGCTCATTTCTCTTATTTTCTTAGGATTTTTTAATAAGCTAAACCGTTCTAATGCAGTAATCAGTTTCTTAAAAAATGCACTTTGGGGAATATTCAATTTCTCAAAATTTTCCGCGGTAGCCTCCTTTGCGCGTACAGAAAATGAACCCAAAGAAAATGTGCGCATTGGATCTAATTTTAGATCGCTTACATCAAAATATAATTCTGTATTTTTTTTGAGCGCTAAACGCCTGCCTGCCGCATACTGAAACATTTGATTCCCTAACCCACCTGAAAGTTTTGTTATTATCATATCTATCTCTTTCGAGCTACAACAAAATATCCGTAACACATAAATTCGCTCGATTGCTTATCAAATATATAAGCGAGGCGGATTGTTGCAAGAAAAAGTATAGCGGCAACATATACAAATGGTAGTACAATTTTTTTCGAATAGGTTTTTACCATAAATGGGGTTCGTCTTACTTCTTGTGCAAGGAATTCAAAAAAATTGCCATTCCTCTCCATTTCAGCTATTTCAAAACCATTATCGTGAAGATTGGCCTCATAAAAATATTTATTGAATCCAGTAGCAAAATGGTACGGCGCAAAATGAGTTCCGCTCGCAAATGGTGCAGTAACAATGAGCATGCCCCCCTTTTTTAAAAGTCGGGAAAATTCTTTGATTGCCTCGACTGGATTCTTGATGTGTTCAAAAACCTCGCTGCATAATATTGCATCAAATGACCCGTCTGGTTCTGGAATATTCGTTATATCACTCACAATATCAAGCCCCTTTTGATTCCACACACCTGTCTGTAAACCAACAGAATCCCCTACGCCATCATACCCTCCGAAATCCTGAGAGACGTATTTTAAATGAGTGCAATATTTTTCAAATCTTCTTTCGCCCGCACCCGCATCAAGTATTCGAGAGCCCGCAGGGATGGCAGTAAGTATTTTTTTGAGCCACGCATCTCTGCCCGCATCATTGTTTAATCCAAAGGTGAATAGAGATTCTTTTTTATTTTCTTTTGTCATAAATTAAGCGATGCTTTGCTTTGTAAAATAATGCTTTTGTTATTTCTTAGGAATTATGCGTACACTGTCATTTTCGACGGAAAAAATATAATTGGGACGTCGACCCACCACAAATGATTCGAGTTCTGTGAGTTTTGGATAATCATGAGTCCCCACAAACAATCTCGCATCGTCTATCACAATAACATGCTTCAGGTCAGAACTAAAAATCGCTTCCAATTCTTTATAGATTGGGGTCTCTTTTGCTCCCTTTCCAGTTCCACCACCAGAATAATGTCCATCGAGCCAAAAAAGAGAAGGCACGTTCAATGAATGAACCACCTCTGCTAATTTTTCTCCACTATCTCCATGAATTATGTGAACGCTGCTATTTTCCTTAAACCTTTTCATCGCATCATTATAAAGATTATCTGCAATCTCAATAGAAGAGAGAGACTCAAAATCATCTTGAAGTGCGAAAATCATATCTCCCAAATAAGTTCCCGTTTCTACGAACGTAGTTATACCGAATCGTTTCCCATACATTCGAAGTACCTCTTGCTTAGAAAAGTGTGATGGCGGAAGGGGCGCTCCTGCCGCGAGCCATTTTTTATGAACATTTCTCGATAGAAAATTATATATATATTTTTCTATCTTTTTTGGGAATATTGATAAAATGTTCCTTCTTTTAATCATGGAAAATAGTTTTATTTTTGAAACCAGAAACATCCGCACGCAAATTGTTCCTTTTCAACAAGATGCGAATCAGCGTTCATTATTAAACCACCATTCTTTTCATACTGTGGAATAAGAGAGAATTCTTTGAGTTTCAAATCAGGAAACAGCGCAATTACCTGCTCATACGAATATATTCTATGCGCATTGAACTGTATTCGTGGAATGCCCACCGGCACCACAAAAAGCAGGTTACCACCGCTTGATATCACGCGCGATAATTCCTGAGCAGCTTCCTTGTCTCCCTGAGGATTAATTGGATCTCCATAGCGGCCAAGCCCTACGTGTTCCACTACATGCATACACGAAAGTGATTGAATGCTACCCGTCTCAAAAGGCAATGCAAGCAAGTCAGCTTTTCCTGATTCTAGCCCACTAAGCCCCAACTTTGCAGGGCGATAGTCATAAAATTTTACTGGAACGAATGCCGAAACTATAGAAGAAAAGTACAGACTTGATGAAATATCGGTATGATATTCGGGTTGTATCTCCTTCACCTTTCTCGCCGCCCAAGCCGTGTGGTATGTGTAGTGCCTATCAAATGAGGTGTTTCCGGTATTTTCGCCCACACAAGGGTATAAATCGCTCAATCGGATACTAAATCTGGAATCGCTCTTTTTTTTAAATCGAAAGTAGTCCGGCAAAACCAGTGGTACATATAATAAGCTCTGTATTTTTCCAAAAAAGTAACGAATGTATTTAACCATCAATTAATTAAATTGCGCCGGAAACTAATAGTAACGGTACCCCATATTTAAAAACAAAACAACGACCAGACTCCTTTGAATCTTGGTGAATTAGCAATATAATCAGAGTATGAATTTGAAAGGAAAAACGATTTTGGTAACAGGCGGGGCTGGCTTTATTGGTGCACACGCAGCGAAAAGATTTATCGAACTTGGAGCAAAGGTAGTTATTGTAGACAACTTCAATGCATTTTATGATGTGGACTTTAAAAAAGACCGACTAAATGCCCTTCTCAAAAAAAATACCTACAAACTCTACAAGGTGGACATCGGTGATTTTAAGAAACTCGAAAAAGTCTTTAAAGAAAATAAAATTAATCTTATATGTCACCAAGCGGCGCAAGCAATTGTGAGACACCCACACGCGGATCCTTTTACGTACGAGCACTCGAACATTCGCGGCACATTAAACATTTTCGAGTTGGCGCGCCTTCATAAAATAAAGACCGTTGTCTTTGCCTCGAGTTCTTCAGTGTATGGTGACTCACCAAAATCTCCCTTCAAGGAAGTTGACCCCACAGACCTTCCTGCCTCACTCTATGCGGCAACCAAAAAGTCAGACGAACTGCTCGCACACGCGTATCATCATGTATATGGTCTTCATATCACGGGTCTCCGCTACTTCAATGTAATTGGTCCTTGGTGCCGACCAGACCTTGCTCCCTATAAATTCTTAAAATTGGTTATGAATGGAAAGGAGATTCAAATGTATAACTACGGGAAAATGACGAGAGATTTTGTGCACGTCAATGATGTAGTAGATGGCATCGTAAAAGCATTTCAAAAAAATCTTCCTTTTGATGCAATAAACATTGGCTACGGAAAACCAGTTCCAGTACCACAAATTGTGACCATTATTGAAAAAGAAACTGGCATTAAAGCTAGAATAAAACTTATGCCTCTTCCCAAGGAAGATGTGGTGGATTCTTATTCAAATGTGAGTTATGCGCACAAAATTCTTGGCTGGAAGCCACGCGTCAAATTTGAAGATGCAATGAAAGAATTGATTTCGTGGTACAAGGAATATCACCAGCTGTAATTCCTATTTCACCCCTATCCACTTCATAAGTCTGTAGAAGAAACCTTGGCTTTCTATCCCCCTTTCCATCTCTCGATAATCCTCAAGAACTGCATATTCCAATGGATATTGAGAACAAATCATAATCCTTGTATCGGGGTTTTCTTTAGATACTCGATAGTATATATACAAATTCTCCCAAGAAATTAGTTTTTTATTGAAAAGGTACCTCACATCTTTCATAAAATTGTGACTCTTCCAGTTCTCCATAAGAACAACCTGTTTTTTTGAGATGTTGAATAGATTTGCGAGTGCAATTAAATGGGTGGTGCCAGTTTTGATGTGCATAATAACTGCCTGTGTGTACGCCACATCAACCTTAGGAAAAGTTTCATCAAAAGGCTTTGTTGCGTCATAGTGCCGTATAGATGCGTTCAGTTTTGGATATGTCTCGTGAAGATATTTAATTTGATCCTCGGACCGATCTATTCCTGACACACTCATTTTTTCAGAGAGCGTTTTAAGATTGTTGAGGTGTATGCCATTTCCAATTCCCAATTCAAACACCGATTCAGGATTTAATTGAAGGATTGTCTCATAAAGAAGCTGGGCATTTTGATGGAGTGGCAAAATATTTTTATTTACCTGAATAAGTCTCCCCCCTTCAAATGCATAATCTTTTGCGCCTAGATTTAACGTGCTCATTTTTGAAGCAATCTTCATCTCATCGCGATAATGAAGATTGTAAAGAGACCAATTAAAATCGTCCTTGGTCGGCATACCGGCCCAAGATTTACTATCTTTTTGAAGAGTAAAATAGTTGCCAAATACATCTCCTGCCGCAGGCTCATGTATGCCAAGTAATTTATTTTTGAGACTTGATATAACGTTTCTTGCGGGCTTAGAAATTAAATATTTCATAATAATGCATCAATTATAGCGGTAAATTCTAAATCTAAGCAACAAGTTCAACTTCTACGCCTTTTCTCATTTGTTATCTAAATGCGAAATAGTTTCCAAGAGAGTGGTACCGAAATGTCGCATAGAAAAAAGTTTGAATTGAGAAGAATTGGTTACATATTCCGCTGCCGCAGCTCGATAGGCATCAATTTGGGCCTCTGTCATCCCTTTCAAAAAAGTGTTGAGCTTTTCGTAGCTTCCGAATTCTCGGAAGTCAATAAAGCATTCGCTCGGCACATACTTCTTGATGTCAGGAGCTCCCAGATAGATTGGTATGGTGCCGGTGAAAAAGCAATCAAATAATTTCTCTGTGATATACCATTCAAATGCCCCATTTTCATAGCAAATAGCAAATGTATATTTTGAGAGCGTTTTATACTTATCGTCCGTACTTCCCCGAAATGATTTATCTATGTATTGCTTAAATGGTGCGGAAAATGCGATTGGAGTATCCCATCCCATCCCATAGAGGTCGAGTCCCTGCTCAGAAAAATATTTAATAGCACATAACCGTTCGCTATAGAGCTCATTTTCATATGATGCGGGCTCTTTATTCGCATTAATCAATGTGATAAACCCCCTCTCTCTATTATTAAAAAGGGGCTCTATTATCTTCTCTTGTATCGTGGGAAAGTAAAAATAATCAAATCCCTCTCTCTTCGCAACGGAAAATGCCTTACTATATGTCCTTGTTATCCATTTTAGTTCGTGAGAAGAAATAGGCGAAACTGTCGGAGGTTCTCCTTGATAAAGGATTTTCTTGCTGAAAAAAGAAAAATATTTCTTATAATTGAAAAAATATTTTTCTTCTGCCAGTGAACCACCTACTAATATTCCTCGTATTCGCTTAATGAATCTCTTTATTACTGACTGCCCTGGATGATTCAAAACCACAAGTACATCCTCAGTATTTTTCTTTGCATAATCAAAATAATCTAAAGTATTTATCTCAACCTGATTATCCAATAAAAATTCCCGTAAGGATTTGAAGAGGGGTTCTTCAAAAATCTTGTTTTTTAATTTGAGACGACTAAAGGGCAACAAATAGATTTTTCTTGGTTTCATATGTTATTCATTGTGGTGAGAGCATTGTGAGGAAACTGCGAATACTCCGCCGCACGTTCATCGGCAAAATCTTTCTTAAGAAAAACCTCGGCGTGAACTTTCCAAATTTTTCACGGAAGATGATTGTGAACCACTTATGATGTCCCGCACGAAGAATATCCCTTCGCGCCTCTCTGAAACGGCAATTTAGTGCATATACTTTTCCTCTTTCAGTTAAATGGGCATCGCTGAGGAGGGCGACATCAATGCCATCTAATATCCGTAATGCCTGCGTATGTGCTCCTAAGTTTCCTAAGGCTTTTGCAATCTCTATCTTTAAATACGGCGTTTCCGGCATATGTTCGCACGCCTCGATAAGTGCTGCGAATAGCGCCTCTGTACCTTCTGCCCTTTTTTCATTCCCCACTTCTTGAAGAGTCGTGAGCCATTCCAAACAAAGAGCTTTCCTTCCCAATACCAACACAGCATCTTCGTTCGCATGCTTCAAGTCACTCACAATCTTCTTCTTCGTCTTTCTTGTGCCAAAGAAGGTTTTTTCAATATACACTGGTTTAATCTCTTCTTGGGATATTTTCTCATATCCAAAAGTGCCAAGTACCTCATTGGGAAAATTTTTAAAATGATTCAACTCCTCATTGTTATATATCTGCCGCCACTCTCCAATTTTTCCGCCGCGGTTAACCAACGTAAACCCGACATTCGCATTTTCCTTTCTATATTCTGCTTCTGCCTTCTTTGCCTTATCAAAACTCGATTGCTCTATGGCGCGTGCTATTTCTTCATCACTCCTCTCAATTCCAATAAAACGTAGTAATTCCTTCAAAACGGGCATTGGATTAGTCTTCAACTCTGCAAATTTAATGATAAAAAGATTCTCTTTTTTGACCACCTTGAGCCAGAGGTAATTGAAAAGTGCCCACGTTTCAGGATACGGCAGATTGAGAGGTAATGACACACCATTCAGCATATCTAAAAAATTCTTATAAATCTTTTCTCTTTTAAATTGGGAGTAGATTGTGTCACGCCCATCTCGCACCAGGAGAATTGTTTTCTGATTTTTTTTGTCGCAATTAGGAAATTCGTGACTCCACTTGATTGCAAGATTATCACGAAAAACAAACTCTTTCTTCTCCAAAAATGTTGGAATATATACTGTTAACGTTTCCTCTTTTTTCTTGAGAATATGAGATTGTCGTTTTTCATTAAAATTCCAAACGTCTTTGGAATCGATACCATGATAAACCAAAATATCGATTTCAATAAAAAAGTTTAAAAGCCAAGTAACACCGGAACCAGTATAAGAAAAAATTGAAATATCTTTTTTCTCCATTATTTTTTCCAATATAATTTTCTCTTAATAAAAGCTTCGATTAATTTTGCGTTGAACAAACCCCTCATTTTCCCCCGCTCAGGATGCCACATAATGCCCGCGATTGGCTTCGCTGGATGATAGACCCCTTCCACTGTGCCATCAGCCGCTTCTGCAAATATTTTTAACGAACTTGCCACCTCTTCTTTGGAAAAGCCTTGATTGTGAAACGAATTAACCGCAAGGGAGCTTTTATGAAAATATTTCCGCGCTCGGACATCGGTTATATCAACTTCGTGTGTTGTTCCCGCATGCCGAATACCCTTCATATCATTCACGTTTTCCAAAAGAGAACCGCCGAAGAATACATTCAAAAATTGCATCCCCCTGCACTCTCCAAGAAGTGGGACATTATTTTTTACAGCGAATTCCAGCACCTTCTTCTCTAAATGATCGCGCTCGGGGAAATATTCAAAACCTTTTCGAGAAGATTTCCCATAAAGCGATGGGTGAATATCTCCTCCGCCCGACAAAATAATTCCGTCCAAAGAAAGACTGTCCAAGTAATCTTTGATATTCCCAAGGGAATTTGGGATAGGAACTAACGCCACGCCGAACTTAGCGTAGTACTTCACATAGTCGTGTTCGAGGGAATCCACCTCTTTCCCATACTTATTTCGCTCTACCCTTTGGGTGATTGCTATCGTTGTCATGTAAATTGATGAATCGTTGAAGAGTACCATTCTCGTTCCACGCTGTTGCCCTCTCATAATCCTCCACCGTATCGAACTCAAGCCATCCGTGCTTTATGAAGATAGGATCAACCCGGTATCCCGCGTCAATCAACGCTTTTAACATACAGGTCATATAGGCCTTCTTGAAGCTCTTTGATCTCATCCACGGCAAATTACTCTCAAAATGAAGGTTCTTCTGCTCATGATAGACCTTCTTTAAAGCTTCTGCACCTTTTTTTGAGAATCGTATGATACCTACATAGCGCACCTTCGCATCTGATAAGGTACAGTTCGTGTCACCCAAATCGACAATGTTGCCACCACTACCAATTATCAAACTTTCGGTATCTTCTTCGGGGTCATCTAACCTCGCCTTCCAATAGTCCCAGTAATCCACATCAACTGTTACTCCAATATCTGCCTTACTCTTTAAAACCTCTTCAATAACTTTTTTTTCGCAAATCACATCAGAATAAAGAACCAAAAAATCTCCGTCTATTTCCTTCTCGGCCTTAAACAGAGTTTCAACCATGTTCGTCTCGGCGAAATTCTCATTTACATAGTATTTAATGCCTGGAAAATTAATCTTCTCCGGCGCATATCCTTTCACAATCGTGATATCTTCAATCCCGCAGCTTCGCAAAGTATTGATCTGCCTTTCGATAAGAGATTTTCCCGCGAACGAAAGCATTCCCTTGGGCAGATTCTCCGTATATTTACCAAGACGCGTACCCATACCCGCCGCCAATACTATTGCCTTCATGGAATTATGATAATATAAATACTTTTTTATTGAGACAATTCACCTCCAATCGATGTGCTTTACTCCATTTTTCAAAGAGTGCGGGACCGCACCCAATAACCGCAGGAATGCTCAATTCCGCGGACCGAATAGCCATATGCGAATTGGCTCCTCCATAGGTGGTAATCAGTCCTTTTATCCCGTGAGAAAAAATCCAATCAAATCCCGGGTCAGCATTTTCAATAAATACTATTTTCCCTTTTATATCGCTTTTCTCTATCGCAGGATGAATGATGACTACTTCGGCAACAGCGCTGCCGGTCGTAATGAAATTAGGCTCCACCTCATTCATATGAAAACTGAATATGTCATCTGGCGCCGAAATAAGATAGGGAAAATTGATATATTTACATAATTCATGCATTTCTTTGTTTCGTACTATCTCGTCATTTAACATCTTCTTCTCATCGGGCAACGCGATAATAGAATAACTTTTCATCATGGTGGTTATTTCCGCATAGGACATATCATCAACGGAAAATCCGAAACTCTTGCCATATTCCCTTACTAAACGAAGTATCTCGCTCACATTCTTCGTAAAAAGAAATTTCGCGCGTTCCCGACCTTCAATCGCTTCTCGCATAAAAGTCACAAAATGTTCCGCACTTACGAGAATATTGTGACTTTTCAAAAGTTCGTTTATTTTTCCTATCTGTCCTGAAGAAAAGGAAAACGGTCGCATATTCTCGATCTTCGCGTTAACTGTCTTACTATTCAGATCAAAATATTTATTGATGTTCTCTTTATAGCTTTCCGAGAGAATATCGTAAGTACCGGGACGAAGGTGTCCATATTCATCAAGAAATTCTTCCAAAGACATTTCTTTTTTGTAAAATCTCTCGATATCGTCAGAGAGCTGTTTTGTCACGGTATTCAGTGAATTCAAGAAGAAATTCTTTTCTTCGATGCTTATGATATTTAAATTCACCATCGAATCCAAGAATTGTACTGCAATAAATGCTGCCCGCGCGATTCCTGCGAAAGGAAGTGTGCCATAGCGCTTACAATCTTCCACTAGCCAATAAATCTTGTTTATCGGCTTTAGGTTCGAGGAAAGAAGTTCTTTCAGCCTTATTTCAAGTTGTTGAATCTTCTTTATGTCTGCCCGATATAGTCCATCTTCTTTGATTATATTATTCGTAAGTTCCAAAAGGGCATTTTTTATATTTTTTATTTCTTGCTCTGAAAAATCGTATTGAAGGAGTTCCTTCAATCTCTCATCAATATCCAACGAATAACAAGAATAAACGATATCAAACTCAACCTTATCGTGACTCGTAGGTATAGATTTTAATTTATGAAGATAAAAGTTGACTAATTTATCGGATAGATTGTCATTCAATACTTTTGGAATGAAAGAGTTAAAATCGACGCGGACATCGATATAAGGATGTCCCGCAAGTGAAACAAGAAGAGGAAAACTTCTTAATCTCTTGTAGCCATAATTATCCCTTTGAAAAGCCCATACACTATCAGTAATCAATTCCTTATAAAGGGAGAGCGCGAGTGCGCGCGGCTTTATACCTATCATCTCAGCAGGATTCCAATCGGGCATGATGCCATATATATTTTCCTTGCCATAGAGATCTGGGTGAGGCTGACTCAGCTCGGTTATGCGAGAAAAAACACTCTCCAACACATCGGCAATCTTCGCTGTTTCGGGTACGCGGTCATTTTTTATCGCAAGTGGACGCACTTGCAAAAGATGAATAATCCCATCTTTGTATAAAAATTCGATATCAATTGCATCGGTATTAAATAATTCCTCTAATTCCCCCACCATCTTCAGTAATTTACCAATCCGCTCATCGACAAAAGAAATTTCCTTTCCCCTGAAAACGACGAGTGTTTTATTAACTTGAGAAGTACCGGAAGTAATCGTATCAGTAAGGCCGCTCACGTCATCGTAATTTATCGTGATATAAGGGGCGAATGTATTTAAATCACGCGTGAATATAACTCCACTCATATCCACATTAGATATGAAGTTCTGCACAAATACCTGATTATCACCTTCAAAATCTCCGTAGGACAAGATAACGCCATCTATGGCGCGAGTAAGCACGTCAGGACTTGTTGAGACATTTCCTTCTGATTTAAAGCGACCAGCGTTCGATGTCTCATTGCGGTCTTCCGCTAAAGCACTGCTTCTTATAATTACCGAACCCGCACCAAATCTTTGCTCTATTTTCTCTAAAATCTTCTTGCTCCCTTCCTTCCATTCTTTCGCGGTGAACCTAAGAAGATCATCTACTACTGCATGCTGAAGAACGCCATTCAATTCTTCTAATGTCTCCGCTTTTGTCCCAAATAAAATTTTCTTGGTCTTTTTTTTCGTTTTCACAATTTCACTTTACTTATTCACCTTGGCGGTCCACGATCTTGTTTTGTACGGAACTATTATCTCCTTGTATGGATTCAGTATTTCATTGATTTCCTTCATTATTTTTCCCCACAATTCTGGCCCAGTTTGTGCGGGAATATCATTTACTGAATTCCAAATTCCAAGATATCTTTCTTTTGACATTTTTTCTTCATGCTTTGCCTCAATATATACCACGTCATGAAACTGATTAGTGCTCATAATTTTTACGTCGAGGTCTTCGGTATATTTTCCCGAGCCCGAGGATTTTCTTTCAATAAGTGGGGCCATTTCATAAATTTTTGCCTCGATTTTTTCATGAAGTTCACTGCCTCTAATATTCCTTGGATTCCAAACTGCCGTGAAATATCCTCCGGGTTTTAATATTCTGTGAAACTCATTTAATGTTTTGGATAAATCCATCCAGTGAAATGCTGAGCCAACCGTCACCCAGTCTGCTAATTCAGACTTAAGTCCAGTCTCTTCTCCAGAACCTTTGGACCAAATGGCACGCGCATCAGTAATATATTTTGCCCCCTCTCCCCTCATATCATCATTTGGCTCAACACAAAAAACATTTTTTACTGGATATTTTAGTAAATTTTCGGTTAACTTGCCCGTCCCCGCTGCCACATCGGCTACGATAGAATCATCGTTAATTTTTAAATATGAGATTAAGCTATCTAAAACTATTTTCGAATAACCGACTCGATAAACATAATTTTTTGCTAAACCTGTAAAATCGCCTTGTTTCATTTTATTATTCGCTATTTTTTATTTTTTTAGTATTAAATCCTTTATATCTTGGGCGTTTTTCATAAGAAAGTCTAGGTCTTTGTTGTTTTTGATTATGAGGTCGGGCTTCTTGGGAATATCGTACGACTGATTGATTGCATACGCATCTTTAATCTCTCCGTTCAATGCCTTGCTATAAATTCCCTTCTTATCCCGCGCAATAAGGTCTTCCATAGGAACCTCAATAAAGACCTCGATAAAATTTTTTATATTTTCCCTATTCCATTCGTGAATCTCTTTTATCAAAGAGACTGTTGAACAAATGACGGTCAGATGGTGTTCTACGAGATATTTATTGAGCTTAGCAAGTCTCCACGCATTTAATTTTCTGCTCTCAGGATCATAGCCAAGGTCATTTCCCATCATCTCGCGGATTACATCACCATCAACACAAACCGTAGGGGTTACCTCCTTGATGAGCTCATAAGTCTTATTCGCGAGAGTCGTCTTCCCCGCACCCGGAAGTCCGGTAATCCATACGAGGCACCCGCCTTCTTTTTTCAAATAGAATTTGTCCATTAATATTATCGCATCGGAAAAATACCCGTGGAGTATTTGCTCTTCACTAATTCTGAATTCGCAACTTTCTGCCACTCATCCTCGCTTATATTCTGGAAAATAACCACATACCCGCGGAGAGTTCTTGGTGTTTCAGGAAACGCTTCTTCAATTCTGTATTTCGGCAATAAATAGCGGTAACTTTTTGCAGTCATCGAACCTGAGATAAAATTGAAATCGTTCGGCAAGTCCTTATCACCCGCCTTATAGGTATCGAAGCCGTATTCTGGACGCCCCTCTATCTTAAAGTCGTCGATAATAATAATCGCCTTATCCAATTTGGAAATTTCTTTTAACTCATCGGGAAGCGGCCAATATTCATACCAATGCGCGTCGAGAAAGAAAAAGGGCGTACTCCCTAATTTTGATTCCTTGATGAGGTCCGCGATTCCCTGAGGAGAGTTTTTCTTAATGATGAGGGAGTTCTTGAAATTTCGCAGACGCCATGTAGATTCCTTGAAGTATTCGTTCACAATCTCAATGGAGTAGGTAATAACCTTCGGAAATATATTTACCAAAAACAAAGTGGTGTCCCCTTTGAAACTTCCCGTTTCGACGCAAGAACTTATCGGAAACCACTCGCTAATGCTAAACACGAGATATCGCCAAATCGGGTCTGCGTGAAACCCTATTCTTTTTTCGTATACCCTACATCGATAAGGCAAGAAAATCCTGCCAAAACGAGGGATTATCTGCTTCGCCCTCGATAAAAACCTATAAAGCGGAGGGAGCTTTCTAATGGCGTCTTTGAGCATAAATAAAGAGATTTACTGTACGCCGTTCATTTTAAGTTATTTCTAAAATAAAAACCACCAACCCTCTCTCATTCTTTCTATTCTATTGCCTATACCTCCCTACCCACAAAGATGGGGTTATTCTCAAGAGAGTCTTTCTTTCTCAAGGTCAGCGCTCACCATTATTTTTACAAGGTTTGAGAACGTCGTTTTGGGAATCCATTTCAAATTTTTTCGCGCTTTTTTAGTGTCACCAAGAAGCTCGTGAGCCTCGGCTGGTCGAAAATATTGCGGATCAACCCTTACTATCACTTTGCCAGTCTTCATATCAGTCCCTTTTTCTTTTTCTCCTTTTCCTTCCCAATGTATATTGATTCCAATTGCATCACACGCCTCCTCAACAAATTCACGTACGGTGTGGCTTTCATTCGTTGCAAGAATATAATCATCTGGTTTGTCCTGCTGTAACATCAACCACATTCCTTCTACGTAGTCTTTTGCATAACCCCA
>JBAYKY010000007.1:0-35590 GCA_041664385.1 Minisyncoccota bacterium
GACCCTGCAGAAAACATAGGCTCAATAGCAATAACAAGTCCAGGCACCAATTTCATTCCCTCGCCTCTTCGCCCATAATTAAATACAGATGGGTCCTCATGGCGTGCAAACCCCACGCCATGCCCCGTAAGGCCCTGAATTACGCGAAATTTGCCCTTTTGTGCGGTCTTTTCCACCACTTCGCCAATATCTCCAAGATGCTTCCCAGGTGTGCATTCTTTGATGGCATTCTGAAGAGCCTCCTCTGTTACGCGCAAAAGCGCCCTCGCTTCCTCGGATATCTTCCCCACTCCAACCGTCATCGCGCCATCAGTCACGTATCCTTTATAGGTCACCCCAAGATCAAGCGAAATAATATCCCCTTCTTTCAATATATATTTTCCGGGAAGTCCGTGCACAATAGTATCATTCACTGACGCGCAAATAGATGCAGCATATGCTTTTGTCATTCCTTCCGGGGTATATCCTAAAAAGGTGGGGGTCGCACCCTCCTTCAAAATTAATTCCTTCGCTTTTTTATCAAGATCAGAAAGCATCACTCCCACCTTCACTTCTTTTGAAAGTGCGTGAAGTGTGGCCGCAAGAATGCGCCCTGAAATACGTAATGATTCTAAATCTTTTTCGCTCTTCAGCCTGACCATTGAATTATTTAAGTTTTAACGCAGTAACCACTTTCTCTGAAACTTTGTATGGCAATGGCTCTCCATTTACTTTTACAATATTGAATTTCAAATTCTTCATACCTGCCACGATTGGATACGTTCGCTCTCTATATTGTTGAAGACGTACTTTAATCACGTCTGCATTATCAAGTGAGCGAGTGCGCATTGGTCCCGCACATAACGGACAATGAGGAAGTTTTGCGCTTTCAAGTTTTGGAAGTCCGCATACTGAACACACTAATCGATGACTATTTCTCTTGATTGAGGTTGCGTCATTCACTTGAAGAAGTACCACTGACATATTTTTTACTCCATACAGTGCGGCAAGTGTTTCCACAAGTCCCTTCGTATGCTTATCGCCAAATGCTTCAAAAAGCGTGCGAGGAGAACCACTAAATACAATATTGTACCCTGCCTTCGCAATGCGTGTTGCTTCCTCCCGCACTACTTTCAGAACCCATTCCGGGGTGCAAAGCATTCCCGAATCAAAAAGCTTCTTTTCGCGCCTTAAAATAGGGTCTTTTTTCGCTTCGGGAGAACGAAGAAGGGCCTCGATATAACGTCCAGTATCGAAGTGAATAAAACTAAACTTTCGCACCAAAAGATCTGCTTGCGTTCCCTTCCCCGACCCAGGAGGTCCGTAAATAATAACTGCTTTTTGCATATTCATATTGTACCCCAAAATAAAAACTCCGCCATTCGGCGGAGTGATTTTGCACTAAAACTGTTTTCCTTTTTTCTCAGCTTTATCTAACTCTCGATTTATCTGCCACAATGGACCAAAAAGTCCTCCGAGGAATACAAGGACCAGTTCACCAAATCGGAGCCACACTTCAAGATACTCGGTGGCAAGCGGAGTGTACAAGACAGGTTCCTGTGCCACAAGCTCAATAAAAAGAATGAGTATAAAAAAGATGAACCATCCCACAAAAGAAGTTACTGCCACTCCAAGTGCGGAAAAGAATACTATCGAAAAAACAGACTTCTTCGGAAAATACTTATACCGAAGATACAAAAGAAACATAAGTGTGAGAACCCAAACAACGAAACAAATGATGTGTATCATCTTCCCTCCTACAAATTTGTGAATACAAATACTACCGCGATTATCCAATAAACCATAAATAAAAGCAAGTAATACTGATTTTGCTAAAAATAACACTCTTGAGATTCAAGAGTGTTATTCAAAATATAATTTATCTTCTAAAATATCCCCTCGTATTCGCGAACCGTAAGTTGCGATTCGATTTGCTTCATTGATTCAAGTGCAACTGATACCACAATGAGAAGTGCTGTACCACCGATGCGAAGCATCTGGATACCAGTCACAAGTTGAGTAATATTCGGTAAGATGGCGATGATACCAAGAAAGCCCGCACCAAAGAGTGTCGTGCGATGCACCGTCTTTGCAATAACTTCTGCGGTCGCTTGTCCTGGGCGAATACCTGGGATGAATCCCCCACTCTGCTGAAGATTCTTTGCAATCTCCTTTGGATCAAAGGTGACTGCGGTATAGAAGTAAGTGAAGAGAACCACAAGCACAAAGTAGAGTGAACTATAAATAACCTGATTGTTAAAAACTCTTGTGACAAATGCATTCAAGCTAAGTGACAATGATGGTGAGAATGCTGAAAGTGCTTGTGCAATAAACTGAGGGAAAAGAAGAATAGATATTGCAAAGATAATTGGAATCACACCCGCTTGGTTTACTTTAAGTGGAAGATAAGTAGAAACGCCTCCATACATCTTCATACCGCGAACCTGTTTTGCATACGACACAGGAATTTTGCGCTCCCCTTCGTTTACAAATACCACTGCGGCAATAACCACGATACTGAGGATAAAGAAGACGAAGTAAGTAGGAATCACTGCGGGTGTATAGTTCAAAAACGCAGTGCTAATTGCACGAGGAAGGCCGCTTATAATACCTGCGAAGATAAGAAGTGAGATACCATTCCCAATCTTATATTCGGAGATAAGTTCTCCAATCCACATAAGAAGCATGCTTCCTGCGGTAATAATAAGCACATTGGTAGCAGTCTCCATAAATGCGAGACGCTGAATAATGCCCTGCGATGCAAGAAGATTCAAAAATCCATATCCTTGAAGTGCGGCAAGCGGTACGGTGATATAACGCGAAATACGATTAAACTTTGCGCGTCCCGCAGCTCCCTCTTCATAATAAGCTTTCTTTAGATTAGGAAAGATAATAGTGAGAAGCTGCATGATAATGGTCGCCGTAATATAAGGGCCCACACCAAGCATCATAATAGAAAGGTTAGAAAGGCCACCACCAGAAAAAATGTTCAAGAAACCAAACAATTGGTTTGAACTAAAGAATTGCTGTAATTTTGATGCGTCAATTCCCGGAATAGGAATAGCGGCAAGAAGACGAAATACAAAAAGAAGAAGAAGAACCATAAGTACCTTCTTGCGAAGATCCGGCGATTTGAAGATAAGAAGTAATTTATTCATCCCGTTAGATTTTTATAGTATTGGCCATTTCTTCTAATTGACGATTGTGTACCTTTGATAATAAATTCTGTTTTGACTATTTTCGAAATTCTAACGGGATTCATCCTATAAGAAGGTTATCCAAACAATATACGAGCGTCTACTTACTTAATAGTACCACCCGCAGCCTCAATTTTCTTTCGTGCTTCCTTTGATACTTCGCATCCCTCTACCACAAACGCTTTCTTCACTTCTCCCTCACCGAGTATCTTTACTCGAGCACGGAGATTAGGAATCAATCCCTTTGCAATACAATTCTTTTTCGTCACTTCTCCTGTAGGGAAAAGGCGAACCAATTCACGCACATTAATTACGGTTGATTTTGGAAATACGACGCGATTCTTTACTCCACGCAATTTTGGAATGCGAATCAAAAGGTCGCGCTGTGCAGGACGAATTCTGTGTCCTGAACGAGCTCTCTGTCCTTTTTGTCCACGTCCTGAAGTCGTGCCACGCTTACCACCACGTCCTACACGCTTCTGACTTTTTCGTACTGCTTTTTTAGGTCTTAAATCGTTTAATTGCATATGACTATTTAGTTAAAACTGCAGGAACCGCAGGAATTTTCACAATAGGACGAATCATGCGTAATGCCTCAATACCTGCTTGTGCGTTTGCAATTTTATTTTTGGTACGACCTAATATTTTTGCAGATACATCTTTTATTCCTACAAGTTCAAGTACCACACGAAGAGAACCTCCTGCAATAAGACCATGCCCTTTTTTCGCTGGTTTAATACGTACGCGAGCGGCGTCATACTTTGCTTCTACTTCATAAGGAACGGTTCTGTTTTCAACAAGTGCTACGGTTACTACGCTCTTTTCAGCCTGGCGCTGTGCTTTTTGTACTGCGGCCGCAAAGTCGAGTCCTTTTGCGATACCAATGCCCACGCGTCCCTTCATATCGCCCACTACTACTGTTGCACGGAAGCTAAAACGCTTTCCTCCTGCGACCACACGAGTTACGCGGCGCACTTCAAGTACGCGCTCCTTAAACTCAGTAACGCGTTTTACAAATGGCCTTCGTGGACCTCTTCCTTCGTTTTTTTGACCTCGTGAATTAAACATATATTAAATTTGAAGACCTCCTTTTCGTGCCGCTTCGACAAGCGCTTTGACGCGACCATGATAGCGATAGGAACCACGATCAAATACTGCCGCAGACACGCCCAATGCTTTTGCGCGCTCTGCAATCGTTGTTCCCACAAATTCAGCTCCCGCAGTCTTCGTCATTTTCTTCTTTGATTCTCGTGAAGATGCCTGCGCGAGTGTTTTTCCGCTTACATCATTAATAAGCTGTACTGAGGTAAATTTATTACTTCGAAATACAGAAAGACGAGGCCGCACATCAGAACCACGCACCGTCGTTCGTACGCGATTTGCCCTTCTTCCTCTTTTTTGAATTAATTGCTTTCGTGCGTTCATACGTTTATTTTATTTAGGCTGATGCTGCTCCTGCTTTCTTTCCTGCCTTTCTTTTGATGATTTCAGTAGAATAACGGAATCCTTTTCCTTTATACGGCTCTGGCTTCTTAAGCTCTCGAATTTCTGCGGCAACTTGTCCTACGAGTGCTTTATCAAAACCTTTAATTTTTAAAATGGTGTTTTTCTCAACTTCAAAAGTTACGTGTTCAGGTGCTTTGTATTTCACCGGGTGTGAAAATCCAAGGTTCAATACTAAATCATTCCCCTCCTTTGCAATCTTATATCCCACTCCTTCAAGAAGAAGTGTCTTCCCATATCCTTTTACAAGACCATCAATTGCATTTTGAATAAGTGCACGAAGCGTTCCCCAATTACTGCGCACTTGCTTTGAAGTTGCCGCAGTCGTAAGCACTACTTCATTTTCTATTACTTTCACTTCAACACCTGAAAGACGCGGAATAGAAAGAGTGCGTGTGGCATCTTTTACTATCACAAGCCCGCCGTCAACGCGTACGGTTATACCACTAGGAATTGTTATAGGTTTTTTTCCAATTTTTGACATATGTGTTGTATTACCACAATTCGAAAAGGAGTTGCCCTCCTACTTTTTCCCTTCGTGCATCCGTACCAGTCATGATTCCTTTTGAGGTTGAAACGACAAGAATGCCATGTCCGCTCTTCACTCTTCGAAACTCATCATATCCCGCATAACGTCGAAGTGAGGGCTTACTCAAAAGTTTCAAACCGCGAATAGGACGATGAGGATCGAGTTCCATCTCCATTACCTTTTTCACAGACTTTCCTTTCACTTCTACTTTTTTCAAAAATCCGAAGCGCACTAAGACATCCGCAACGGCATTATCCATCTTGGTATATCGTGTCTTCACTGTGCTCTTTTCTGCAGCCTGTGAATTTTTTAATTTTATAAGTAAATCAATATACATATATAGTCAATTACCAAGATCCTTTCTTCACTCCTGGAATCTCTCCTTTGCTTGCCAACTCTCTAAAACAAATCCTGCAAAGATTGAAATCGCGCATAAATCCACGCTTTCTTCCACAGCGAAAACAGCGTCGCACAATGCGTGTGGAATACTTCGGTTTCTTTTTTGCCCGCGCGATAACAGATGTCTTTGCCATAATTATTTTTCAGAACGCATTAATGGTACCCCAAGCGACCTGTAGAGTGCAATTGCTTTCTCACGATCTCTGATTTTAGGAACAACCGTTACCTGAATACCAAAAGCAACTTTTGATTTTTCTGGATTGATTTCAGGAAATACGAGCTGATCGCGAAATCCAAAATTCAAATTACCATCATGATCCACATTCGAAAGCACTAATCCACGAAAATCTTTTACGCGAGGCAATACGATATTCACCACCTTCGTGAAAAAATCATGCATGCGCTGCTTACGAAGAGTTACCTGTAATCCCACAACCTCTCCTTCGCGCACTTTAAATGTCGCAATTGATTTCTTTGCTTTGCGTTCTGCGGGCTTTTGGCCAGTGATTATCGCAATCTCTTTCTGAATCTCAGGAAGTACCTTGTCATCAAATTGCTGCATTGAGCGCAACTTGCCGACGCCGGCATTTACCACGATTTTCAAGAGTCCTGTCTTTTCAATTGTCGACATATCCTTTTTCATACTTAAATTGTTCCTTTGCATTTCACGCAAAATCGAATTTTGGTCTCTCCATCCTTACGATGACCAACGCGTGTTTGTTTATTACAATTCGGACACACAATTGCAACATTCGATGCATCCATCGGACGTGCCACAGAAACGATTTCTCCCTTCTCACCCTGCTTGCGTGGACGCACGTGTTTTTTATAAAGGTTTAATCCTTCAAGGTGAACTTGATTCTTTTTTGCATCAACACTAACAACCTTGCCGGTTTTCCCGCTATCCTTTCCTAATAATACTTTGATTGTATCGCCTTTTTTGATATTCATGGATTCCTGGGTTATACAAGTTCTTCAGCAAGTGATGCAATAGTATCGTATCCTTTCTCTTTTATTTCTCGTGGAATTGGGCCGAAAATACGAGTTCCTTTTGGTTCGCCTTTATCAATGATAACTACTGCATTATCGTCAAAACGAATGTAAGAACCATCCTTTCTGCGAGTCGGTGCATGCTGACGAACTACCAAACAGCGCACTACATCCTTCTTTTTTACCTGTTTGCGAGGTTCCGCAATCTGCACTGAAGCAACGATAATATCACCAATAGTGGCATATCTTTTTCGGCTTCCCCCAAGTACACGAAAACAGCGCACTACCTTTGCACCACTGTTGTCCGCTACTTTTAATATTGATCGTTCTTGTATCATTGAATTGGTGCCGAGTACCTAGAATACTATGCTTTGCCGACTATTGTCCAGCGTTTATCGCGAGAAAGGGGGCGAGACTCCTGAATCACTACCTTATCTCCCACATGATATTCGTTCATTTCGTCATGTGCTTTGAATTTTGTGGTAATTCGATAATATTTTTCGTATCGTGGATGCTTCCTCATGCGCTCTACCGATACTACGCATGTTTTCTTCATTTTGTCAGATACGACTGTTCCTTGTAGTTTTCTCATATATTAATGACTCTTTGCTTCTTTTAAAGACCTTTCCTTTTTCACGGTAAGAATTTGTGCAATTCCCTTCTTTGCATTCTTCACCTCCTGAATATTTTTCACCTTGCCGGCAGCTAAATCAAATTTAAGACCACTCACGCGAACGCGCAAATCATGAAGCTCTTTATCGAGTTCCACTATCGGCTTATTTTTCATGGTGAGAAAGTCTTTCTTTTTCATAGGTATGGTTATCGTGAAATTATTTTCGTCTTAAACGGCATTTTGAATCCCGCCATTTTAAGTGCACGTTCTGCAACTGCTTTTGAAACTCCATCAATCTCATAAATGATGCGTCCTGGTTTTACAGGAAATACATAATGATCGACTTCTCCCTTTCCACCTCCCAAGGTGACTTCTGGAGGAAGTTTCGTAACTGGTTTATCAGGGAAGATACGAATCCAAAGTCTTCCTTCGCGATTCATTGAATGTGCAATTGCTTTTCTCCCTGCTTCAATTTGGTTTGCGGTCATCCACGAAGCACCCATTGCGCGAAGCCCAAAGTTACCGTAGGAAAGCGTAATGCCGCGTGTTTCCACGAGCCTCTTACGAGAACGTCCCTTCTGCTGTTTTCTATGTTTTTGTTTCTTTGGCTGTAACATATGGGGTAATTACTTATTTACGAGATGCTCTTTTTTCATCAAACACTTCACCTTTATAAATCCAGACTTTCACACCAATAGTACCGTAACTATTAAATGAAGTTGCTTCTGCATAATCAATAATCGCGCGAAGCGTCTGAAGAGGCATGCGTCCTTTTGCAAGCCAATCAACACGAGAAATTTCTGCACCATTCAAGCGTCCAGAAAGTTTTATCTTAATTCCTTTTACATCACGATTTTGCATTGTGCTCTCAATCGCGCGCTTCATAAGTTTGCGATATGGCTGGCGCTTCTCAAGGTCGGTTGCAATCTGCTGTGCAAGTACACCCGCAGAAACATCTGTTCTCTTTAATTCTTCTACGTTGAGATTGAATGAGAAAATAAGAGGTACTTTGTTTTCTATACGAAGCTTTTTCACAATTTTTAAAAGACTCTCGCGAAGTTCCTCAATTCCTTTTCCTCCTCTTCCAATAATAAGTCCTGGGCGAGCAGCCTGAATGTTTACCCTTACTACATCGCTTGTGCGTTCAATGGAAAGTCCTGCAATGCCTGCATCTTTAATCTTTCCACGAATAAATACGCGAATCGCATGATCTTCTTCAAGGAAGTAGCGAGATTTTCGAGTGAAAAACCAGCGACTTGCCCAAGGAAGCGTAATGCCTAATCGATATGTATTTGGATTAATTTTCTGTGCCATGTGTGGTATTAAATCACCTTCCTATTGAATGCACCGGGAACAACTACCTTTCCTTTCGTCTCGCGCTTTTCGCTTGGCGCTTTCTTTGCAGCTTTTGAAGGAATGATATGCTCTTTCGGTGATTTCGCTGCGGCAGGAGCTTCTTTATTGCCATGCTCCCCTTTCTTCGCTTTTATATCCTCCTTCTTTTTCTTCGCGATGATAGTGAATCGGCTCTTCTTTGCATCCTCTCGGATACCGAGCACCAGAGTAATATGACAGGTTTTCTTTTCAATCTGACTCATACTTCCACGTGCACGAGGTACAAAACGCTTTTGTGAAGGACCCTTATCAACGCGAACATCCTTTACATAAAGTTTTTCTACATCAATCTTATTATTATTTTTTGCATTTGCCACCGCGCTGCGCAAAAGACGCAAAAGATAATCTCGACTACGACGAGGAGAAAGAATAAGTTGTCCTTCTGCTTCGTTTACCGAAAGTCCTTTAATTATGTTTGAGGAAAGACGCACCTTTCGTTGCGATAATCTCAAGTAATTCAATTTTGCGACAATTGCGTTTTCCATAAAATACTATTATTTCTTTGCGGCAGGTGCTGCAGCTGCGGGAGTAGGACCTTTCTCAATATCGCGCTGCATCTTGCCACCATGCTTAATGAATTTCCGTGTAGGAGAAAATTCACCAAAACGATGCCCAATCATATCTTCGCTTATTGTTACTTCGTTAAATACCTTGCCGTTATGGATACCAAATGTAAACCCAACCATTTCTGGCGCAATTTCAGAGTCACGTGACCATATCTTAATAGGAGTGTGATCACCCTGCTTTACTTTCGCAATCTTTTTTACAATTTTTGGGTCAACCCAAGGACCTTTTTTTATTGAACGGCTCATAATTTAGTTAATAGGTGAAACGGACATTAGTATACACGATTTTTTCCTTTCTTCAATTCGTGACGATTATTTTCGAATTCGAGAAGGTCTTCGACTTACAATCATTTCAGTCGACCACTTCTTCTTGTTGCGGGTCTTCCTACCACCGGTAATCTTACCCCACTTCGTCTTTGGACGCTTTGTACCACGTTGCGTTCTTCCTTCACCACCACCGTATGGATGGTCGCGTGGGTTCATAACCTTTCCACGAACGGTCGGTCGAATACCGAGCCAACGTGAACGGCCTGCTTTCCCACTTACCACAAGGTTGTGTTCTAAGTTAGAGACCTGTCCGATAGTTCCAAAGCAATCCCAGAGAACCTTACGAACTTCGCCTGAAGACATTTTCAAATGAGTATATCCATCTTCATTTGCGAGTACTTGTACTGATGTACCTGCAGAGCGTGCAAACTGCCCACCTTTCCCTGGGGTAATTTCCACGCTATGTACGAACATACCTACGGGAATCCTCTTCAATGAAGTGCGATTACCAGGAGTAAAAGGTGCGGTTTCAGAAGAAATAATCTTGTCACCTACTTTCATACCAGTTGGTGCAAGTATATAGCGACGTTCTCCATCGTTATAGCACACAAGTGCAATAAATGCGGTGCGATAAGGATCATATTCAATCGTTTCGATCTTCCCTGAAATGCCGCGCTTTTTCTGCACAAAATCAATCTCGCGGTATAACTTTTTATTACCACCTCCTTGATGACGTACCGTAATACGACCCTGAGAATTTCGTCCTGCGCGATTTACTAATCGTGAGGTAAATTTCTTCAAAGGACGTGCGCCTGGAGTTAACGTGCCGTAATCTACGACCGTCATATGCCTGCGCGATGGAGTTGTTGGTTTATACTGCTTCATGATAATAATTATTCAAGCTCAATTTTATCGCCTTCCTTTAACGTGACATACGCTTTTTTGAATTTCGATGCTTTGCCTGGTCTTCCTCGATAATTTTTTACCTTTCCCTTATTTACTAAAATACCGACATCAACCACCTTCACATTGTAGCGGCGTTGTACTTCTTCCTTCACCATTATTTTATTTGCAGACATCTCTACGATAAAGACGTATTGATTCTGTTTGTGAAGTCCATAAGCTTTTTCACTTGCAAGTGGTTTCTTCAAAATACTTCGTTCCACGCCAGATGATGGTGCCACAACCACGTCTTTCTTTTCTACTTCTTTTTTCGGTTTTTTCGTGCCTAAAATACTCATGGTTATTGTTTGGTTACAAACTCATCAAGCGCGGCCTTTTCAAAAATAATATTCTTATGGCGTAATCCCGTAAATGCAGTAAGACCGGTAACGCGCACAATATCTACATTAGGAATATTGCGTCCTGTGCGTACCAACGTGCTATTTCCTTTTTCTGAAACGAAAAGAACATTTGGCTTCGCTTTGAAAAAACGAGCGAGCATTGAAGCAACTTCCTTTGTCTTTCCTTTTTCAAATGAAAGTGAGTCCACTACAAACACTTCACCTTCATGTAATTTTCTGGAAAGCACTGAGGAAAGGGCTCCTTGTCTCATCTTTTTGTTAACCTTTTTTGAAAAATTTCTCTCAGCAGTCGGTCCATGAGTTACTCCACCACCTTTCCAAATTGGAGAGCGTGTTGAACCCTGACGTGAGCGGCCAGTGTGTTTTTGTGCATACGGCTTCTTTCCTCCTCCGCGTACTTCTGCGCGTCCTTTTACGTGCGCGAGAGGTTTACGCAAATTTGCTTCATACGCCACCACTACTTGGTGCACGAGGTCTGCATTCCATGGTGAATTAAAAACCGGATCAGGTAATGTTACCGTACCTACTTTCTTATATTCTTGATTGTAGAGATCCGTAGTCATGCTTATTTATTTCTAATTTCAATCTTCCCTCCTTTGTTACCAGGAACTGCGCCACGCACCATGACAATCTTTTCCTCTGGTTGAATTTTGGCAACCATAAGATTTTTTACTGTCACGCGTCTATTGCCAGTATGCCCTGCCATCTTTCTTCCTTTTACCACACGCTGAGGTGCGGTAGGACCAAGAGAACCAGGAGCACGCAATCTATCTTTCTGACCATGAGTTGCGGGACCACCATGAAAACCATGACGTTTTACCGTACCCTGAAAACCTTTTCCACGACTTGTCCCAGAAACCGCAACCATCTCCCCTTCCTTAAGGGATGAGAGGAATGCGTCAATATCGCCCGTTTGGCAGAGAAGCGGTGTTACAGGAACGACGTTTCCGTCCTTCCAAATCTGCGCCATTTTCATTTTTTTTGCGATTATTTTTTCCATGAGACGATTTCTTATGAAAACAACAGAGGCAAGCCCTGTTGTTTTTCGTAGATGAAATGTGGCTAAACCCTAACTATCCTATTATATTTCACGCACGAAAGTCAACTCTTTTCTGATGCCTGGGGTCGATGCCAGATATCATTCAAGTAAGTAACTCGTTAGCCCATCTTAATCTCGACATCCACACCGGCAGGAAGATTCAAATCAGTGAGTGATTCAATAATCTTCTGCTGAGGATTCAAGATATCAATGAGGCGCTTGTGCACACGCAGTTCGAACTGATCGACTGACTTTTTATGCACGAAAGTTGAACGATTAACTGAATATTTTTTGAATTCAGTCGGCAACGGAATAGGACCTACCACGTCCCCACCCTGTCGCTTTATCGCTTCAATAATTTGCCTCACCGAATTATCAATGAGTTTTGCATCGTATGATTTTATACGAAGGCGTAATTTTTCCTTTTGAAGTTGCTCGTCTTTTTTTGCCATATAGTACAAACCTAGTAACTCATAACCAACAACTTAATACAAATCTGTTTTGGGTTGTTGGTTATGAATTGTTCGTTATCGATTATTTAAGAATCTTCGTTACTGCACCCGCACCCACCGTCTTGCCACCCTCGCGGATTGCAAAGCGCTGTTTCTCTTCAAGTGCTACTGGCGCAATAAGCTTTACGCTAATAGAAACGGTATCACCAGGCATAACCATTTCAACACCCGCAGGAAGAATTACTTCTCCTGTCACATCAGTGGTACGAATGTAGAACTGAGGTTTATATCCTTTAAAGAATGGGGTGTGTCGTCCACCTTCCTCCTTTGAAAGCACATAGACTTCTGCTTCAAATTCGGTATGAGGCGTTACTGAACCTGGCTTTGCAATAACTTGGCCACGTTCCACATCTTCTTTCTTCAAACCGCGAAGAAGAATACCTACGTTATCTCCCGCACGTGCTTCATCAAGCAATTTCTGGAACATTTCGATGCCTGTCGCGACAGTCTTCACCGTTGGCTTTAATCCTACAATTTCGACTTCTTCGTTCACCTTAAGGATTCCACGTTCTGCACGGCCGGTACATACAGTACCGCGTCCTTCAATCGAGAAGATGTCCTCGATAGGCATAAGGAAAGGCTTATCAGTTGCACGAACTGGCTCAGGAATAAAATTATCCAATGCGTCAATGAGATCAAGAATTGGCTTCGCTTCAGGGCTGTCTGCAGACTTTGTTTCAAGTGCTTTCAACGCCGAACCACGAATTACCGGAGTGTTATCACCATCGTAGTGATACTTCTTTAAGAGCTCACGAACTTCTGACTCAACGAGGTCGATGAGTTCTGGATCATCTACCATATCGCACTTATTCAAGAAAACAACGACGTTTGGTACACCAACCTGGTATGCCAAAAGGATGTGCTCACGTGTCTGAGGCATAGGGCCGTCAGTCGCTGCCACCACAAGGATTGCGCCGTCCATCTGCGCAGCTCCCGTAATCATGTTCTTGATATAGTCCGCGTGTCCTGGTGCATCAATGTGTGCATAGTGACGCTTTGCAGACTCGTACTCTGAGTGATGGAGTGCAATGGTAATACCACGCGCCTTTTCCTCAGGAGCATTGTCGATGTTGTCGACACCTTCTTCCTTCTTTGCAAGACCTTTCATAAAAAGGACGTGCGTCATCGCCGCGGTAAGAGTTGTCTTCCCATGGTCGACGTGTCCAATAGTTCCCACGTTTACGTGAGGCTTCGAACGAACAAATTTTTCTTTTTCTGCCATATAACTAGTTTTTTGCTTGGTTTTTTATTTTTTTCGACCTAGTTAGGATTTTCCAAAAGCAGTGATAATTCTTACTTATTCCTTTAAAAAAGTCAACCCTGTATACAACCTATTCGTAAGAAACTCTTATGTTCTTGGAATAAATCTAAAGGTGGCAAGAATCGATTTTGCAAATTCAGCTTTCCCAAATGGAATATCTCCCAAACTTGCGGTAAAAACAACATCTTCCGTAGCTGAAAGTGGAACAATTGCATGCATATAATGCGTTGAGCTTATCACTCCTTCCTCACCGAGGCACTTTTCGTGTTCTGCAATATCAATCGTCTTTCCATCAATGAGAAGTTCGGAATGCGCAAATAATTTACATCCTGATGCTTGTGTGTATTGCACAAATGTTCCTTTTTCATACACCTTAAATTCGATCAACTTTCCAATACTTGCCGCAGCAATATTTTCTGCTTGTACTACGATAGTTACTACGTTTGCCATTGAATTACTCGAAGACGAAAAAAGTAATTTTGACGCAGCAGGATATTGAAACGAAAATCCATATTTTGGATCTGCGTATGTCCTCCACATTATTGGTGTCGAAGTACTGTTTATTTTCTTTACCGTTGAAGTTGGTGTGAGAGGGGGTGTTGATGTTGCAACTATAGGAGTCGATGTTGCCACAACTATTTCTTTTTGCTCTTCACCTTTTGGTGCGTCCTTCTTAGGAAATGCAATGTAGGCAATTGCAACACCAAGAATAAATGCTCCTACTATTATTTTTGTGAGTGCGGAATGTTTGTTATCCATTGCGCCATTATATCCCTCAACTGATTATTTTCAAACTAAAAATCCCCGTAAGGGGATTTTTATACTTTTTATTTCTTTGCTTTCCCTTCAATGATGGTCTGAGCCACATTGTTTGGCACTTCCTCATAATGAGAAAATTCCATGTTGAAGCTTCCACGTCCCTGCGTAATTGAACGAAGGTTTGTGACATAGCCGAACATTTCTGCCAAAGGTACCGTTGCATCAATAATGCGCAAATTGCCGCGCTCCCCCATTGCTGAAATCCTTGCACGGCGTGAACTCAAATCTCCTGTAATATCTCCAAGGAAATTTGTCGGCGCAATTGCTTGAATCTTCATGACTGGCTCCAAAATAATTGGCTTCGCTTGCTTGACCGCTTCCTGGAATGCCATGGAACCGGCAATCTTAAACGCGAATTCAGAAGAGTCTACTTCGTGGAATGATCCATCATAAAGAGTTACTTTAATATCTACCACAGGATATCCTGCAACCACACCACGCTGTGCAGCTTCCTCAACACCCTTCTCAATAGGTTTAATGAATTCCTGAGGAACTGAACCTCCTTTAATTTCGTCCACAAATTCAAATCCAGTGCCACGCTCCATAGGTTCGATTCTCAATTTTGCGTGACCATACTGACCCTTACCACCAGACTGGCGAATATATTTTCCTTCTGCGTCACCTTTTCCTTTGATAGTTTCTTTGTATGCAACCTGCGGGCGACCTACGTTTGCTTCCACTTTAAATTCGCGCTTCATGCGCTCGACGAGTACTTCGAGCTGAAGTTCTCCCATACCGGAAATAATAGTCTCACCCGTTTCCACATCACCCGCTACGCGGAACGTCGGATCTTCTTCTGCAAGTTTATGAAGTGCAATACCCATCTTCTCCTGGTCAGCCTTTGTCTTTGGCTCAATACGCATTGAGATAACTGGTTCAGGAAATACAATACGCTCCAAAATAGTTGGATGTTCTGGATCGGTCAACGTGTCTCCAGTCGTGGTGTCTTTAAGTCCTACGAGTGCACCAATGTCACCTGCATAAATTTCTTCTACTTCTTCGCGATGGTTCGCATGCATACGCACGATGCGGCCAATGCGCTCCTGAGTATTTTTTGTAGCGTTCAAAATATAACTGCCACGCTTCAACGTTCCTGAATACACACGGAAAAACGTGAGTGAGCCCACGAAAGGATCTGTTGCGATTTTAAAGGCAAGTGCAGTCAAAGGCTCATTGTCATCAGGGTGATGAAATGCTTCTGCATGCGTGTCAGCATTGATACTCTTCGTAGGAGGAAGATCGATAGGAGATGGAAGATAATCAATAACTGCGTCCAACATAAATTGCACACCTTTGTTTTTCAATGCAGAACCGCAAAGTACTGGCACTAATTTTACTTTCAGTGTTGCCGCGCGAAGTGCTTTCTTAAGTTCAGGTACGGTTGGCTCTACGCCATCCAAAAACTTAGTAATAAGCTCATCGTCAGTTTCTGCAATCTTTTCTACAATTTCATGGCGTTTCTTGCTTACTATCTCCTTCATATCATCAGGAATTGGAGTCTCGATAATTTTCTCTCCACGCTCCCCTTCAAAAAGATATGCCTTATTATTAATAAGATCTACCACACCTTTTAAGTGCTCCTCGAGTCCAATCGGAAGCTGTATCGGAATCGCGTTCGGAGTAAGACGCTCGATAATCGAATTAAAACTATTCTCAAAACTTGCACCCATACGATCAAGCTTATTAATAAAACAAATACGCGGTACATTATATTCGTCCGCGTAACGCCAGTTTGTTTCTGACTGTGGCTCTACACCAGACACACCATCAAATACCACCACCGCACCATCAAGTACACGGAGAGAACGCTTTACCTCGACAGTAAAATCAATGTGTCCCGGAGTATCAATGAGGTTGATACGATATCCAAATTCTTTCTTTTTGTCTAAAGGAATATACGAAGGTGTCCAGAAGCAAGTGGTTGCCGCTGACGTAATCGTAATACCACGTTCACGCTCCTGGTCCATCCAGTCCATCACTGCCTCACCTTCGTGCACCTCACCAATTTTGTGAGAAACGCCAGTATAAAAAAGAACACGCTCCGATACAGTGGTCTTGCCTGCGTCGATGTGTGCGATGATACCAATGTCTCTTACATTCTCAATAGGATATTCCCGTGGCATAAAATAATAATTTATAAAAATCGGCCCTCGTATGAGCCGATGTACTTCGACTCTTAGGAAGACGAACGCATAAGCGATGCAAACGCGCGGTTTGCTTCTGCCATGCGATGAGTATCCTGTTTCTTTTTAATTGCGCTTCCTTCGTTCTTTGCGGCCATAAGAAGTTCTTCTGCGAGTCTCTCACCCATTGGTTTTCCCTTCTTTCCCTTTGCGGCGGTAATAATCCAATGCGTGGCAAGAAAAAACTGTCTCTCAGGACGTACTTCACGAGGAATCTGATAGTTCGCACCACCAATACGCTTTGATACTACTTCAAGAAGAGGATTTGCATTCTCAAGCGCCTTTTCAAACGTCTTGATAGGATCTTCTTTGGTTACTTCTTCGATCTTTGCAAATGCTTCATAAATAACCTGCTCTGCTGCGTTCTTCTTGCCGCCCATCATCATATAATTGATAAATCGGCCGACATCAGTGCGGTTATATTTAGTATCAGGTAAAAATTCTCTTTTTTTGAAATATCCTCTTTTCCTCATAGTTTATTTTGCCTTCTTCTTCTTTGCACCATACTTTGACCTCTGTGCAGTGCGGTCCACACCAGACGTATCAAGCACACCGCGAACGATGTGATACCGTACACCCGGAAGATCTTTTACGCGACCACCGCGAATCATTACTACGGAGTGTTCTTGAAGATTGTGTCCTTCTCCAGGAATATAGGCGGTGACTTCCATGCCATTCGTAAGTCTCACACGCGCTACCTTACGAAGTGCAGAGTTTGGTTTCTTTGGTGTGGTGGTAAACACTTTAAGACATACGCCGCGCTTAAACGGTGATGCAGAGTCAACTGGACGATTTTTCAAATAGTTAAAATAATAACCAAGACCAGGGGTCTTGTCCTTTCCTTTTTTACTCGTGCGTCCAGTCCTTATAAGTTGTCCAATGGTTGGCATAAAACAGAAATTAGTATAGAGGGCATCGTAAAAATCGTCAACCCCGTGAGAAGCAGGGTGCCTGTGGCACCCGTTGTTCATTTACACTACACAATATTTAGAAACAAAATAATACAATAATTAAGATATGCCATGACTACGAAATGGCGCCTCTAACGGGGTCAACCCCACCATCCCCATAAAGAAATTACAAACCAAAAAATAATTTATAGACGAAGAAAATGATGGGACTAATAAATTCGATACCAAAGAAAATGAACGCGAGAAGAAGGAAAAAGCCGTACTGAGTAAGGAATGCGCGTACTGCATGTGCAGACCTTGGTAAAAGTGCAAAAAGCACATTTGAACCATCAAGCGGTGGAATCGGCACTAAATTAAAAATAGCGAGTGAGATATTGGTGATTGAAATCAAACTGAAGAAATCTCCAAGTGCCATTGTGTATGGTGTTGGCAAGAAAAAGAAAGAAAGTACACGATATAAAATTGCGAACACAAGCGCAAGGGTAAGATTACTCAAAGGTCCCGCAGCTGCAATATATGCCATATCACGCTCTGGATTTTTAAGGCTTGTCGTATTTACTGGTACTGGTTTTGCCCATCCAAATACCACCCCTCCGGGCACAAGTGCCATAAGAAGCGGCAAGATGATAGAACCAAATGGATCGATATGTTTTAAAGGATTGAGTGTAAGCCTCCCCATACGCCGCGCCGTTGAATCACCAAATTTCTCGGCAACAAACCCGTGAGAAATCTCATGAATGATGACCGAAAAAACGAGCACCACAATCTGAAAAATAAATAATACGGGATTCATAGATGCTTCCACTATATCATACCGAACAAATAACAAAAAAAGAGGCTCCGCGCAGCACATATGAGATATGCGAGAGTGTATAATAAGGATATGCGTACTGAAAAAACAATATACATTCTTCTTGTTCTTTTTGCATTTCTCGTAATGGTCGGCTTTTATATGGTCTTTGATAAATTAGCCACACTTTCAACAAGTGTTGCGAATACGGAAATTGCGCTCCAAATGAAAAACCAATCCAATACAACACCTCAAGCGCCTGCCCCATCAGAAATTCCTTCCTCAGTACCAACCTCAACGCCTCCCGAACCAGAAGAAAGTGGAATTGCAATATCTTCTGCAATTTTATTTGAAACCTCTTCAAATGCGACGCTTGCCCCTCAATCGCCTCTTACCGTCACTATCGAACGCGCAACAAAACTTCCTAACGGCACAGTGCGTGTGGGAGTAAAAGTATTTACCGCACAAGCAGCTTCATATACTGCTATCGCGTTCGATGACCTTATCCAAGTATTAAATCTTGATGGGAATAATCAAAAAGCCACTCAAGTAATCGGCTCGTTTTCTTCTATGCCACCAAAAAGTGCAGTAAGTGGTGCGCTTCTCTTTACGCTTCCCACAGACAAAAATACACTTATTCTTCAAGTGGGCTCAGGAGATGCTATGAAATTTTATGAATTTGATTTTGGAAAAAAGACATATAGAGAAACGGTGATTGGATAAAATTAAAAGCGACTCATATGAGTCGCTTTTTATTGCTATAGTTTCCTTTCTCTCTTTTTTGTTGTTATCTTCATCCAGATAAGGCACGAGTATTCTGCATATATAAATAATGGACGTAAGTGCTTGCTTCATCTCCCTCATTGCACTCAATAATAAATTCTTTCGAACATCAAAGTTCAATGAATCGGGAAAGGCACCGGCAATCATTGATGCACTACTATCAAGCATCTGCCGATTTTCCAAGAAAAGACTATCGATGACCCTTCGTTCACTTCTACTCATCTTTTCTTTCACTCTTGTATAATCTTCCTTTACTTTCTTTCTTAAATCACACTGTTCGTTATAGAACATCTGCACCCGTACGATACCTTCTTCTAATGTTGGTGGTGTCTCATGTGAAGAAAAAAGTGAAATAATGAATCCCGTAACAAGAAGCGATACCGCGATACCAATAATACCAAAACGCGCGCGATTACCTTTCATGATTACCTCCTTTTGAAATTGTAAAATGGTTGAATACTAGTTTCAGTAAACAATTTTTGCTGTCTTTTGTCAAAATAAAATCCCCTCAATGTTCTGAGGGGATAAAATATAAATCTACTTCTGAAGAACCATTCGTCGCGTCACAACAAACTCTCCTGCATTCATTTTATAGAGATAAACGCCGGATGCGAGATGTGAAGCATCGAATGGAACGGAGTGCATTCCTGCAGACTGCTCTCTCCCTTCCATGAGTGTTGCAACCTCTTGACCAAGAAGGTTGTACACCTTAAGAGTCACGCGCGACGCATAAGGGACCGAGAACGCAATCACTGTTGTCGGATTAAACGGGTTCGGATAGTTCTGCTCAAGTGAAAAGGTGTGCGGAATGATTGTCTTTCCTTCCACTTCCGTTGTGCGCTCTATGATCGGATCAATTAGATTTCCTCGATTAACCTTCCCACATACCGCGATTTGTTCGGGTGATGCATTACGTACGGTAAAGAGTGTACCGGCCATAGAAATGCCTTTTGCAAACCGTACTTTCACGACACCGTTTGATCCATATGCGATGTCGGAAAGGGATCCCGAGAACGCGCTCGTAGGCTCAAGAGTCGCCCCCTGAGGTATTCTGAACTCGAGTTCTCCATTTGTTATTTCATTGGTTCCGAAAGAGATTGCGGTAGCACTACCGAGCGAGGCCATAATAAGAGGCATTTTTTCTGCGGTCATTCCTTTTCCTCCTATATCATACCCCTCGACGGGAAATCCAGAACGCTGCCCCAATACATAAGAAAGACAAAGATACAGGTCATACCAGTCGATTTTGTAATTGCCATCAAGGTCCGAAGTAAGGAATTGTTTTATATTAATTGCCACACCATTTCCCACAAGAAAGCGGTAGATGAAGGCAGCATCCATTCCTGTCACAAGCGAATCTCCATTCAAATCCGCATAAACTACGCGAGAATGAACATACAATTCTGCTTTATGCCGTTCGACTTCTTTATCGTTAATTGCAAACAGATGTTCAACGACGATGGTATCGCCAGGAACGGCGTTCTGATCCACTTGTGCCATAAATGAACCAACTTCGACTTCACCTGCACCAATGTGAGGGTATCCCACAACAATTACTCTAAATCGATCTGATTTAAAATCGGGCTGCGAACTGACCGAAGACGGACAGAAGTTCCACTGATTGAACCACCATCCCCATTGCGGCATAATCCATCGATTAAATATAACCGATGCATCTGCAACGAGTACGGTGTCAGACGACGGAAGACCGAATATCATAGGAACTTGGATAAACGATCCCGGTATCACATATTCCCGATTCACCCACATACGGTAATCCGCATGAGGCCAAATCATTGAAGAACACGTTTCCTTCGGGGGTTCTGTCTGAGAGAACACCGAAAACGAGAGTGTAAAGAATGCGCATGCGATGATGCACAAACGTATAAAGAACTTCATAATAAACCTCCAAGAAGTGATTGATTATATAGATTAATGTGAAAGAACACGTGTATGTATCACACGCGGAAAATACTACGATAAAATCGTTAATAAGTCAATATATTCTTCCAAATGCTTGTTTTCCCCTCTTTTGGAGTTGACGAGTATTCTATTACCCTTTAGAATACAAAAACTATGCGAGCATGTGAACGATGTGTAAAAAGCGGAAAAATGGGAGGAACACGGCAGTTGCTCCGCGGTAAATATAATCCAACGGGATGGAATAAAAAAAGAGCTAACCTTCAATGGACGAGCCTTTTAATATTGGGAAAGAGATCAAAGGTGTGTACGAAGTGTTTAAGAACATTAAGTAAAGTAAAATAAAGAATAATCCCGCGAGAAGCGGGATTTTTTGTTTCACAAGAAAATAAATGTATGTATACTAAATTAGCGAGAAGAACTTACTTCGGGCTGTAAGCAGAAGACTTATGTCTCAAGTTTCAGACAGGTCCCACTTCGGGCTGTAAGCGCAGACGCTTGCATCCCATCGTTACGTAGAAACCGCATAATAAATTCCACTCGGGCTGTAAGCAGAAGACTGCTTTCATCCCGGGCGTTCGGACAAAATGAACCTACTGTTCATTTTGCTCCTCACTACGGGCTGTAGTATACCGGTAGTACGCATGCATGGGGTGCATGTAGACCGGGTTCGATTCCCGGCAGCCCGACTGAGCGAAGGCGAAGGAGGTACCAAACACAGCAGTGTTTGTGTGCAAGACATATGAATAAAAAAATTCACTATTTGTGGATTTTTTTGTTCATCATATATCTTGCCGGAATCGAACCGGAGGCCGCAGTCCGCGAAGAGCGGACGAAGGTTTCAAATTTTAGAAGAAATTTGAGGCGATTCCCAGCAGCCCGACCGAGCGAAGGCGATGCTTCATCGTGCCGTTGGGTGCGAGGGAGGTACTGTGCGCAGCAGCGCACATGTACAAGACTGAACAAAATGGAAGGAGGTACCAAACACAGTAGTGTTTGTGTGCAAGACTAGAAAAATACCCGTAAGGGTATTTTTGTCGGGATGAGAAATCGAACCGCGGGCTCCCTGTTTTCTTAGTGAATGTGAATGAGCTTAGAAAACAGCAGTGTCGCATCCTATGCGACCCGCAGTTCCTAAGAAAGCAAAAAAATACCTCGCTAATCAGCAAGGTATTTTTCTAAGATTGATACTTTTCCAATCCTTCCAGGTGCGGGACATTCGAGTCTCGCTTGCCCTCCAATAGGAAGCGTCATATTTGGTACATCATGACCAAAATCCACACCATAGATGATTGGGAAATTAAATCCTTCTGTTGCTTTCAAAATAACGTCTTCAATAGTAAGTGCTCTATCCATACTCGTCCATGGCTCTCCATCATCTTCAATTGATTCAAGATTTGTTATTTTCCCAACAACCATACCCTCTATTTTTTTAAATACTTTTGCAATTCGAAGACGCCATAGCACATTATCAATTGTTTCGATGGTTGCACCCACTTCTTCCCAAAAAAGAATTTTTCCATCCCATTTTGGTTCATACGGCGTTCCTATAAGACTCGCAACCACATCTAAATTGCCACCCACAAGCTGTCCCTCAGCACGCCCCGGTTTTAACACTTTCCACTCTGTGTATTCTTTTAATTTTCCAATCTCCCCTTTCATAAGGGTGGATTTAAAACTATTAAGAGTAAACTTTTTCCCCTTACTCATACTTCCCCCAACATCCGATGCGAGTCCTGCTTCTACGGTCGGTCCATGAAAAGTAACGAGTCCTGTTTTTTCAGTAATTGCATTCAAAAGAATACTTACATCAGAATACCCAACAAAAATTTTCGGATTTTTTTGAATTGCTTCCCAATCAAGATCCGGCAAAAGTTGTATCGCAGAGTAACCTCCTCCCGTGCAAAAAATAGCTTTTACCTCATCATCCAAAAACATAGTGTGCAAATCCTGGAGTCGATCTTCTCGTGTCCCCGCAAGATAACCACCTCGCACTTCAAGTGCCTTAGGACCAAGTTTTGGTTTAAAACCAAAAGATTCGAGTGTTTTCATTCCACTCGCAAGGTTTTTCTTTGAAAATACAGGCGTTGAGGGAGAAATAACCCCAACAACATCGCCAGATTTCAATTTTGCTGGTTTTATGAGATTCTTCGGTTCCATAGCATCCCCATTCTGGCCGTGCCCCCCGATAATGTCAAACTTGACTGCATGCTGTAAATTATGGTGAAATTTTTAATTTAAAAACTAAAAGATCCCGCTCTGAAGAATTCTCCCGGCTGAAAGTCAGGTGGGTTTCCTCTGTATTGCAGTTCCGGACGAACCAGCAATGCAATACGATAATGGAATCCCTTGGTAAGTAATTCGAGCCGAAATCTAGAAAGCAGGATCTACCTATAGTATAGCACTCTCCTTGCACACTTTCTTTAAAGAAAGTGGATAAGTTATATAGAAAACTACCGATTTAAATCGGTAGTTTTTACAATACCAAGACTATTCCATTAATTTTATATACTTCCCAAGTTCACTCGCCTCCTCATCTAATTCTTTAAACTCCTTCGCTATCCGTGCTTTATCCTCATCAGAAGAATCAGGACCAGTTGGTGGATCATTCCGAAATTGATTTAATTCAGTAGAATACTCTTCTATATATTTCAGTGGATTTTTTTCAACATCACTCAATAGTGCCTCATGTTCTTCTACTTGTCCTCCAATAAATTGTCGTTCCGCCCAAGACTTGATTCTTGCCTCAACTCTTTTCTTTAATTCCTCGGTCTCTTGCTCGGGGATTTTTTCAAAATTCATAATGCAAATATAATAAATCTTTTAGTAACTCGCTGCAAATTCTACTCCTCGCCTCTCAAAATATGACTTAGGTCTTTTTCGTAGAGAATAACCTCATTCATGTGATGATACTTAATAAGTTCATCATCACGAAACCAAAGTTTAATTTCTCGCTCTGCCTCGGCTGGTACATCAGAACAATGCACAAGATTCCTTACGCATCGGCTATCAAGTCCTGCGATTGCGTATGAATCGATAGTAAAGTCGCTTCGAATAGTACCCACATCAGAAGTAAGGGGTTCTGTTCCTCCTACAATTTTTTTCACAATGCCGACTGCCTGATTACCCTCAAGCACCATTGCGAGCACGGGGCCAGAGGTTAAAAAAGCCACATTACCTTCAAGAATATCCTTACCATAGTCAATAACTGATTTCTCAACTGGAAATCCTTTTTCTTTTCGCTCATTTGCAATACGCGTACCCACCTTCTCAAACCATACATCGTCTTTATTGTAATGTGCGAGACACACTTCTCGTGAAGGCACGAGAAATTTAAATGCAACAAATTTTAATCCAGTGCGCTCTAGGCGTTGAATAATTTCACCAATAAGTGAGCGTTGGATACCGTCGGGCTTTACGATTACAAATGTTTTTTCTTCTTTTTGATGTGCCATATTATTTCTTTTTTTCTTTAATCGTTATGTGTAATTCTCGAAGTTGCTCTGGCGTTACGTCCGATGGTGCATCCATCATGAGGTCACTTCCGTCTCCCGTCTTCGGAAATGCGATGACTTCACGAATATTCGCTTCTTGCTCCAAAATCATCATCAAGCGATCCATACCCCACGCAATACCACCATGAGGAGGAGCTCCGAAATCGAACGCTTCGAGCATATGACCAAAATTTTTATAGATGCGTTCATCCTCAAATCCCATAATACTGAACACCGCTTTCAATGCTTCTGAACGATGATTGCGAATACTTCCTCCCCCAATTTCCCAGCCGTTCAGCGCCACATCATATTGTGTGGTAAGTATCTCGCCCACATTCTTCTTTGCGAGAAGATCCGCCATAAACTCTGGCTTCGGCGCTGAAAAAGGATTATGGGTAAACGTCCACCCCGTATCTGTCTTTTCGAAAAATGGAAAATCTATTACCCAGCAGAACGAAAGAAGATTCGGGTCATTTTTGTCTTTGCGCATATCAGGTCTGTCACTGCCATACTTTTCAAGCGCATCTTTATACGTAATACGCGGAAACGGAATCTCTTGAATTTTCTTCTCGGGATAAAGTTCGGTAACGATTTTAATAAGCAATTCCTCATTCACTGCCATCACATCTTCGCGCGCCACAAAACTCATCTCTAAATCGAGTTGGGTAAATTCAGGTTGGCGATCACCGCGTGTATCTTCATCACGGAAACATCGTGCAAGCTGAAAATAACGGTCCATACCCGCCACCATAAATAACTGCTTATATTGCTGAGGCGACTGCGGAAGTGCATAAAACTTACCCTCGTGGATACGAGAAGGCACTAAATAATCACGCGCACCCTCTGGCGTTGATTTCGAGAGTACAGGAGTCTCTATTTCTACAAAATCTTTTGATGCGAGAAAGGTTCGAATGTGCTGAAATACTTTTGCACGATTACGCAAATTCTTCTGCATGCGCGCACGTCGCAAATCAAGATAGCGATACTTCATACGCGATTCCTCCCCCACATCAAGTCCATCGGTACCAATATCAAAGGGTGGCGTCTTCGCTTCAGAAAGAACGGTAAGTTCGGTGGCGAGTATCTCATACGCACCCGATATCATTTTTTCATTCACCAACCCCGCAGGACGCTTTTGTACCTTTCCCTTGAGCTCAATTACCCACTCAGAGCGAAGTGCACTCGCTTTTGTGTGAAGCTCTTTGTTGTTAGGAAGAAAAATAACTTGTGCGAGTCCGGTCCAATCGCGAAAATCGATAAAAATAAGCTTCCCGTGATCGCGGCGAGTATCCACCCATCCTCGAAGCATTATTTCTTTATCGACATGCGCACCAATGTCCCGTGTAAGTATTCTCATAGCAAAAAAATAATACCACAAAAAATGAGGAAGAAAAAGAAATGACTTATTTTTCTACTATGAGGCGAATACCATTTCTCACTCCTTCGCTTACTATCTCCGCAGCACCATTCAAATCGGTTCGAAGTATGCGAGCACCCACTGAACTTAAACGGGAAAGCACCTCGGGAGTCGGGTGTCCATAACTGTTTTTTCCCACTTCAATAATAGCTACTTTTGGATGCACCTCACGAAGAAATGATTCACTCGATGAGAATCGCGACCCATGATGAGGAACTTTTAAAATATCTGCGCGCATATTAAATGTGTGCGTAAGATACTCTTCGACTTCTGTGCCAATATCACCCACAAAAAGTGCAGAAGTATTTGCCGCCATTACTTCGGCTACCACCGTTGAGTTATTCAAATCAGTATCATGCAAAAATGCGGGGGTAGGTGAAAGAATGGTGATATTACTTTCATTGCTCCGAATACTATCCCCTGCACCAAGCGATATCATTTGTGTGTGGTTATTGCGCAATTCGTTGAGTAATTCCTGAAATGCGGGTGCATTGCTTCCCCGTCCGCTCCAAAGAAATGCGCCGATAGTATATTGCTTTGCTACATCAATAAGGCCACCAAAATGATCAAGTTGCGGATGTGTCATAAGTACAAGATCAATATAACGCTCTCCCTGACTCATTGTGCGTGCAAGTTCGTTCATCACACGTCCATTTGCAGGACCTCCATCAATAAGCATCCTTGCTCCACCAGGAAGTACCACAAATTCAGAATCACCCTGACCTACATCAAAAAAATGGAGTTCCAAGGCTCGTGATGTCTTTGATTCAGAAAAAAGAGTTACAAGAAAAATACCTTCAAATATCACAAGTGCACACCCAATTATGATTGCCTTCTTTTTATTTGCTTTAAGCCAATTGAATAGTTCGTCGGGCATCATCCATATAATAGTGCCATATCAGTATTCCTAGTCCGACATACCATAAAATGGTAAATACCACGCCAGCCTTGAACGAAATAGGAATAGCAATATGAGCAAAAAACGAAATGAGAAGAAGTTCAATTCTTAAAAATACAGAAACAAGGAATCCAAGACCTTGTGCAAGTATATGAGAAATAAGCGATACTCCCACAATCAAAAACCCAAGACCCATAGTGATTGGAATAAGCTCTAATACAACGATATTTGCAAAAAGGGAGATGAGGGAAACAAATCCAAAATTTGCAATAAGTATCGGAGTTACCGCAAGTTGTGCCGCGAGCGTAGTCAACATATTCTCCTTCCACGAAAAAATAGTAGTGCTCTCAGTAATATTTAAAAGATTTTGTAATGCGGGACGAAGATATACAATTCCAAGAAGCGCGAGAAAGGAAAGTTGAAAACCAATATCAAATGCAAGCACTTTTGGATTTAGAAGAACCATTATAAGTGCGGCGCATAACACCGCGTTGCGTATGTCATACACACGACCAATTTCTGATGCGAGAAGTGCCAAAAATCCTACGATTGCGGCACGCACTACTGATGCCTCTGCACCAGTCATCATTACAAACAAAACGATAAGTATTACCGTAACAATAAATGCGATACGCCGCGAAAACAAAAAAAGTAAAAATCCCATCGCCACCGAAACGAGAATGGTGATGTTATATCCCGAAAGTGCTACAAGGTGCGTCGTGCCACTCTTCTGCATATTGTCTTTTAGCTCTTGAGAAAAACTCCCGCGCGCGCCTATTGTGAGACCACTCAAAAAAGTTGCCTCTTCAGGAGGAAGTACACTCGCAAATACATTCATGATGGAATGTTTTATTTCAAAAAGTGAGGCGCGTAACGAGGAACCGCTTCCTTGCCCAACTTTTTCTACACTCGCAAAACTCATCGTTCCTCGAATACGTTCCTTCTCAAGATAATGTGCGTATGAACTCGTTGAAGGCTTCTGTATCTTCCCCTTTCCGTGAATCACATCGCCATATGCAAATCGAGGATATGCAGGGAGACGCACAAGAATACGCGCATGATATGGCAGAGTAATGCCTACTACTATCTCCTGACCACTCTCTTTAATAACAGGATCTTCTTCAACAACTCCAGAAAAAATGATGGGACTATTAAAGACCACTGGTGACGCAAAAAATTGTGCATTATCAATTCGATAATAAAGTGAACCCATAATAAGAAAAAGAATAAGGCCCGCATACCAAGTCATGCGGACATTCTTCATGCGAATCCGTACTACAACGAAAAAAATACTTGCGACAATTCCAAATGCGGTAACAAAAAAGGGCGGTATCCCTGCACTTGCTGCGAGAATACCACCCAGAAAGAAAATTACTCCAAAGAAGAAAATCTCATACGGAAGCATAACATAACCTCGTTAGAACGATTCCTCGGATAATGAATGAATCTTAATATCTAAACTTCCATCGTATAATTTCAAATCATCCCATCGTCCGTTTCCAATATTGAGCCATTCACTAAGTGACTTACGTTTCATTATGAAATTACCTGTTCTTTCTACAAATGATGCAGGCACAGGAAAATAACCATATCGTGCAGAAAGAATCTTGAGATATGCTTCCCCATCACGCACCTCAACAGAACCTTTTACTACTAAATTTCCTTTTATAGGACGAAGCACTCTTGCGGTCACTTCAACTGAATCCTCCATAATTCGGATGGACGCTTTTTCTACGAACCACTTCATTTTGAGCGACGTTAATTCGCGTTCAAAAAAATCATTTAATTCCTGCTCAGAAAACGATGCTTCATATACCGAATCAGGAGCAAATTTTCCTCGTTGCATAAGCTCAATAATATCCCACTTAGTAAGAGGGGTTGAGGTTGCCACGGTTGAAATGGCTTTTTCTCCTGTTTCAGCAAACACAGGGACAAAAGCTCCTAAAAGCATCATAAAACCAACGAAAAACCCGATGGTCTTTTTCATACCACCCTATTCTACACTATTATGCCTCCGCCGACCAGACCCCCGGACTTTGTATAAAACACCGCCGACTGACCCTCCGCTACAAATTTTTGCGGACGCTTAAAAGTAAGTTTGTATGTCTCGGTCTTTTTTGAACCATTTATCTTTTCCAAAACTGCCTCCGATACTGGCTGACGATAGCGTACTCGAGCAACTACAATAATTTTCTTTTTTATATCAATTGGCATCACCATATTCACACCCACAAGAGTAATTTCTTTTCTAAAAAGAATGGGGTCCTCACTTCCTTCGGCAACCACAAGAATATTCTTCTTTACGTCTTTTGCGGCTACATAATGTGCCTGACTATCGTGAGCTCCACGAACTTTCGTATCAATATGCAATCCGTGTCGTTGTCCTATCGTATAGAATACAGCTCCCTCATGGGTACCAATCACCTCTCCCTCTGCATTAAGTATCTTTCCCTTCTTTGCGTTAATGTATTTTTTTAAAAAATCTTTGACATCTACCATTCCCAAAAAGCAGATTCCTTGAGAATCTTTCTTCTCTGCAGTTGGTAATCCCGCTTTTTTTGCAATTGCACGCACCTCAGGCTTTATATAATCGCCTATCGGAAAAAGACAGTGCTTCAATTCATTCTCGGTAAGCGTCCACAAAAAATAGCTTTGATCTTTATTCTTATCCTCTGCCTCTTGAAGGAAAAAACTTGGCGAAATCCGATTTTTCCGCGAAGGGTAAGACTTGGGCGTCGCCCCGGAGACACCCTGAGCGGAGGTATCGGATGAGCGTATTCTCACATAATGTCCTGTCGCCACATAGTTCGCTCCGAGCGAAAGAGCCCTCTTGAGAAAGAGTCCGAATTTTATCTCGCGATTGCACATCACATCAGGATTTGGCGTGAGTCCTGCACGATATCCTTCAATCATATATTCCACTACTTTTTTCTTATATTCCTTCTCAAAATCAAATACATAGAATGGAATACCAATATGTTCCGCGACACGTCGCGCATCTTCTGCATCGCGTTCCGCGCATCCATCGATGTTGTAGCACTTAATAAAAACGCCCGTTACCTCATACCCCTGTTGTTTGAGTAACAATGCCGCAACAGACGAATCAACGCCGCCGCTCATCCCCACAAATACTCTTTTTTTATTTTTTATAATTCTTGACATACAAGCAGGAACATTATATAAATATCGCAGTAATTAATCAACTGAATATCACTTATATTTGGAGGTTTGTATGGCAAAAGAAAGTCGCGTAATTGTTTTTGTTGCAAAACATATTTTTGGAATTCTTGTATTCCTTGTTGCTCTCGTTGCGGGAGCTTTCATATTCGCTATCTATACCACAGATCAGGAACGCGATGTGATGCGCGCGAATTTCAAACCCGGAGTTCCGTGTAAGATTATCCACGATATTAAAGTAACCGCGAACAGAAATTTATACACAATTTACTGGTTTGATAATTCAGGGAATCTTTGTACAAAATCATCTGATGAAGGTGCTAGTTCGGGACGTTCATATTACTACAAAGTAAAAAATGATTGCCCTCAGAATACCGCGCCTTATGTTGAATATTTCAACACTGATATCGGACTCCCTGATTCTGCAGTAATACACGTACACTCACTTACTGATCTGAATTGTGGAACATCGGAAAACAAAAATTAACCTATCAATCACATTTCTTGGGGGTTTGTATGAGTGCATTCTATAAATGGTTCTTTATCGTCATTGCTGTCGCGGTCTATCTGAACATCGGCTGGGCAGTTGATTACAAGTGGCATGAGCTCGATGGAAAGAAACCAGTTACAGTAATTGAAAAATTTATATGCGGACCATCCTTCGTAGTAAATTATTCAGCTACATTCAGTTACGAGAACGTACCGCCACGTTTAATAACTATTCTGTTCTGGCCAATTATACTCATTATTATGGCACTGGTATGGATTATCTATTTCATTATTTTCGGCGGTATCGCACGCCTCGCTGGCCTCGCATAAATCCCTTCTAATTCCCTTCGCCTCCGCATATGCGGAGGATTTTTTTACTTGACTTTTTGTCAAAAATGTACCAAAATATCACTAGAAATTTGTTAGCTAAATAATATTTTATTCACAACATAAGGAGATTCACATGAAAAAAATCATGGGAATTCTGTTTTGCATCGTGATACTCACAGTGTATCTGAATATAGGCTGGTCACTCGGAACATTTATTCATGGAAATTTGATTCAGTCCGACCCTGCAAAATTGAGTACGCCCGCGAGAATTCTTTCTGGCGGATGGAATATACTTTTGGTTAATCCTCACGAAAGAACGGGTCATGAGACTGCCATCGAAAACGATAAAATTCCTTTGTCCAATGGAGAACACAAGGACTCTCTCGGCGCTCTTCGGATAATTTCTTCCATTTTTTGGCCTCTTTTCTTCATAGTCTCTGCACTCTCATGGATAGCTTATGGGATTTGGTATCTCATTTCTTTTCTTATTTCTTTTCTTGCAACATTCATATTTGCAGGAGGACTTGCTGAGCTTGTAGGCATTTACGGAATGATTGCGATTGCCTGGATTATACTTGGCATACTCATAATTCTCACCATGAAAAAGGCTGATAAAATAAGGGGCGCTGATAGGTCTGGATCCTTTATTGGTAGCACATGGATTGATAGAGATCCAAATGAACGAGTTCCTGAATATGCGTTGATAATTCTTCTTTCGCCGATAGTTTCTATTTTTGGAACGGTGGCATTATATGAATTTCTTGCTCTAAAAAAGAAACAGAGAAGGGATCGTCGAATAGAAAACTGGGTAGAATAACATAAAATCCCGGAATTATTTCCGGGATTTTTAATTTGCAAAATTCCTTATTATTCAATAAAATAGGAAGCGTTATGGCACAACTCTCATATAATGAATTGAAGATTGGGACGAGGTTCACCAAGAATGATGACCCCGATCCGTATGAAGTGAAGGAATATGCCTTCATCCGTATGCAGCAAAGAAAGCCTGTGGCCCAGCTTAAAATTAAGAATCTTCTCACGGGGAAGGTACTTGAATATGCCGCACACCAAAATGAGGATTTTAGAGAGGCGGAAATTGATATGGTCCCTGTTACCTTTCTCTATTCAAATCGCGGAGAATATTGGTTCACTGAAGTAAAAAATCCGAAAAACCGCTTCTCTCTTAAAGAAGAAACGCTTGGTGATATTGCCGGATTTTTAAAACCAAACACAGAGGTAAAATCATTTAAGTACGGGGAGAAACTCATCAACGTTGAAGTGCCTGTAAAAATGGATTTTAAAGTAACTGAGGCTCCTCCCGCAATTAAAGGAGACACTGCTCAAGGTGGAACGAAATCGGTCACGATTGAGACGGGCGCAAAAGTAAACGTTCCCCTTTTCATTAATGAAGGAGACACCATCAAAGTAAGTACGCTCACCGGACAATATGTAGAGCGTGTAGAAAAGAGTTAAAAAAATCCCCGCCATCGGCGGGGTTTTTTAATGTTTCTTCATAATAGTATCAACTGCGAGAACATATTCACGAAGTCTATTGCGTCCAAATTCTTCAAATACAAGGGTAGATTCGATTTCGTTTGTTTGTGGATCTTTTCCCAGTGTCTGCTCAAGAAGATTCTCTAAACCTCCATCTCTTTCCACACCTCGATAGGCGGTATCAAATCGAGAAAGAAATGAACTGTCTTTATTTTTATTATCAGTGAAAAAATATACTTTTTCGATATTTCCACCAAAATTAAAAAAATGAACAATAAGACGTCGTACCACATCATCGGAACTTCCTGACCTACTGTATCTGTGGAACGTAAGATTAAACGTCATATATTCATACGGATTCTTCCCATTAATCATCATCTGCGCTGTTCTCGAAAGAAGCATTTTTATGACATCAATATACGGGTTTTTGCTCATCGAACCTCCTTTTATTGTGATAGTAAAAAACTGCCTGGATGATACTCCAGAGTGTTTTAAAAGGCAAAATCCCCTGCAGTGAGGGGATTTTTATTCCTTTATTTTCTTAAGTGCTGCACCAAGCGCCGCACGCAACTCATCTACATGACTATCATCATGAACGTGCTTTGATTCCTTTTTTTCCATTGGCTTCAATTCTGAAAGACTCAGCGATGATTTTTGCTCTGGTGCCTTCTGAGGTGCGGCTTGAGGAGGCGCGGAAGGTCGCTCACGAACAATGGACGAATGCCGAGGTGCCCGCTCTGGCCCTCTTGGTACGTCTCTACGTTGTTCGTTTCTCGGAGGAAGACGTTGGGTGAGAGTTGGACGAGGTCTGTATTCCTCACGACGCACTGCAGGACGAGCCTCTTTTGATTCTTCTTTTGCAACAGGATGAGGAGATCCTTCATCAGATGCACCTCGTGGCTTAAATTCAATACCAAGTCCCGCAAGCTCATCTACACTTCTTGAAGAAGGCTTCCGTTGAAACGCACCCCCCTCTGGCACCACGCGTGCAGGTGCTACTTCACCTGACTTCACTTTTGCATAACACTCAGGGCAATACACAGGGCGTCCTGGAATTGGAGTAAATGGCAATTTAATATGCTTTCCGCAATTCATACAATCCGCCTCATTTTCTGCACTCTGCCCCATACCACTCCACATATTAATCTCGTCTTCTACCGCCCATCGCGGTCGCGCATATCGCTTTCGAGAATTCTGAATTACTTTCTCTTCGGTATCTTCCGATGACTTCATTTTCAATGGCGCTAATGTTGTTGCAGAAAAAGGCCTACTTCGCTGTCCCTGCGACAACAACTTCAAGTAAATATGATAGTTCGGTAAATTCACCATATCCTGAACACCAATCTCCGGTTCAAATTCTTTTTCAAGAAAATCTGCGTCCGTTGCTCCCACACGAAACACGATCATCGTACCTACGTTACCAAACACCGCATCGCGTACTTTAGTTGAAGTATCAGTAATGAGTTGTCCCACATATTGATGAGCAAGTACAAGATTCAATCCATACTTACGCGCTTCAGAAAGAATGTTCGCAAATGAATCCGTTGAGAAATTTTGAAATTCGTCGACATACAGATAAAAATCAAGACGCTCTGCTTCGGGAATTCTTACGCGCTCCATCGCCGCAAGCTGAATTTTGGTAATAAGCATAGCGCCGAGCAAAGCGGAATTATCTTCACCAATGCGTCCCTTCGAAACGTTTACAAGGAAGATCTTCCCTGAGTTCATTATCTCCGGAATATCGATGGTGCTTTTTGACTGCCCTACGATATTTCTTACGAGTGCGGTTGAAAGAAATTGACCTACTTTATTTTGAATAGGTGCGATAGCTTCATTACGAAACTGATCCTTCCATTCTTCATACTCGTTTATCCAAAATGCCTTCACAACAGGGTCTTTTACATTTCCAATAATCTTTTGACGATATTCTTTATCCACAAGAATGCGAGTAATACCAAGAAGCGTTGTTCCTGGCGTATCTAAAAGTGCGAGAACCGCATTGTTCATAATATACTCCATACGCGCAGACCATACGCCTGACCAAATCTTTGTGAAAATACCCATAAGACCTGATGCCACAAGATGTTTATATTTTGGGTCAGGCAACTCAAGTACATTAAATCCAATATTAAAATCCGCATCGGCAGGGTTAAAATACACCACATCATCCATGCGATTTTCAGGAATCTTTGAAAGAAGTCCCTCTACGTTTTCACCGTGGGGATCCACAAGACACACGCCCTCACCGTTGGCAATATCCTGCATAATCATGTTATGAATCATTGCAGACTTTCCTGTACCGGTCTGTCCTATCACATACATATGCTGGCGTCTATCTCTTCGACGTATACCAAAAAGCTGATCCCTGCCACGGAAATTGGTACGTCCAAAATATACTACATCGCGCGGATCCTCTGCCATTTGATTCATTATACCTTACCGACCAAGAATAAAAATGCACATAACTCCTAATAACAAAAATCCCTGGATATACCGTAGTATATTCAAGGATTTATTTTTTATCGCGCGAGGACGCGGGCAACGCGTGCTCCATATTTTCTCACTGCTTCGGTATGCGACATACCAAGGCGTGCGGCACCACATTTCGGTCTTTCGCGGTGGCCAAGTCCGTCGGTATGCGATGCAATGCGCCCGTTCACTTCACGCAAGAATGCGCTAAATGCTTCACGAAGCGGTGTGCGATTTGCTCTGCTGTGATGGGCATAAACGCCATAGCCGCTAAAACTTTTTTCGCTTACAAGATGCATAGAAGCCTCAAGATAATATTAAGAAATAAATGAACTATGGTCAAATGATAGCATATAGTTCACTATTTGTCAATAGACACTTTTTAGCTGACGATAGCCTTGATTCTTCGCACTCCCGCTGAAACTGCTTCTTCTTTTTGTATTTTGAAGTGCCCGATTGTACCTGTATGTTCCACATGTGGTCCTCCGCAGATTTCCTTCGAATAGTCCCCTACAAAATACACCTTGAGCTTACCGCCAAGTTCAGCATATTTATCTTCAAATATTCCTATTGCTCCCTTTGCTTTTGCTTCATCCAAGGAAAGCAACTCAAAATGCACGGGTAAGTCCTCTTGTATCTTTTTATTCACAATCTCTTCAACTTTTGTAAGTTCTTCCGGCGTTACCTTGCGCGGACACTCGAAATCGAACCGTAAACGCTCGGCGGTAATGTTGGAACCTTTTTGACCTGCAGGAATATGAAGCACATCAATAAGTGCCTGATGCAGAAGATGCGTAGCAGTATGATATTTTGTTGAAACCTCAGAATGGTCGGCAAGACCACCTTTGAATTGCCCCGCAGA
>JBAYKY010000008.1:0-32824 GCA_041664385.1 Minisyncoccota bacterium
CCGTTTGAATATGTTCTCCCTCTAAACGCTATGCCTTGTCCAAACCCATTGTATGGTTGAGCTGCGGTATTTGCTGTTTCTAGCGTAAGGACATCGATAACGGTTGTCCTTCCGGGAGCTGTGCCATCTGATGAAAAATCATAACTATGCAAACGAGAAACTGGACTTACCGTACCTACACCCACCTTCCAGCTCGTAGAAGATGCGTAAAGATTCGAACCAGAAAGAAGCCAGACACCCGATGCACCAGTTGAAACTGAATCTACATAACTACGATTTGCAGCATCAGTTGCCGCGATTGGAGTACCAAGATTCTGAATACGTCCCGTATTCATATCAGCAGAAATTGCACTTGTAGGAGCGACCTCTAAAGGAAAAGCGAGAGTCGTGGTTGCGATACCTACATACCCTGAACTATTGAGAGCAATACCCACATTTCCAGAAGCGCTTCCAGCGGTTGCTCCATATCTTAAGGTTAATATCCCAACATTATTCATAATGGCGTATGTATTTGATCCGTTTTCAAAAAATAGTCGCCCACTGTTGGTCGTATCAGAAGAATCAGGACTTAATAAAATACCATTTGCACCACTCGCAGACACGTCCAATCTACTAGAAGGAGTAGATGTTCCTATACCAACATTGCCGGCAATATAAGTAGTCCCATCATTCGCTATCGACATCTTTACTAAACCATTAGGACCCACTCCACTCGCCACATAATCCTCTCTAAAAACACGTAACTGTCCGCTCGAATTATCAATATTCCACAAATTACTATCATTACTGGCTACTAAAGTTAACCTTCCATTAGTCCCCCAATCAATACGCGTCTGACCCATAACATGCAGGGGACTTCCAGGTGTTGTTGTCCCTATACCAACATTGCCACCACCCAAAAGGGTCATCAAATTACTAGAAAACACACCAGCAGAAGTGTATTTATCAATCGATAGTCCGCCTTGAGTACCTTCTCTACTTAGCACTGGCATTACAGCACCTCCATCTGGTCCAATACCAAACTTACCAAAACCATCCATTTGAAATTTAACTACTGGGGTTGTGGTACCAATACTCACTCTTGTGCCATTATCATATAAAAGCGAATTACCAAGTGTATTCGCGGTTGCAAATTTTGGAACATAATTTGGAGTTCCTGTAATTCCTGTTGTCACAGAACTATCGACATAGCTTTTTGTTGCGGCATCAGCTGCAACAAGTGGAGTACCGAGATTTACAATACGCCCAGTGTTCATATCGGCAGAAACACCGCCCGTAGGAGCTATATCAAGAGGATACGAAGGAGTGGTAGTACCGATGCCGACATTTCCACTTCCTTTCACAACAAATTTTTCCCAACCACTCGCACCAGACGATCCCACCGTGAGTAAATTTGAATTTACATCAGGAGTCGCATTGTATCCTCTTATTATTGCTAAGCTATCTCCACTATTAAGAGTATTTCCATATATTCTTAAATTTCCTAGTCCATAAATAGCATTTGATGTTCCAGCGGTTGCTACTTCTAATTTTCCATTTACAGGATTTGTTACTCCAATACCCACATTATAAGAGGTGCTGCTCGCATATAAATTTGAACCTGAAAGTGTCCAATATCCTACTGTAGAACCAGAACCTCCACCTACTACGCTATCAACATAATTTTTTGTTGCGGCATCGGCTGCAAACGTAGGACTACCAAGATTTGCAATACGGCCACTGTTCATATCTGCAGAAACTCCGCTTACAGGCACTACCGTAAGACGCGCAGTAGCTGCGGGAGTGGTGGTACCCATGCCGATGTTACCAGTACTTGTAATCTTAAATAAAGCATTTGAATTTTGGGCGGTAGTTGAATTATGAGACGCTAAACCTGTTTGTCTAGATATTATAAAACTATCAGAATCCGCATATGGTGAACCAATATACCATTCTTTCTGACTATTATTTTGATACAAAAACATACCCAATCCTCTATAATCAACGTCGGTATTGGCTTGTAGTATTAACCCCGCATCAGTATATCCAGTACTTCCCCCACTAATTCTTAAATAAGAATTGTTTACACTATATATATCTAAATTATAACTTGGGTTCGTCGTTCCGATACCAACATTTCCTGTATTCGAGTTATAGATAGCGGTGCTTGAAGCGGTCCATAAGTTGCCACCTGCTGCCGCAGTTGTTTGTGTTGAACCATCAGGAAAACGGAAACCACCCGTTGAAGAATAAACAGTACCCGCCACAGTCAAAGCATAACCGGGAGTGGTAGTCGCAACACCGACATTGCCAGTTGTGGTTATTCTCATTTTTTCAGAGAATGAGTTTCCTATTGTTGTCTCAGTGCCAAAGCGCATATTACCTACTGAATCCCACACCAAGGCGGCATCGTTAGATGCTCCAGAAAATCCACTCCATAAATAGGAGAAATTTGTAGCATCAAAATTTGATGTTCCATTTCTGGCACCAGCAGCCGCAGAATTACTTGAAGCCTGCAAGTTCATTGTCGGAGTTGTTGTCCCAACTCCTAAATTGCCACTAAAATACCCACCTCCATACACCGAAAGAGATTGAGGAAGTCCGGTTTTTGAAGACGTTGCTACACCAAGCGATGCAGGAAATGCATAAGAACCACTCCCTTGAGAAGTGCCAAATACTCCACTCGAAACGTCGCTCGCTGAAAGCCCTCCCGAAAGAGTGCTGCCGGCAATGGTCCCTGACACTTGAAGTGTCGAAGTTGCAGGATCACTTGGTTGAAGCCCAATACCCACATGACCTGCATTTGCACCATTTCCTTCAATAAAAAATCTTAAATTTCCTGAATTAGGAGTGAAACTCGGTCCAGGAATTTCCCAAATAGCGAGTCTTCCCACGGTACCTCCGCGTGAATACATAACCCACATATTTCCTCCCGTGCCCATATTTTTAAGAGCAAGGGCTGGATCAGTTGTAGAGGCAATAGTAAACAGACGACCGAAATTTGCATTTGTTGCATCACCATTTACCGTGATGCCTGTTGCAAGACCAAAACCAATATTACCACTTCCATCAATAGTAAGAGTCCCCCCTCCCGCACCCGCACTACCTGTCGGACCAGTCATAGCAAAGGCTTGGAAAAATGAGTAATGAATAATGAATAACGCAAATACAGCGAATAACGAATAACGAATAGAATTGCGAATGCTGAATAACGAATTAGACATCATGAATTATGAGTAAATTCCTTTGCTTTTTTATATCTCTTTTCACTATTCTCTATTCGTAATTCTTTATTCATTCTTTTCTCTATTTTTATGGAGTCACGATGAGCGCTCCTTTTATTTTTCCATTCGCGGGGCACACATCTCGACATTCGATTGCAAATGTTCCTACCGTATCTGTGGTAAGTGAGGCAGGCTTTGTCTCCCCTTTCTTTAATTTCAAATACATCTCAAGATACGGAATACTAAAATCATAATCACCATCAACCGCAGTTACTTTTAACTGTATGAAACTTTTATTTTTTACTGTAATTATTTCTGGAGAAAAACCATCTTTTGTCATTGATAACTCAAAAATCCCCGTTCCTCCCGTGAGTGCTTTTCCTGCCGAACCTCCAGTTTGTGGCGTTGAAGGAACTGCATCTTTGGGCACTTCTGGATTAAAAACATCAGCATTTTTTGAAGAGGTGCTTGTGGCATTAAAAAGACTATTCACCTTGGTAGAAGTTGCCACTTTTCCCGGTTCATTTTGATTTACATCACTCTTTGAGCGAATACCAAAAATTGAAACAAGTGCTACAAATAACACAAGTCCGGCAAGAATGTACATCTGCTTTCTTGTCATAGATTTATTATATCAGACCGAGAATGAAAAAAACCTGATAATTGACTAAATTAAGTACAAGTGGTTAGATGCAAATAGTTATTTCATTCTTTTTCTGGAGGTTTTATGGAATTCGGCGCGCTTGTTCTATTTGGAATCCTTTATTTTACGATTATCACTGGGATCCGCTTTGGGAAAAAACACATGCTCATTTCATTTATCCCCTTTATGAATAGAGTTCTTTTTTTCGTAATTCCAAAATACATCGTTGCTCTTGTTGTGTGCGCGATAGGATATTTCATCGACTACATCACTCTCGACATATTGTTGAGAATGATGACGATTACCACCTCATTCTTTGCTCTTTTTGTTCTCTGGGCATACCTTGCGTGGCACGCCGATCGCGCGCGACCACGGCCACGAATATAAACTTACACCGCTCTCTTCATGAGCGGTGTTTTTTGTTTCTCAAATCGCTATAATACATTATATGCATATGCGGATTTGGAAACTTATTTTTTGGCTTGTTATTGGCTTCACCATTCTTCTTGCACTCTCAACTCTTTTTGTAACATTGCGCGCGAGTGCTGCCACTAATATTAGTGCAACCACTACAGAGCACTTTGCATGGGACGACTCATCGGGCTGGTGGGATTTTTATTCTGGAAATTCAGTTCAAGTACAAGGAGCACAAATCGCTGGCTACGCAAACTCTTCTTCTGCTGGAGAAATGTCTCTTGATTGTGCCACAAGTCCTTCTGGTAATATTTGTGGTACCTCAAATTATGGTGTTTGTTATGGCCCCGGTCCTCACAATGTTGATGGCACATGTCCAAACGGTGATGCGGGCTCGTCTGGTGGAAACCTTACTGGATATGCATGGAATGACGTCATTGGTTGGGTAAGTTTCAATTGTGACCAAACAAACTATGGAGGATCAAACCAGTGTGGAACTTCGAATTATTCGGTGAATATCAGCCCAAGCAATGGCGATTTTACAGGGTATGCATGGAATGATCTTGTAGGATGGATTAATTTTAATTCTTCAAATGCTGGTGCCCCAACCTCTTCTCCGTATAAAGTGAAAACTACATATACTGCCACTTCGAGTGTTGCCACAATAATTTCTGATGTTATCGACACGCAAGTGGTAAGCGGCGCAACCTTGAATAGTCTTACCTGGAAAGGAACCTTAAATGCGAATAGTAAGGCGGGCGCAACTTATGTAGATTTTCAAATCGCGGTTTCAAATAATTCCGCTGGTCCATGGAATTTCATGGGACCAAGTGGCACAAGTGCTGATTATTATGCCGCAACCTGTGCAGCGAATTATCGAGGAGGTGTGGGCGATGGCGCTCCTGTGGATACTCCTATTTGTATTGATCCAACTCAGGTTACTAACATGCGTTATCTTAAATATCTTGTAAGACTTCGCAGTAACTTAATTCAAAACGATACTCCGCGCGTAGATGATGTCATTTTGAACTGGAGCAAGTAAGAGCAAAAATACTAATTTTTAATTATCAATTTCCAATGAAACTACTGAATACGCTATCGGGAAAGAAAGAAGAGATAATAAAACCGGAAGGGAGACCGCTGAATTTTTTTGTATGCGGTCCTACTGTCTACGACTATGCCCATATTGGACATGCGCGCACCTATATCGCGTTTGACCTTCTTGTGCGGTATCTTCGTGCACGCGGTTTTGATGTTTTCTATCTTCAAAATATTACCGATGTAGATGATAAAATAATCGCTCGGGCAAAAGAACGTGGCATTGCGCCTCAAGCACTCGCAGAAGAATTTGAAACTGCCCACAAAGAGGATATGACAAGTATCGGTATTACCTCGACCTCCGCATTTGCACGTGCAAGTGATTATATTCCTGATATTGTTCGCCAAATTGAAGCACTTTTTACAAAGGGACATGCTTACAAAATAGAAAACGATGGAGTCTATTTTGATATCAGTACTTTCCCCGATTACGGAAAACTTTCAAAGCGCACGGTAGCTCAAGCAGAAGATGCGGTCACTCGCATCGACGAAGGGATACAAAAAAGAAATCGTGGCGATTTCGCCCTTTGGAAATTTGTATCCGTTCTCCCCGATACTTTAGAAAAACGATTTATACTCGTGGATGGTGAACCCGCATGGAACACCTCACTCGGTTGGGGAAGACCAGGATGGCACATTGAAGACACTGCGATTACAGAACATTTCTTTGGTCCACAATATGATATTCATGGAGGCGCGGAGGATTTGAAATTTCCCCACCACGAAGCGGAAATCGCACAACAAGAAGCGGCATCGGGCAAAAAGCCGTTTGTCCGTATTTGGCTCCATACTGGCTTCGTACGTGTCGGAGGAGAGAAGATGTCGAAGAGTCTTGGTAATTTTCTTACTATCCGTGAATTCTTGAAAAGAAATACCACAGAAACGCTTCGCTGGCTCGTTGCCTCGCATCATTACCGCTCCCCCATTAATTACACCGATGAAACAGTTATGGCCGCGAGTCGGTCCCTTGATGCGTTCTATGAATTATTAGATAAATTTGCATTTATTGAGCAAACGAATAAGAGCACCGCTGCTTCACATGAGGAAATAAAAAGTCTTATTTCAACTACAAAGACTCAATTTACTACCTCACTTGAGGACGACTTCAATACTCCTGAAGCGATTGGTATGCTTTTCAACTTTATAAACGAACTTAAGCCAAAATTATGGACATTAAAGCCAAGTGAAGCGAAAGAAGCTTCATCTCCTCTTCTTTATGCACTTTCCCTCTTTGGTATCGCTTATGTCCACAATCCTATCCCACATGAAATAATGAAATTTGCCGAAGAACGAGAGTTATACAGAACTAATAAACAGTTTGCGAACGCTGATGACTTGCGAAAGAAAATATCTGCATTAGGATACAGTGTAGACGACACACCACTCGGTCCCTTCGTACGGAAAATGCCCACTGCATAAACGAGGTGTGTCGGCCCCTCGGACTATGCAAACTAAAAAACCAACTCTTCGTCTCCCTCCGCAAGATCTCGATGCTGAAATGTCAGTATTGGGAGCATTGATGCTCGACAAAAATTCAGTCATTCACGTAACTGACATTCTTACGCCAAATGATTTTTATCATCCTGGTCATCAGAAGATATACGAAGCAATACTAGAACTCTTCGAGCATAGTGAACCTATCGACATCTTGAGCGTTTCGCACAAGATGAAGAACAAAAAAACATTCAAGGACATCGGTGGCACCGACTATCTCACTGAACTTGTTTCGCGTGTTCCTACCTCCGCCCACGTAGAACATTACGCGAATATCGTCAAAGAAAAACACGTGCGTCGTGAACTTGTTGATGCATCTTCTAATATCAACGAACAGGCGCTCGACCATGCGGATTTTGAAACGCTTCTCGATGAGGTTGAACAAAAAATATTTAGCATTTCTCAGCGTTCACGCCCACAAAAATTCGCACATATTAAAGAAGGGCTTCCTGAAGCCTATGAACGCCTTGAAAAGCTTCATCAAGGTGAACACGGTTCACTTCGCGGTGTGCAAACACATTTCACAAAGCTTGATAATATCCTTTCTGGTTTCCAACGTTCTGATCTCATTCTTCTTGGTGCACGACCATCTACTGGTAAAACATCTCTTGCACTTGATATTGCACGCCAAGTCGCAATGACAGGAAAATCAGTTGGTGTCTTCTCTATCGAAATGTCCCGCGACCAAATCATCGACCGCTTCATTGCGAGCCAAGCACAGATTCCTCTTTGGCGTTTGCGTAGCGGACGCTTGAGTGGTGAACTTGAATTTGCACTTGTGCAGCAGGCACTTGATGAACTCTCAAAAGCACCAATCTATATTGATGATAGTTCGTCTCCGAGCGTGCTTCAGATGCGCTCTATCGCGCGCCGCCTTCAGCTCGAACAGGGCCTTGACCTTGTTATTGTAGACTACATTCAACTCATTAAACCACGCACGAATAGCGACAACCTTGTACAACAAGTGAGTGAAACTTCGCGTGGTCTTAAGGCGCTTGCCCGCGAATTAAATGTCCCCGTACTTGCGCTTTCACAACTTTCTCGTGATGTGGAAAAACGTGATGTAAAAATTCCCCGCCTTTCTGACCTTCGCGAATCAGGAAGTTTGGAACAAGATGCTGACGTCGTGCTTTTCCTCTATCGCGAAGAGAGAGAATTAAATGACCTCCCCACCGACCAACAAAATATTGTGAAAGTTATTATTGCAAAACATCGCAACGGTCCTACGGGTGCTATTGACCTTATGTTCGATGCAGAAAAAGCGAGTTTTAAAAATGTCGATGTGGCACACGTTCCTGAAGAATAATTATGCTTCCTGCACCTATTCAGCAATTTGTTCGCGTTTTCTCTCGTCTTCCCCTCCTTGGCCCTCGCCTCGCCACACGTCTTGCGCTTCATCTTATTAGTCTCGACCGTGCTTCATTTCAAGAATTGAAAAATGCGCTTATTCAGCTTGAGGCACTCGACCGATGCCCTCGCTGTTTTTTCCTCAAAAATGAGAATGCAAAACTATGTGATATCTGTGCCGACACGCGTCGCAATCCACGCATAATTGCAATTGTAGAAAAAGAAACTGACATTCTCTCGCTTGAAAAAACACACAAATTTAGCGGACATTACCTCATCCTTGGAGAGCTCCCCGAAAAAGGGGTGTTAGAGAATGTGCAGAAGCTTCGCCTTCAACACCTTCGCACACGCATTACTCAAGAATTAAACGGGATGGCTGACGAGATTATTGTAGCCTTGAATCCAAACTCATTTGGAGATTTTGTTGCGGGTATTATTAATCAAGAATTTAAAACAATGACAAAAAAAATAACTCGCCTTGGAAGGGGTATTCCTACGGGGGGCGAGATAGAATTTGCTGACGAAGAGACATTAGGATCGGCATTAGAAAGAAGAATATAATCGATAATAAAAAAACCGCCTTACGGCGGATTTTTATTGGTTAGAGAGAAACTATTTCTACTTCAGTGAGATGCTGTTTGTGGCCCTTCTTTCTCCTTGTGCGAGCCTTCGAGCTGTACTTAAAAGTGATTTTCTTCTCATCGCGAACCTGTGCGAGTATCTTCCCTTCGACAGATGCTGCCTTTACGAATGGGGTTCCGATTACTACCTCGCCTTTGTTTTCAGTAAGAAGCACCTTATCAAACACGACCTTCGTGTTTTTTTCTCCTTCGAGTCTCTCTATTTTTACTTTTGTTCCTGCGGTCACCTTGTACTGCTTGCCGCCGGTCTTAATAATTGCGAATGACATACCGCTCCAGAATACCTTGAATCACAAAAAAGTTCAAGCCCTTCTTTCCATTGTGGCATCCCCTTGAAAAGAGTGGGAAAACAAAAACCCGCCTTACGACGGGATTTTGTATAAAGATATTCGTTAATTACTCAACGTGTTCCTTAAGTTTTGACAAGAGCGAAGATGCCTGATCCTTGCCACCAAGTCCAAATGCGATGCCGCCTGCAATTGCAAGCATAGCCACGAATCCGGTCACGAGTGACTGAATAATCACCACCGCGATGCCAAGCTGTGTGAGCATTGTGAAAAATCCGAAGATTATCACTGACCACCATGTAATCGTGCTCAAAAAGTTTGAGGCATGAAGACGCGCACCCTTTACTGATGCTCGTACGAGCTTCCTTAAAAAGTTTGCAATTACCACACTTGAAAGCATGATAAGTACTGCGACAATCACGTTCGGGATATACATGAGCGTATCACGAAGGAAATTCGAAAGTGAGTAGAAGCCAAGAATATCGGTTGCCGCAAGGAGGAAGACCACCACGAGGAACCAATACACTATCTTTCCAAAAAACTTTCCGCTATTGATAGAAAGTCCTGCACGTTCAAAATACTCATTCAATCCGAGGCTTGAGAGTGCCTTATCAAGCTTTACAAGGCCTACTACACGCTCTACGAGTGCACCAAGACCTCCTGCTACAATAAGACCAATGAGCAACACGATAAGTGCGCCCAACACATTTGCAAGCACTGCAATGCTCCCCGCCCATAAACTCTGCAACGAGGTCATAATTACTGATGTCCAATCTTGAATTACCATAATTGTTTATTATTTGTTTACCCTGTCTTTGCTGTCGACCTTTTTGAATTCCAATAGTATTATACCATAGCACCCATTATTCATATGAAATACAAAACAAACCTCCATTTTCACTCAAGCGACGACCCTCAAGACAATATTTCTTACTCATTTCGAGATGGACTCGAACGTACACGCGCATTTGGATTCGATGTACTCGCCCTTACGTGTCACCACATTTTTGTGGCCACACCAGAAATGCATCAAATGGCAAAAGAATACGGCATTCTCTTTATCCCTGGAGTAGAGCGTTCAATAGAAAAAAGACATGTGGTAATTTTAAATCCAGATCAAGAAGTAGAACATGTCTCTACCTTTGAAGATCTTGCAGAATATCGAAAGATGCACCCTGAGATTCTTGTGATTGCTCCTCATCCATACTTTCGTGGTGGCTTCTCTCTTAATAAGGAGCTTGATGCCCACATTACTCTTTTTGATGCCATTGAATACTCGTGGTTTTATTCAAAATGGTTTAATAACAACAAGAAAGCGGAACAAACCGCAAAGAGACACAATCTCCCTTTTATTGCGACCTCGGATACTCACGATCTTCGTTTTATCGACAAAAGCTACGCACTCATTGATGCAAAAGAAAAAACAATTCCCGCAATTTTTACAGCAATCCGCGAAAAACAATTTACTAACGTATCAAGCCCACGAAAAGTGCTTCGTGATCTTGGACGCTTTGGTATAAAGCTTACTTATCGAAATAAGGTAAAGAGGATTAAGGCCGCCGTTAAAAAGTCTGGTGTTCGCCATACGTCTTAATCGTTTTTAACAATTGTAAATCTTTTTCTTTCAGTTGATTTAAAATTTTCATCTCTGGATCAATTGCGATTGTTTTTCCAAAATATTGCCCCGAGGTGAGATGAGGGAACAACACATAGTCAGCGCCTGCTGCATATAGCGCTTCTGCGTCTAATTCTGTTTCTGCGCGCACCACCATCCGTGGTTTTTTTACTTTACGCCGAAACTCTTTCAAAAGTGCGAGGTTATCCTCCACATCAGGACTCGTTGAAATAACAAGTTCGGCATCCACCATATGTGATTCCTCAACTATTTCTGGATCATCAAAATCACCAAAAATATGAGCATATCCATTCCGCTTCAATTTCTTTACTACTTCGGGATCAAATTCAATTACAAGAAGTTTTTCTCGAGGGAGGCCCATTGCAATACTTTCACCAAGACGGTGGAACCCGATAAGAATTATGGGCATGTGTACGTCTTTCATTTCTATGCTGTGTTCAATATTTCTTTTCCTCTCAAACAATGAAAGACCCCGACTCAAAAAACGGAACAGCACATCACTAAACTGAATCATATATGAAGAAAGCGCGATAGTAATAACCCCCACTGCAGTGACTAATGCTACCGCACCCTCATTTACATGACCCACTTTCAGCCCAAGCGCCATAAGTACCAAACTAAATTCAGATACCTGCCCCATGGTGATTCCAGATAAAAAACTAGTGCGCTTCCTGTATCCCATAACACTCATAATAAGAAGAACGATGAGGGGTTTTATTATGAGCACAAAAAAAGAGAATACGAGAATGGGCACAAGGAGTCCACTGAAATGAGAAAACACCATTGACGCACCAAGAGTGACGAAGAATGCAATAAGAAAGAAATCACGCAACGGCCTAATACGTGCTGCAATTTGGTGATGTTCTGAGGAATTTGCAAGTGCAATACCCGCAAGAAAACCTGCAATTTCTATTGAAAAACCGATTTGAGAAACAATTGTCGCAACAAGAAATACCCACGCTAAACTCACCAGGAAAAGAAGTTCGGAAGAACGCGCCACTTTTTCAAATATAAAAGGGAGTACTCTTCGACCAAGAAAAAGCATCAATCCAAAAAGAAAAACTCCTTCGAGAACCGCGATACTAATTGTTCCCCAGGAAATCGTCTGATTCTCTCCCCCTCCGGCAAGGAGAACAAGTAAAAGGATAGCGATGAAATCCTGCACAAGAAGCATCCCTACACTAATTTTGCCGTAAAGACTGTTAAGCTCCTTTTTATCAGAAAGGATTTTTACCACAATAATAGTGCTTGAGAACGTAAGTGCAATAGCAACATATGCTGCGGTTGCCATAGAAAAACCGAATACCTGTGCCAGCATATACCCTATTTGTGCGGTTATTATAATCTGCCCCAATCCCGTGATAAGGGAGATTTTCCCCACAAGACGGAGTGATGAATAATTTATTTCCAACCCCACAAGAAAAAGAAGAAGCATCACGCCGAGTTCTGAAAATACTCTGAAGGTCTCACTATCTTTAAGCGCTAAAGAACCTACTGCACCAATAAGCATACCTGTTGCAAGGTATGCAAGAATAGTTGGCTGTTTTAACATTTTTGCAATCACTCCAAGTCCTGCAGCAATCAATACCACAATTGCAAGATCAAATACTGTTCCAGTCATATATCATTCATTCTACATGGAAACACCACACACACCCTACGTGGGTGTGTGGACAAGTTTTCAATAAAACAAAGGGAGGTTATTCGGTGGCCTTCCCATCGAAGTGATCGCCCTCATCCTTCATCGCGTCTTCTTTCGTTTTATGAATAGTGCTGTCTTTGTGTTCTGGCGGTGAATACACGGTATATAATTTCATCGGCTTCTTCTTCGAGGTGTTAATGATATTGTGTTTCGTTCCTGCGGGCACCACAATTACAAAATCTTTTTCAATAACATGTGTTACATCATCTAATATTGCTACTCCCTCACCTTCTTCAATACGAAGAAATTGATCAAGATGATGTATCTCTTCTCCAATCTCTTCATTTGGCTTTAAACTCATTACCACCAATTGACTATGCATTGCCGTATAAAGTACTTTTCTAAAAAAAGTATTTTCTGATGTCTGTTTTTCTATGTTTACTATATATCCTTTCATATATTTTAATTTCATATACTCTATCCGGCCTTTCTTTTATTATACAAGATGCTTATTTGTATAACCCTTGCCACGGTTTCTGAGTTGCAATAGTATTTATAAGGTTCATTTATAATCGCACATTAATAACAACGTACGGAGGAAAACAATGAAAGTAGTTATTGGATTGATAGGAAAACCGCTCTCAGGAAAAGAAACGGTTGGTACTATGCTTATTGAGCGCATTCAAAATATCGGCAAGGTAGCTCATCGAAGACGATTTCGCGACATACTCGAATACACACTCACAAAATGGGATATTGAATGTAACAGAACTAATCTTCAAAAACTTGCACAAATTATGGTCGCCGAAGGTGCATTCGGACCAAACGCACTTTCCCACGCGGTCTATAATTATTTTATTCGTGACAGCGCTGATGTGGTGATTGCGGATGGTGTTCGGTGGCTCTCTGATGAAAAAATGATACGAGATATTCCCAATAATAAAGGAATCCTCCTTTATATTTCTTCAAACCAAGAAACACGCTTTGCACGCGCACAAGCGCGGCAACGCGAAGGAGAACAAAACCTCACGCGAGAACAATTTCTCATCGAAGATTCGGCAACAACTGAAACCTTTATAGATGCAATTGGGTTGCGTGCTGATTGGACCATCTATAATGAGGATGGTATGACTCTCGAAAAACTAAGAAGCCGAGTGGATGATTTCTTCACTATGCTCGTCCTTCCCCGCCTTTAATGCAAATGAGCCCTTATGGGCTCATTTTTATTTATATCCCTTTGCTTGGATAGTGAATGCGTTATAATATTTTCCTTTCTTTTTTATAAGCTCATCATGACTTCCACTTTCTGCGATGGTACCTCCATCAAGCACATAGATTTTGTCGGCATTTCTCACTGTAGAAAATCGATGTGAAATAATAATAACGGTTTTATTTTTGAAAAAATCATATATCTGACCAAATATCTCGCTTTCGGAAACCGCGTCAATTGAGGCTGTCGGTTCATCAAAAATAACCACTGGGGAATTGCGATAAAAAAATCTTGCAATAGCAATTTTTTGCCACTGCCCCGTACTTGGACGAATTCCATTTTTGAATTTCTCACTCAATACTTGTTCATATCCTCTCTCATACTTCCCAATAAAAGAATCGACATTCGCGCGCGACGCGGCAACAGAAACTGCTTGTTCGTCCAGTGCCTCGCGAGACTTTCCAAGATGGATATTTTCTCGAAGCGTTAATGCGGAATACGTATTGTAATCCTGAAAAAGTACACTTAGGTTCTCATACCAGCGATCTATCTTGATATCATTCACATTCACTCCATTCAAGGAAATTGCTCCTTCGTTCACCTTATAGAATCTACTGAGTAATTTCACAAGCGTGGTCTTTCCCGCGCCATTTTCTCCCACAATGGCTATTTTTTCGCCCGCTTTTATATTAAGGTTGAGATTTTTTAAGACATACGCGCGCGAACCAGGATATTTGAAACTTACCTCGTTAAATGCAATGGTCGGCGCATACTTAAATACTGGCATTTCTGCATTGCCATCATGTACCATCGGTTTCATATCAAAGATTTCTTTAATTTCATTTATCCGTGTGCACCGCTCATACAATGAGGCATAGGTATTACCCACTTGAGTCACATTACTCACAAAAATATCAAGTGAGCGCATTTGAAATGTAGCATCTCCTACAGAGATTATCTTTTGAAAAAGATTTTTCAGAATAGTGAAATATCCAAAAATGCTCGCCGTAGCCGTAATTGAACCAAAAAAGAATCCGAAAAGCTGCCAATTTTTTATATTCTTTAAATCCGCTGCCATGTATCGATCGGCGAATTTCTTATAAATATTGTTTAAATACTCATATGCAGATGTTATGGTAATTTCTTGAAGATTGGATGTCTCAGTAAGCGAGGAAAGCACAAAGTTGGCCCTTCGTTTATTCTCAGTCTCATCCCTATAAAGCTTCCAATTCTTTCTCATATGAAATCGGTTCGATATGAAACTTGGAATAATCGATGCGAATACAATCAATACTACAATCGGCATAATACGCAACACCATAAAGAGGGCAAAACATAAGGTTATAACCCTTCCAAAAAAGGAAACCGCACGATCAAAATCGTTGTTGAGAGAACCCATCACCTCTCGCGCACGCTGAATCTTATTCACGACCTCTGGATTTTCTAATGTCTGGATGCCCAATACATTAATGTGCTTATAAAACGATTGAGGGGCTTTGAATTGGGTGAGATCCATCATCGCCGACTGGAAATATCCATCTGCATAATTAACCCCTGAAACTATAAGGTTATAAAACAACAAAACCCCGAGCAACGGAATGATTTCATAAGGGTTGGAACCGATACTCGCAAGTGCAATAACTCCGTCCAATAAACGAGCAAAAATGTATGCATTCAACAATGGACTTACCTGAAGAAACGTTGAGGTTACAAATCGAGAAGTGATTATGAATGGCGACAATCGGAAATTAAACACAAAAAGCCACCGCAATGTGGTAATAAACTGCCAAAAAGATAATTTATTTTTAATTTCTTGCATAAAGTTTTAATTATCGGACCACTCAGCAAAAACTGATCTATGATCAGAAATATAATTACCCAAATGAATGTTTGGCATTTTAATACCACGAACCAAAAACCAATCTAATTTTAATTTAAATATCTCCCACCCAAATGGAGGGATGCACCACGTTGTTTTCAAAATATCAATAGCTTCACAAAATCCTTCTTGTTTGGCAACATCAAAAAATACATATCTTTCATCACTATAAAAATGCTTCCCGTCCAAAAGAAGACTCTCATTTGATTCTTTATGAAACCATTGAACAATTTTTCGTTTTATACCGAAAGAAGGAATTGTAGTATTCATATCTCCGCAAATAATAACTGGTTCTCTATATTGTTTGGAATGTTCTAAAACAAATTTTAGCTGATTTATTCTTTCTTTTGGTCCCACACCTACTATTTCAAAATGACAATTATAAATTCTAATAATTTTTCCTTCGATTTCTATATCTGCCCAAAGTGCTCTTTCTAACGGCGTTCTCTTAAACTGAGGAAAAATAAGTTCACCACTCGAAATAATTGGGAACTTACTTAAAATTATATTCCTATTATGTACATCTTTTGAGAAAACACGATTAAATTCTCGTAATTTGCTAAAAATTTGTATTTTTTCTCTGAGCTCTTGAGCCTCTTGAAGACAGAAAATGTCCGCCTTTGATTTTTCAAGGTATGGAATTATTTTCTTAAGATTTGTACTTGTATAATATTTAGTTCCCTGAATATTCCAATCAAGTATAGAAAAATTCATAATATTGAGGATTTTGTGAAGCTAGGCAGAATCCCCGCCTACCGGCAACTCGCGCCTCGGCAATCTCGCATGTAAACTCGTGGACCTAGGCAGAATCGAACTGCCGTCTCGGCAATGCGAATGCCGCGTTCTACCACTGAACCATAGGCCCTAAACTTTAAGTATTGTAGCGAATTGCTCAGATTTTACAATCGCTACCTCATCGCCCACATTAACCTCAATCGATTCTTTTTGATTGTCAGCGTATATTATTGCGGGTCCTCGCGTGACATTAATAACTATAGAACGCTCATCGGAAAGTACTATATGATCCGACTGTTCGGTACTGTTATTAAATGCCAAACCAATACCAACCTCGAACGAGCTATCGGTGATAGAGCGATAATATCCGCTCGAACCGAGTGGCGTTGCAACTACTACTCCATCGCCTATTATCTCCTCCCCCACCTGAACTCCATCCACATGAATCGTGTACCGCATCGCATGTCGCGGGTCTTTGTTGTGCACCACTACATCATTCATTGCAATCAATGTTTTTCCATTTGCTGATACTTCTAATTTTCCGATTTTCTCTTTTTTATATTTTTCCTTTTTTATTCGCTTCAAAACCTCCTCGTTGCTCAACGAATTACAAAGTTTACAAACACGACTTCCCCGCACCATTACTTTAGGAATTCCAGGATACTCGTATTCCGCACCAAAGAGTGTTCCATCGCCACCATAGCAAATAACAATGTGAGGGTCCTTTTTTACAAGAACAAACCCAAGATTTTTTACCATCTCTTCTACTTCTTTCTGTTTGGTACCAAAAAGCGTCGCCTTCATATCAAATAAAATAACTATACTCTCTACTATTCCTCTTTTAAGTTTTTCAATTCCTCTATTTCGGACTTTATATTTTTTTTAATTATTCCGATGTCTTTTGTTAAATGCTTCTGCTTCTTATGTACTATTTCGGAATTCGCCCCATTCTTATTTATTTCGCTAAGATCTTTTTCGACGTGCTGCAGGTCTGCGTCCAATTTCTGTTCAAAATGTTTTAAATCAGCAAGAAATTTTTTGCGCATCATAAGTAACCGAGAATAAAAGTAGATCGCAAATCCCATTATTAAACCAAGTCCAATTACAAGTGCGGCGCCCGCAATGCTATATTCTCCAATACTCGCAAGTGTATCAGAAAGCCATCCTCCAATATTAACTATTTTTGCTTCTGTTTCTTTGCTCCGCGCTTCACGAGAATCCATAAGATAGGCGGAAAGTGAATACTCATTTGCACTCAGACGATTAGAAAATATAGAAGACCACGTGCCGTCACTATTCAAAGGAACTTCAAATGCATTGCTGTCCCCATCCCCACGTAAAAGAAGCACGACGCGTTCCCCAGAAGATGCGGTATGCGCAGGAACGAAGCCGCTCACCACCAAAGGCCTTTGTGGAGGACTTGCGCGATAACTATAGGAAGTTATTACTGGCAATGTAAGCGGTTTTATAGCTATTTGAAGTAATTCATCGGTGTAATTTAATGCGCTATCATATGCGCGCACCACCACAAGGTGACTTCCTGGTAATTGAGGGGGCAATACATATACATCGCCACGCTTCAGTGTTGATGCATTTATTGCCGAACCATCATCAATAATAATATCGTAATGATTAATAGGAGATGCAATGTCAGTAGTATTAAATGAAAGTGCGGGACTTGGATTTGTTTCGTTGTCACCACTTACTCGAGTAACGGCAAATACGCTTGGAGGAAGGAGGTCTATTCTCACGGCACGAGATGCGGTTGAGCTCCACCCACTACTATTATGCAATCGTGCATAAAAATACCATACCCCATCACTGAGATCAGTGACATCATATGATACGTGATCGATTAATCCTCTGCTCTTAGGAATAAGGGTATAATTTGCATTCTTTACTAATGCGTAGCTCACTCCATCAACATCGCTCGGCAGGTTCCAAGAAACTTCGAATGACCTCGATGAATACCACGCATGTTCATCGGCATGGGTACGTGAAAAAAACGATGGAGAGTCAGGAATACCAAACACTTGTGCGGGCTTTTCATTACTTGAGCCCGAAGGTACTACCGGCTGCTGAATTGCAGTACTAATTTGATAGGTAGGTTCTTGATTAAAGGTGAGAACATTCGTTCCAAGCCCATCGTTTGCAAGGATAGAACCGTCTGTCACCTTAAGCTGTGCGCTCCCTGAGCCAAGCGCCTGAAAAGTAATTAGAAATACCGTTCCACTTGAACCAGTAAATCCGGGGGTAGGAAGTCCACCACTAAATTTGATTGTTCCATTACTGTTTGAAAATGTGGGATCTTGAACCCAAAATTTAAAAATCGAATTTGTTTTTGAAATACTTACTACCTTTAGTAAATCGCTGGGAAAAGAAAATGTACCATCTGCGGCATTAATTGCATTTCCTTTTGTATCAATTGATGCGGTAACTGTTATTAGTGACCCACTTATATATGCACCACTTGATGGACTAAAGACAAATCCGGCACCAGAGCCACTCTGTGCATACGCACACGGTATACATACCACAAGACCAACTACCCATACCAATGTTAAAATCTTTTTTTCCACGTATGTATACTAGTATACACCATCAAAAGTACGATTATTACCGCACTTATTAATAGTGCATATATTTGTACATAAGAAGGAGAAACATTTACTGCTACTACTTCTGTTCGTATGTTCCCCGCATTATCATATGCGCGAATCTCAAGTTTAATAACGTCTGGGTTCACTCTATAAGGACTTTGTGCACTTCGCCACACACTCAATCCATGTTCAGTAACTTCACGCACTTCATATCGTTGTACACCAGAATTCATATCGCGCGTAGAAAAAATAACAACTGGACTACCATCAAATAAGGATGCATCTCGATATAATTCTGGAGTGAACGATTCGGGAGGAACCATATCACTTACGGCATGTGAGGGTGTGTAACGTACATTCGCATTCATTACAAATGGTTCTTTCAATGCAAAAACTTCCGTACCCTTACCATTATTCAGATAAAGCGTGGAATCGGTTGAAAATGAAAGTGTAGGGATGGGAGCAGAAAGCGTAAAACGGAAAAGAATATTGTCTCCTATAAATCCGTTCGGTATGCCACCCGCAAATACAATACCTCTCCCCGCTTCAACTGTAGGAGTAGTTTTCCATATCATTCCATTATCATCATTTGTGCTGATAGTTGCGATTGCATCAGTGTTAGTAATTTCCACCACCCCACTCCATGCATTAATAGCAACATCGGTTTTTGCATGCACTACAATACTGTTTTCCTGTTGTTCAAAATAAAAAGAGGTCATATATTAATCTGTCCAATGGTAAAGCATGACGCTAAGATCAACCATATTTACCTTCCCATCATGATTGAAATCCGACGCGGCAAGATCTTCATTTGTTCCTTTGTTCCAATGGTAGAGAAGCACACTAAAATCAACCATATTTACCTTCCCATCTTTCGTCGTATCACCCTCTACATATTTTCCTACTGTTTTTCTACCAACCTTAAATGAGATTAATTGTGAATCAGGAGAAACCAAATTCTCCGAAAAAGAAGCGGTACTTTTTACAGTATGATCACCCAATTCAAGCAAATTTGTGTCTAACGCATAAGAATATTTACCCGTGCCATTCGATACCACATCTTTTTCTATTTCATCCTCAGAATGAATATAAATAGTAACCGTACTGGAGGGTGCGGTCTGCCCAGTAATAGAGAGGGTGTCTCCTTTTTTTATTTCCGATTTATCAATATCTATAATTGGTGCAAGAAAAATACCGGATACCGATGCAACCGTGCCAGAATTAAGAGATAGAGTAAACGTAAAAATTGAGGAACGTCTTCCATTCGCATCTGTGGTATAAATACCAAAATTATGAACCCCAACCGTAGTATCAATTGAAAAAGAAAAAGAAGCATCCTTACTTGCAGTAACTGTTGATGCGAGGGCGTTATCAAGAAGAACGTTAATTTTACTACTTGGATAGGCTATTCCGGAAATATTCACACTTAGTGTACTCGCAGTAGGTGATGGAATATAGGGAGAGGGACCTCCACCTCCTCCCCCACCCGAAGTGGGATTTGAGGAAGATTGTGGCGCAGCACTTGTCGTCGCATACACCTCACTTGTATATGCGGACGTGCCATCATTATTAAATGCACGAATTCTAAAATAATAGGTGGTGCTCCCCGAAAGTGCTGTCACCGCATATGAGGTTATATTTGAACCCACAGAATCAATTTCAGAATATGTGCCGCTTCCCACTTTTTCCTCAATCTTAAACCCAAGTTCATTACTTGCATTATCTGTCCACGCAAGATCAATACGTGTTGCAGATGCAGCACTTGCCTCAAGTCCTGAGGGTGCTACAGGAAGAATAACTACCCTCACTGCTATGCTCATATCCCCGGTGACCGTTTGTGCGGTTATTTTGGGAGAAACAAAAATCACGCACCCTATACTACTTGCTACTATCAGAAAAATGTACCAATGGTCGCGCTTCATAAATCTCGCGCGAGTTACTATTTATTTTTCGCTACGCGGACAATTTTAAACTTTGTTTTAAATGTACGAAATACAAACAGGAGAAGCACAATAAGACCAAGCACTACAAGTGCTTCTTGCCATGGAAATGCAAAAAATGATAGCGTTTTTACCTCTGCACCACCATTTGGCATATTAATTGCGGCAGTAACGGTTATAGGACCAAATAAATATTTCGTATCCCAAACTGCTTTGAATGTTCTTTCCTTACCAGGAAACACGATGCGTGGTTCATATGGAATATTAGTATTTTTGATAAACAATCCACGCGCACTTACTGTGCCCTGAGGATCAAAATGCGTATTACCTGTGTTTTGTACGGAAAATGAAAACTCAACTGGCCCATGATCAACATATGACGGTCCTGTAAGATTCGAGAGTTTTCCAGTTTTCTCTGTTTTTCCAGAAACCTCTACAAGTACTACACTTCCGATTCTTCCCGAAATACCCACGCCATTTTGAGCACTTCCAGAAGGTGGCATGCCACGAAATAGGATTGCGCCATAGTGACCACCTGGCTCCCCATTCTGAGGCACCGTAATTGTAAAATGAATTTGCTTTCGTTCTTGGGGAGCAAGATCAAATTGACTTTTATCAATTTGAATCCATCCCGAAACGCCGTGTGGTATATCCGTATCAATAAGATCTACTGAGCCCTCATCTCCCCCACTTATATTTTCAACCTCTGGTTTTATTCCAATCGGATAATTATTTGGATTAATAACTGTTACCGTATCAGAATAACTTTTTCCCGGATCAATCGTCACTCGGAACTTTATTGGGAATAATGAAAGACCGACCTGCGCAGAAGCAAAGTGCGAAAAAAATGGAAATAGGAGTACGAATACAAGGACTACGGCAAATGGATGCGGTTTCTTATACATACCTGGAATACTATCACAACATTATGGATTTGTAATCGCGGTGACAGTTACCTGCCCAGTGTAATTTGTTGCTTGTTGTGTTGCGGGCGCATCTGCACGAATTTTCATAATGACTACTTGTGCGGTTCCTCCATAGGTACTGGTGCTTGCTATTGTTTGTGCCGTTGTTGGAAATCCACCATACTTTGCACCTGCGGCACCATCAGTGTCTGATGAGCCCCAAAATATAGAACTATAAAGTCCTGCTGCCGTTCCTGTTTGCATCACTCTAAAATGAAGATTCGCCCCAATCAAATCAGTAGTTGTTGAGTTTGATCCATTCCATGAGGTAAAGTCAGGAAATGTAATCGAGCTTGACGCAAGTGTTGAAGGTGCGCTCACGCGATTAACCTTCAAATTCCAACCCGTTGCTGCGTTTGTACTCACTGTTGCGCTTGAGGTTGCCGATACTGGCACACCTGGTGTAAGTGAGCTTAAATTCAATGTTGTAGAAGAGAGTGTTAATGTTATTGTCTGATTGACAGTAAGATTAATGGTCTGGTTTGTTGAAGTAGAAACCTGTGCAAATACTGTTTGCACACCAATAGTTCCAGGAGTAATTAATAAAATTGCGAACAAGAGAGCAAATGTCGACACAGCCGCCTCTTCAGAGATACGAAATACCTTATTCATGCATTCATTATATCACACGTACATTTTGATAGCTGTGGACTATGCATAACTAAGGATTTGCAATCGCTGTAAGTGTAATAGTACCGCTGTAATCAGTGGCATTTTGAGAAGTTGGTGCATCTGCACGATACTGAATTGTTGTGTCAGTACTTCCCGAATTGCATGTGGTGCAATTCATCACTGTTTGAGCACTCGTTGGAGTTCCTGCATAAAACGCCGTTCCATTTGTGTCGTTTGCGCCCCACCATGCAGAACAATAACTCGCGGTGATGTTTGCTAACTGCACACGAAACGAAAAGGTTGATCCTGGTGTTGTAGTTGCATTTCCCTGACCCACACTACATCCAGTTCCAGGATTCCATAATGTATAATCAGGAAAAGTAAGAGTACTCGATGCAAGTGTTGAGGTTGTGCTATTACGATTTATCTTTAAACTATATCCGCTTGTGCCACCGGAGATGGAAACGGTGACGGTCGAAGTCACACTAACCGCTACACCTGGAGCAAATCCAGGAAGATTTACTGTCGAGGGAGTAAATGAAAGGGAGATGCTTTGGGAACTATTAAGAACGGTTGCTTGCGGATATTGCGTGTATACAAAATTGCTAGGAGAGCCTGCGTTCGTTACGCGAAAACAATAGGTCCCCGTACTTGTTGCGGCCGCAAGTGCTTTTACCCCATACTCAAGTTCCACAAATGTATTACTCGGTACCGAAAGAGGGCCTGCGGTACTCCCCGTGGTTTTCACGCCTCCATTCGGTGTCAAAAATATATTGTTACTATCTCCCACACCACCCGTTGAGGTTGCGATATTTGTAGTATTAGTACCATCAACTAAATTAGTGGTTGTTGCCATGCTCCAATCAGTACCCCCCTGCACATTTGTCCACGCAGAAATTGCAGAACACGACGTTACTAAAAATCCATATTCAAGTCGAAACTGCTGTGAAGAAAATGATTTGATAGTGCCACCCTCATTAGAAATTTCGATACGGAGACGTTTTATCGTATTCGATGCAAGTGAAGGAAGTGAAGTATCTTGAACGCCACTCGTTGCGGATGTAGACGTTGTCTCACCTCCATCATCATTTCGCCAATGATAATGCGTCTGCTCGTACGAAGGTGCGATAGGCTGAAAAAGTGAACGTAAGATTCCTGAAATAATTTTAAATGAGGTAGATGAAGAAAGTCCTGGTCCGTTTTGTTCAGCGCCGAATAAAAAACCAAATGAAGTAGACGTTGCTCTTCCTACAATATCCTGTGTATTCTGTCGCACATAAAAAGTTGTTGATGAGGCATCAGAAGCAAATGCCGCAGGAAATACGGTGCAATATACAAAAAATACAACACACAGCACCGTGAATGACCTATATATCCAACGTATGCGAGAAGTCATTATCTTGGATTATACCACGCACCCTCTCTCCCCTCGTCTGCCACGATACTATAATACTCACCCGCTAAAAAATCTTTTTTATCATTCTCGGAAAATGCGAAATGAAATGACTGCCCCGCAACACACGCAAATGCCCTATTAAATGATGCGCGTGCTGCATCTTTTCGATAGTCGAGATTCGCCTTAAATAGGAGTACTGCTATATATGCGTCGTGACACACATCACTTACTTCTGGTATGTCCCCATTGGGAACATAAGAGAATAGTTTGAATGTACTCGGTAAGGGCATATTCTTTAATATCGGTTGTTCAATCGTTTGATTGGAATCTTCCTGTCCCGTGCGATGCACTTCTGCCACTTTTACCATTTGTGCCTTGTCATAGAAAAAAAATAATGCGCCTGCACCAAACATCACAATCGCAAGTGCAAGTATTCGATATTCTTTTTTTATTGTATGTATCCTCATTTAACAACCTTTAATTCTACATAGATATCGGATACCACATTGAAATAATGTTGCTGTGCAAACTGGCGCGCTTCTTCCGATTTCTTATCCCAAGGAGGATTGAAAAACACCACCATCTTATCTACAGAAAAATTACACGTGATTGGATAGTGATCTAACTTATTTGCTTTTCGCCACTCTTCGTTGAAATACATCCAAGTTGCTTCGGATAAGGTGCGTGTATGCGTGGGGTCTTGCCATGCGCGAATTGAGGTGTAATAAGGACCTACAATAGTAACCTTCGCTCCGTCTGCAGAAATACGCCACACCTCATTCATAAACTTCATGAGGTCCAACGTATGCTCAGCATAGTGACTCACATAAATTTCATCGAATGTATCGTTTTTAAACGGTTCCCATGGATATTTTTCAAGGTTCCACACAAAATCTACGCCAGGACCCGGCGCAATATCCACTCCCATAAATCCTTTCTGTTTATTCTGGCCACATGCAATATCAAGTTTCATAGTTAGTTATTAATCACATATTGATATACCGTCTTGGAAATATTAGAAATAAAATTGTTTGCTCCCGCCTCATCAACGCCCACAACTCCTACGCACAAAATATAGTTTCTGTTTGGTGCATACACAATTCCGCAATCAGAAAATGTTTTATCAGGAATAGAGACGCCTATCTTATGCGCAACAGAAACTCCCACAGGAACACCGGCATCAATCTGCTTATTAAATGGGGTTGCAGCAAGATCCACCAAGATGGATTGTGAGTGTTCTAAAGATAGGTAGGTACCACTATAAAGCGCTAAAAACATATTGGAAAGCACCTTGGTGCTTATCTGGCGATAATTCTGATCTCTCGTCGGATCCCCTCCACTTTCTATGCTCGGCAAAAAATCCCACCCTAAGTTAGCATACACATCGTCCATCGGATCGCTTACCCCAAGCTTTGAAAAAATACTCTGAATGGAATTTTTTGCAGTGTTGTCGGAATGTATAAGCATTGTATCAACAAGCTCTTTTACGGTTAGGGTTTTCCCAAGTCCATCTTTGTAAAGATCCCCGAAACCATCATCAATGTCGTCTTTTGTAATCGTGTACTTAACATCAAGCGTGAGTCTGCCGTCTTCAATTGCTTTGTACGTTGCCATTGCAAGTGGCACCTTTACCAAACTTGCGGCATAAAATCCATCACGCTCTCCCAGACCAACCCATGCGTTGTTATTTAAATAACTAAAATATATGTATGATTTAAAGGATTGTTTTTCCCTTTCCTTCAACAATTCTTTTTTTAAATCACTAAAATCAACAATATAATGCTTCTTAAGGTCCAAAACTTTTGTGGCATCTAAAAAATTAAACTTGCTAAGTTTTTCATCAATACTCATTTGTGGAACCACAAGAGGAATATTCGTAGTAACACTCTTAGGAGAAAAATTTGAAACAACAAATGCTCCAATTGTAGTCCCAAAAATTAACAAACCAACTATTATTAGACCCTTCCATTTAGCCATCTCTGAATATTACCACACTACATCCTGCTCAACGTCATAATGTCCGACCTTAATTCTGGTGTCACACGCAACCTTGTAACCAAGTTTTCGTATTTTTTCAAAAAAATAAAGATCTTGCGTCATCACCCTTGCCCCTTGATATGGTGTAAATTCCTGAAGGGTTTTAAACCATGGGCGCTCAATGCGCGAATCTTTAAATAGCTCCGTATGAAACAGCGTGAATCCCATTCCCAATCCATCACACTCCTGAATATCCTTAGAAGGAGGTTGCGGACGAAAATGAATATCGTTATCCTTCCCCTCGCCATAAATCATAGGTTGCCCACCTTCACCCTTCGTCCAATAAAGACTGCCTACTGCAGCATACGAATCTATGTTCTCGTACAATTTTAAAAGACCGTCGGGCGGTGGCATATTATCTTCTTCAAGCGTCAAAATATATTTCCATTTAGAAAGATCAGGATGTGATAATATTTGGGCAATCATCTCCTCATATGCTTCGCCCACCTCCATTTGAATAGCAAATACACGAATAAACTTCTGATTCATTGGTGGAATTATTGCCATCCAAGCTTGCACCACTTTTGCCGGAATAACACCCTTTGTAGGAATGATGCAAATTGTGGAAAGATCACGATATCCTCCACCTTGCATAATGCGAGTTGTGGTTTGTGGATTAGTATTGTGATACCCAGAAAGATTTTCTATTACAATCTGTGGTTTCATATTATGTAGATTGTATATGGAAATACACAGCCGCACCACTGGTATACTGCTGCACCTGATTGAATCCTACAGAGGCGGGAAATGCACCTGAAGTCGCAGAGTATCTACCTAAAAATCTATGTATTGCGAGCGAGGAAAGTTGTGAAGACGCGGTGGTATATGCATTAGCGCCCGGTCCGATATTACCTACCGCCGGTCCTATGGTCTGCCCACCGCGAAGCGAGTAGTTCATTGATGCGGTTGCTGCAGCACTAAAATTAAGTCCAAGTACATATATACCAGGGCTAAGTGTCGTCCCTTGAGATTGCATACCAGTTAATATAATTCTACGGACACCAGACTGACTCGCGGTATTTGTACCACTATACGTATTTTGCAATGAACCAAGAAGACTAATCTGCGTTCCATTTACATATGTATAGAGTCCGATTTGCGCGGTGAAAAGATTTGATCCTGAAGTTACACGACTCACCTCAAGTTCCATCTGATTCCATGTAATAGAGCCAGGAAGAACGAATGGCACAAAAATAGGGCGCTGAGAAATTGCAGTCATATTAGTTACGTTTGTAATAAAACCGCGCCAACTTATATTCGCAAAATCATCCAATGCATAACCACCTCCCCCGCCTCCCGCTGCACTCGCCGTAATTGTAGAGCCATTTTGACCAAATGAGACACCATTGGAATTTGAAAATACAATATTACCCGCGGTAATTGGCGCAGTAGCATTCGTACCAATTCCTGCAATTGTTGTTGAAGAATTTGAAAGTACACTAATAACATTGTTCTCACACACGAGTGAGCGACTCAAAGCTGAGTTATACCACATCGTACCATTGTTACTGTTGCAAGTGCCTCCAATAGACTCACCAATATTTATCACATCGAGTGAAAAAAGTGTCTGCCCCGACGCAACACCAGCGCCCGTGCCAATTTGCACCTTAGTACTCGTCGGTGTACGAATTGCATTCCCATAAATATTTTCCGAGGACTGTGCATACGGGGATGAAGTAAGTTGCTGGCGAGGTGTGAGAGGTTCCCATGAACCAGAACAAGTTGAAGCTACCGTATTTACATCTACTTGTAAAAAAATTGTTGAAGTAGAAATAAAGTCATAATCCAAGGCGTCTACGCGCCCTATCTGATCACTAAATACTCCGTCAACCACAGTTGTGGTAGAAGTCCCTGGTGTTCCTGCCGGCCACAATTTATTTCCTGCTGCCTGTGCATCATACACCGAATATCTAAAACAATAGGGGGTGCCCGTACCGCCAAGAGGATTGCCTGACGTATCGGTCAGTCTTCCTTGAAATGAGATAAGATTTGGAATGCCTGGCGCCGCTTCCGATTGGTGTGGAGCAAAAATACGTCCCGCAAGAGAGAAGTATAGGAAAAATGAAAAAACCATCTCAAGTACACCAAGAAATAAGAAAAATGCGAGGCTCCGCTTTGCTCTCGGCATATCGAATATTACTTTGTCATCTTGAATGGACATTTATCGTATTAATGCAGATTAAATCTGTCGACAATTCCACCAAGCTCTTCATAACCGACTTTGTGACGCATCATGATTTCTTTTTCATCAAGTAAATGGTCTACTGAATAGTGGTAGTTCACGTGCATCATAAGCTCTAATGGCGCTGCAATTTTTATAAAATAGCGCGTGAGCTGTTTTGAGTCCTTAGACATTACAGTCCATTGCCACCCAAAATCCATAAGCCCCTCATCGAGTAAAAGTGCTCCAGGTGCAAGCATGGAAAACATATCCTGCATGCGTATCACATCATCAAATTGAAATATAACATCAAAATTAAATCCTAGCCCTCGAAGCGGGGCATTTTTTGGCACAAGTGCATGATATATACGAATTGCCTCTGAAACGAGTTTTGATTCTTTTGGTTCAATGGCGTTCTTATCTTCAATGCGCAATCGCGTTCCTTCCCACACTACTTGCAACCCTGCTCTCGGCGCATCTACTATTTTTGTGCGAATTGCGGGATCATCCATAAAATTTATCCCCACCGCTTCTTTTCCTCCAAAAAGTGAATTAAATTCCACATTCTCCGGTATAAAAGAATAGGTATCTGCAAAGAGAAAAACAATATTGGCTTGATGTAACGATTTTGATTTCATACTGATTAGGGATTTGTCGATGATGCTATTCGACTAATAGTAATAGGATATATTGCGGAATGGGGCTGCCAAGATTCACTCACACCCTCTTCCCCCGCAACCGCGTAATATATTCCATCGGGTAAATTTTGTGGAAAATCTTCGCTCCTCAATTGATACGAAAAAGAGCTATTTACACACAGCCCCGCACGATTAATAACAGCGCGCGAAGGATCATTCAAATAATCGCTTTGATTTGCAAACACAAGAATTACAAAATACGGCTTCGAACAACTTCCCGATATGGTAAATGCATTGTGTATTGGGTCAGATGTGAGCGTAGGAATTCTTTGCACATTATTTCCCTTATCCTCTTTTTGTTCATTACTCCGCACCCACGGCATTATTCTCGTAGCAAGAGGGATATCTCCCCCAATACCAAAATTAAATTTAGGTTTTTTTTGCTCTTCTTGCTGCGGCGCAGTTTGCACAATAACTTGCGTATCTTTTAAAGACGCCTGAGGGCTTGCAATATTCGCTACCACATCGGTCACTGCGCTTATTGCTGAATCTATTGCATTATTGACCACTTCTGAAGTGCTCTGCGTGAAGTCTACAACCGCAGATGCGCCTCCTTTTATAGCGCCGAGAAGTGAATTTTCGTGCTGAATTTGAATCCACATGCCATCCACGAAGATAGTTGGTGAATCAACAGAGAAAAGTGGCACAAGCTCAATCTGTAATCTGTCTATTTCCTCCCATGAGGTGACAGGAACATCTATTGTAGTGTCTCTCCAATTTGATTCATTTACTTTTCCAATACTCTTCCAATTTTTTCCATCAACTGCATACATTACTTCGAGAAAGTCGGGCTGTGCATGAGGAATTACATCTTCTGCAAATGCCTTGTGAGTAAACATCAAGGCCATTGTTTCATACCAAGAGCGCGTAGCACTCGTTGTGGCAACCGAAGGAGAAATTTCGGAAGGGGTTGTGGATGCAGCAGCAGGCGCAGGAACATCATTACTCACTGCGGGCGTTGAAGTAGATTCGGTTATCTGAGATTGCGAGACGGGCACCTCATTTATTAAAATCGGAGAAGTGCTTGAGGAACTTGAGGACGCCATTTCTACACCACTATCCATACTTGTTATAGCAGTTGAAGAAGTATCTATATCTGACACCTTATTCACCGTGGATTGAGATGAGGTTGGCGTGGATGTCGGACTAGATTCATACACAAACTCAGTCGAACTTGCAATATTTTCTTGCCATAATTTTGCATCCGCATCTTCATGAGCAACAAAATCCATTCTCCATGAAAAATGGAGGATTGCACGGGTAGGAGATGACGACCTATCATCGGATTCAAAAATACCACAAAAGAGTTGTGCTGATTTTTGTGAGAGAATTGCGGAATTTTCCGATGTAAATTCGCTTCCTCTGTCAGTAGACACATCAGGTTGCCCAGCAGCATTCATTGGACTTTCCCATCCTCCTAAACAATATTTAGGAATTGCATTAAGCGATGCGGCTTTTGCAACAAACTCAGTACTCCTCCTTTCTGTATTTTGTGTCAAAAAAAGAAATATGACTATAAATAAAATAAAACCGAATTTTGAAATGTGTTTCGCCATTTAGTCATTTTAATTCTAACACAATACAACTATTTGAATATTATTACGTACCATTTAGTTGAAAAGCTCTTTATTTACCACAGCTAATAACAAAAGAGGATCTGTTTGGATTCTCTTTTGTTATTATCTTGCACACAAACACTGCTGTGTTTGGTACCTCCCTCGCACCCAACGCTGCGTTGTACTTTGAGTGCAATAGCAACCCTCGATAGGGTGACGAGGCGTCAGATGAAGCATCGCCTTCGCTCAGTCGGGCTGCTGGGAATCGCCTCAAATTTCGGAAGAAATTTGAAACCTTCGTCCACTCTTCGCGGACTGCGGCCCGCGGTTCGATTCCTCATCCCGACAAAAATACCCTTACGGGTATTTTTCTTTGTCGGGCTGCTGGGAATCGAACCCAGTCTATACGCACCCGAAGCGTACGTACTACCGGTATACTACAGCCCGAGTGGAGTAGAATCGTATAATTTTATTATATGATTTCTACGGAACGAGGGGTGCAAGCGTCTTCGCTTACAGCCCGAAGTGAGGGGCAAAATGAACAGCGAGTTCATTTTGTCCGAACGCCCGGGATGAAACCATTCTTACTGGTTACAGCCCGAGTGGACACCTTCACTATTTCACATAGTACTTCTTCTTCATCTCTTCTTCAACTCCAGATTCAAACTCCTCTTTTTGTTCTTTTGCTTTCTCTGCCATTGCCGCAAGTTCTACATCTGAAAGAAGATTAAGTTCTTTTGCGCGAACAATAAGACTCTCTTTTTCGTTTTTTGCTGGGTCAGTTATTACGTCTTCAAGTAATATTGAAAGAATGTATCCAATTTTCCTACTTGGGGGAATAGAAAGAAGTTCCATGAGCTCGCTGCCATTTAATTTCACCATTTTTGGACTTATCGGATCATTTTTCACCTTCTCAATCATAAAGAGAAGATGGCGCAATTTATAAGGAAATGCTTTGGGCACGCCAGAACCGATACGATCTGCTTCGCGCACCTTCAAAAGATCATCCACATATTCCAATCCTACACGACTCAGAAAACGACGTACTCCCGCTTCTGTTACCTCACCTACGTTGTAATAGAAGAGATGGCATCGCACGAGATGGGCCACATCCTCAGTGATAGTTTTAGAGAAGTGGAGTCTGTCCATTATTTTGAGCGTCATCTTCCCACCCACTACTTCGTGATTATAAAATGTTGAATCGGCCCCCTCTCCCCGCTTGGTCCGTGGCTTCCCCACATCATGCAATAACGATGACAAACGAACCACAAGTGAATAATTTTTCTCTACGGTGTAATTTAATGCCCGCACATTGTGATCAAATACTGTATAGATATGGTGCTTGTTCTGTCCACATGCGATTCCTTCGCGCAATTCGGGAATAACAAATTTCAAAAGACCTAAATCTTCCATCTGAATAATCCCCTCCGCGGCGCGTGGCGTCATAATAAGCTTTACCAATTCATCACGCACGCGTTCTTTTGCAATTGCTTCAAGAAGACCTGCATTTTCACGCACTGCCTCACGAGTGCCGCGCTCTAATTCAAATCCAAGCTGGGCCGCAAAACGAACTGCACGCATAAGACGCAACGCATCTTCTTGAAACCGATGATGGGGGTCCCCTACCGTACGAATCAGTTTTTTCTTTAAATCGCTCGCTCCATCAAAAGGATCAATAATATCTCCTGTCTCAAGTTTTTTATTTTTGAATCCAAGTTTTAATCCGATTGCATTCATCGTGAAATCTCGACGACTGAGGTCTTCCTCAATAGTCTTTGCAAATTTCACCTCATCAGGATGACGCATGTCCGTATATTTTCCTTCAATACGAAATGTAGTCACCTCAATAATTTTAAGTGTCTCGTCTTCTGATTCCGTTTTAATACCCACCGTGCCAAATGTATTTTCATACACCGTTGCGGGGTCTTCTTTTGTTCTCCCTCCATATGAATAGAAAAGATTCTGCACTTCACTTGGTGTTGCATTCGTTGCAATATCCCAGTCTTTTGGTGTACCACGCAAAAGAACATCGCGGAGACACCCACCCACAAGATATGCCTCAAAACCCGCATTCGAAAGAATGTGTGCTATATTCTCTACTTCAAATGGAATCTTTGTTTTCATCTTATTTCATTCTACCGAATTATAGTGCCCCCGGGGGGATTTGCCTTTCGATGCTGGCGCATCTCGAAACCTTTGATTTCTCTTCGAAGTCTGCGGCCCGCGGTTCAAATCCTACCTATTACTTATAAACAAGGGCCAGTTATTAAAAATGCCTTGATATTTTCTTTGTGTGCCCCCGGGGGGATTTGAACCCTCAATAACAGGTTCGAAGCCTGTCGTGATATCCATTTCACTACAGGGGCGAATATCATCACCATTGTATTCGATTTGTGAGAAAAATACACCCAACCCACTCGTTTGTGCCCCCTCAGGACGAGTACGTCCGTGAGGGCACTGCGCTCGGAAATATAAGAACGCTCTTCAGTGTTCTTATATTTCACTCGTTTGTGCCCCCACTAGGATTTGCTTCTTCCTTCGGTCGAAGCCTCATTACTTCGTAATTTCGGCCACGGTTCAAATCCTTTTATTTTGTGCCCCCACTAGGATTTGCTTCTTCCTTCGGTCGA